>JAFDDT010000170.1 GCA_019310725.1 Deltaproteobacteria bacterium | reverse complement strand
AAAATCACTGGACCAGCACAAAAAAGGCCGACCGTTGCTATTATGTTATAGACCCAAAAGACCATCAGATGATTTCCTGCTGCCAGATATCAAAGATTCAGTTTAATCTGTCAATAGGATAGTATCAAATAGCAAACTTGGCAAGGATTTAGCTATACTTCAAAATCTGAAAACCCTACCATCCCGATCATTCCCCAAATTGGCTTTGCAAAAAAGAGGCAAGTATGTTAAAAAATTTGGGACGATAAGGCTACGAACAGAAAAGAGAGGTAAACCATTGACAGGCTGTTGCCCAAACGGAAATCCCTTTGAGCGGTCATTAGAACGTTTTTTGCTAGGAAATCTTGGCGAAGTGGAAGATAAGCGATGTCAACTGTTTGAGCCCGAAGGGTGAGTTTTGACATCGCCTGGAGCGAGCCTTAGATTTATCAGAAAACGTTTTAGACCAAGAGAAAAGGGATTTCGGCGACAGCCTGTCGAAGAATAACAGTTGGAGGAAACAGCATATGTCTGGACACTCAAAATGGGCCTCGATAAAACATAAAAAAGGTGCAGTTGATGCCAAGCGAGGAAAGATTTTTACCAAGCTCATCAAGGAAATTACGGTTGCCACGAGGATGGGCGGAAAAGATCCTGAGTCTAATGCCCGGTTGAGGACGGCTATAGCTGCGGCCAAGGCAGAAAATATGCCTAAGGAGAACATCGAGAGGGGCATAAAGAAAGGAACTGGTGAGCTAGAAGGATCCACTTACGAAGAGGCCACCTATGAAGGATATGGTCCAGGAGGTGTAGCAGTTTTGGTAGAGGTCCTGACTGATAATAGAAATAGAGCTGTAGCGGATGTTAGGCATCTCTTTGAAAGGCATGGAGGTAGCCTAGGGGCAGCAGGTTGTGTGGCCTGGATGTTTTCTCAGAAGGGCCTTATTGTCCTTCCTAGAGATCAGACAGATGAGGAAAGGCTATTTGAAGTGGCCCTTGAGGCCGGGGCTGAGGACATCAAAGAAGGGGAAAAAGAGTTTGAAATAGTAACTGAACCTTCTCTTTTCGAACAGGTAAAAGCTGCCATTGAAGATGCTGGGCTTACCCCTATCCTGGCAGAGATAACCATGATCCCAAAGACAACCACCAATCTTGAAGGGATGGAACTGCTCGAAGACAATGATGACGTCAACCATGTATATGCCAATTTTGATATCTCAGATGAGGTTATGGAGGCCATCAGTTAATGCTGGTCCTCGGGGTTGATCCGGGCTCTTTAGTCACAGGCTACGGTTTAGTCAAAAAGGAACTCGGTACGCTGGGTTACGTTACTGGAGGCAAAATCTCTTTTCCTCACCCCTGGCCATTCCACCAGAGGGTGCATAAAATTTTTACCTCCCTTGTTGAAATTATCGAGACCTATCATCCAGAGGAAATGTCCATCGAGGACATCTTTTTTGCCAAAAATGTTAAGAGCGCCTTAAAGATTGGTCACGTGAGGGGAGCCGCCCTGGTTGCAGCTGTTCAGTGTGGTGTCAAGGTTTTTGAGTACACACCCTTGCAAATTAAACAATCGGTGGTGGGCTATGGAAGGGCGACAAAAGAGCAGGTAAGAGCCATGGTAAAACTTCTCCTTAAACTCGATACCCATCTCTCTTTGGATACAGCGGACGCATTGGCCGTTGCCATATGCCACCATAATTGGGTCAGATTTGAAGATACCCTTGCCGTATGATAG
The DNA here is from genome assembly GCA_019310725.1 of Deltaproteobacteria bacterium. Taxonomy (GTDB): domain Bacteria; phylum Desulfobacterota; class DSM-4660; order Desulfatiglandales; family B25-G16; genus JADFWK01. Next base: position 6,640 of record JAFDDT010000170.1, on the reverse strand, counting down.
CCCGTCTAACCGGAATACTATTGAGTAAGAGCCCCCAGTCAGTAATAATTGATGCCGCGGGTGTTGGATACCAGGCCTTTGTCCCTCTGTCCACATTCTACCAACTCCCTGATGAGATGGAAAAGGTCAGCCTCCATGTGTATACCCATGTTCGGGAGGATACATTTCAACTATTCGGTTTTCAAACAGAACTGGAAAAAAAGACCTTCTTGCTCCTAATTAGTGTGTCTGGTATCGGCCCCAAGTTGGCCTTAAATATCCTTTCTGGTATCGGGCTTGAAGATCTCCTAGGAGCCATTGTGATGGCTGATCCTGAAAGGATCGCTGCTGTCCCTGGAGTTGGCAAAAAGACCTCTCAGAGGATAACCTTGGAGTTACGAGACAAGGCATCGCTCTTATCAGAGGACATAGATTTGCGGCCTCGGGAGAGGGTAGAAATACGGCATAAAGAGATATTTGATGATGCACTTTCGGCCCTCAGCAACCTTGGTTATCCACGCAGAGACGCAAAAAAAGCGCTAGAGGATGTCTTACGGAGAGATGAGGAGGTAAATCTTGAGGCGCTTCTCAAGGAGGCACTGCGTCGTCTCGCACGGGGAGATTCTTCATAAGGCACAGATGAAAAGGTTCAATAGGAAAATCAAATAACTATGGGAGAAGGAATCACAGATCCACAACCCAGGGTAGATGAGGGTTCACTGGAAGTCAGTCTCAGACCATCAGCCTTGGACACGTTTATTGGCCAGGAGGATATTAAGAGAAATCTCAGGATCTTTATACAGGCAACCAGAGCACGTTCAGAGGCCTTGGATCACGTCCTCTTTCATGGGAGTCCTGGTCTTGGAAAAACTACCCTGGCCCACATAATAGCAAATGAACTTGGCGTTAGCATAAAGACTACCTCAGGTCCCGTGTTAGATAGACCTGGAGATCTGGCTGCTATCTTGACATCTCTAGAACCCAAGGATGTCCTCTTTATTGATGAAATACACCGATTGAACCACGTGGTGGAAGAGATACTCTACCCTGCACTGGAGGACTTCAAGCTTGATATCATTATTGGCCAAGGACCATCCGCTCGGACCGTAAGGCTCTCTATCCCGCCCTTCACCTTGATTGGCGCCACTACCAGAACAGGCCTCCTCACACCCCCTTTAAGAGACAGGTTTGGGGTTGTTTTGCGGCTTGAGTTTTACAAACCAGAGGAATTGCAGGAGATCATAACCAGATCTGCGAAACTGCTCAATATCCCGCTCGATAGAAAAGGTGCTCTTGAGATTTCAAAAAGATCGAGAGGTACACCTAGGATCGCTAACCGGTTACTGAAGAGGGTAAGAGATTATGCAGAGGTTGAAGCTGAAGGGGTGATCTCACATTCAGTTGCAGCAAAGGGCTTGGATATATTGGAGGTGGATCAAAAGGGCCTTGATAAGATGGACCGCCAGATTATGCTGACCATAATAGAGAAATTCGACGGCGGTCCCATTGGGGTCGATGCCCTTTCAGCTGCACTGCATGAAGAAAAGGATACCCTTGAAGAGGTATACGAACCCTTTCTCCTTCAAAGTGGATACATAAACCGTACCCCAAAGGGGAGAGTGGCTACAAGACTCGCATACAGACACTTTGGCTTCCATTCCAAAGCAGAAGCGCATGACATCCAAAAGAAATTGTTTTGAATATCTCCCCTGCTTTTCCCCTGGCCCCTCCTGTGGCCTCCCCATCCTCCCCTGAAATTCTTTTAAAAAATGTGAGCTCCGTTTCTCAGAGGAGATCTCTTTATATATTGACTTTTGGGTCGGGCTTTCTTAAAACTCACCTTAGTCTCTATCTGGAAATAGAGAAAATTTTGGGTAGGTGTTCACAGGTTCAAAGCCCGCCCTGATATCGCCAAATGGCATGATTCCAAACCTGTGCTTGAGTAGGCTTAGGCTATACCTTTCGTATATATACTGCCGATGGTCGGTCTGGGCCAGGGGTTCAGGGGTTCAAAGTTCCATTCTCGTTCCCCGACTGCATTTGGGATGCATGTTTAGGAGAAAAGCGTCGGCTTGCTCAGGCGTAATCCAAAACTTGGAGCCAAATTGGCAATTACTTTGGAAAATGAGCCTTTTCAACGAGACCCTAGGGTCTTCAATGCCTTCTTTTTCTTTAACCCCTGGCCCAAACCTGGCATGCAATGCTTATGCTGTATTGCCAGGACTTATAACTAGTATAGAAATTGCAATATTTGCCAGGCAAATCGCGCCAGGGCAGGCCTGAACGTTGAACCTTGAACCTGCGAACGGTTACGAATTTAGTAAGGTGAAAATATATGAAAATCATTATTGTCGGCGCTGGTGAGGTAGGTTTTAATATCGCCCAGAGGCTCTCCGAAGAAAATCATGACGTGGTTGTGATTGACAAGGATCAGAATAAGATCAACCATATTCAAACGGTTATCGATGTTCAAGCCATCGTGGGCTCAGGCACAAGTCCCTCGGTACTAACCGAGGCAGGCATAAGGGAAACTGATATAATCGTGGCAGCTACCGATAGTGACGAGGCCAATTTGATCGCCTGTTTTTATGCTCAGTATCTCACCGATTACATAACCAAGATAGCCCGCGTAAGAAATCCAGACTACATGGAACACACAGAGATCTTCAAGCAGGATTTCTTGAATATCGACTTGATTATTAATCCTCAATCAGAGATGGTCAATTCTATGCTCATGCTCATGGAGGTGCCTGAGGCCTCTGAGGTCATAGATTTCGCTGATGGCAGGATCAAGCTCATTGGCATAACCATAAAAGAGGACTCCCATTTGGTCGGGCGAAAGCTCTCCTCTTTTCAGGACTTTGAGCACGCACTCCTTGTTGGTGTGATTGTAAGAGGTGAAGAGGTTATCATTCCGAGCGGGCAGGATACCATCCAACCAAAGGATCTATTATACTGCGTGACCCATAGAGACGAAATCTCAACGCTCTTTGGACTGTTAAACATCAGGGAGGAGGGATTGCGTCGGATTGTCATTGTCGGGGGCGGTACCACTGGTCTGGCCTTAGCAATGTCACTCGATAAAATGAACATAAATACCAAGATAATCGAAAAAGATAGCCAGAGATGCCTGGAGCTGGCTGAAAAACTTGAAAAGGTGGTTGTTTTGAATGGTGATGGCACCGACCGGGACTTCCTGACAGAGGAGAATATTACTGATGTGGATGTCATGGTTGTCATCACGGGCGATGAAGAAAACAATGTTCTTATCTCTCTGCTGGGTAAGGCCCTCGGGGCCAAGAAAACGGTTACGCGTATAGGAAAACTCAGCTATATCCCCCTTGTGTCTGCCATCGGAATTGATACAGTGGTAAGTCCACGGCTCTCAGCAATCAGAGCAATTCTCCAATTTATCAGGAAAGGCAAGGTGGTTTGTGTGGCACCCCTCAAAGCAGAAGCTGCAGAGGTTATCGAGTTTGAGGCACTTGAGACTTCCGACATTGTGAATATGCCTCTCTCGAAGGTAAAATTCCCCAAAGAGGCCATCGTTGGTGCAATTGTCAGGGGAGAAGAGATCATTATCCCCCGCGGGCATGACATGATCAAGCCTCATGACCACTTGATAATCTTCGCCCTAAAAGGCGCAATACCAAAACTTGAAAAACTATTTACCGTTAAACTGGAATACTTTTAATGCGTTTTCGGCAGATCTTCCGGCTCATCGGAATCCTCAATGTCTTCATCGGTCTTTCCATGCTTGCACCCCTCGGCATCTCTCTCATCTATTCCGATGGGAGCACCTTTCCTATCCTCTATGCTTTTATGGTTACCTCGGGAATTGGCTCCATCCTCTTTGTTGTTACCAGAACAAGTGATTACGCCTCTCTCAGTCAGAGAGAAGGCATGGCCGTCGTCACCTTCAGTTGGTTGAGCGCTGGTCTTTTTGGCTCTCTCCCCTTTTTGTTTTCAGGTTCTATTGCCACATTTACCGATGCCTTTTTTGAATCGCTTTCCGGCTTTACCACCACAGGGGCCTCTATTCTGAACAATATTGAATCTCTCCCAGAGGGGATATTACTCTGGAGAAGCCTCACGCAATGGATGGGAGGTATGGGGATTATTGTGCTCTCCATTGCTATTCTTCCCTTCCTCGGTGTAGGAGGAATGCAGCTTTACAAGGCTGAGATCCCGAGTCCGGTGGTGGACAAACTGCAACCTCGCATCTCAGAGACTGCAAAAACCCTCTGGAAGGTTTATCTTCTTATCACCCTGGTGGAGATTGGCCTCCTGTTTATCGGGGGGATGTCCCTCTTTGATTCCATGTGTCACGCATTCTGCACGATGCCCACCGGAGGATTTAGTCCACGCAATGCAAGTATTGCCTACTATAACAAGGCCTATTTCGAGGCTGTTATTACCGTTTTCATGCTCCTGGCCGGGGTAAACTTCGCCCTTCATTATAAGTTTTTAAAGGGAAACTTTAGGGTATTTGGCAGGGATCCCGAGTGCCGCATATTCCTCTTTATTCTGGCTGCCCTTATTCTTCTGGTTACCTGCAATATCTACGGGATAGCCTCCCATTCCATAGGCGGTGCGTTCAGACGTGCGGCCTTTCAGGTTACCTCCATCATCACTACAACCGGTTTCGTAACCAGCGATTATGCACAGTGGCCGGCTCTATCGCAGATCATTCTTTTCTTGTGTATGTTTATCGGGGCGATGGCAGGATCTACAGGTGGAGCAGTAAAGGTCATAAGGATCATTTTGCTTGTGAAATATGGCTTCAGAGAGATCTTCAGGCTCGCACATCCCCATGCTGTGAGATCTATCAAGCTTGGTCGCAAACCGGTCTCGGAAGAGGTATTGAGCAGTATGTGGGGATTCTTCATCCTCTATGTCGGCCTTTTTATTGTGGCTGTCATTGTTATGTCTGCCCTTGGCCTCGATGTTGTCACATCCTTCGCCTCTGTGGCAGCAACATTAGGCAATGTAGGTCCAGGATTTGGTCTGGTGGGTCCGGTGAGAAACTACCTCGCTATTCCTGATCTGTGTAAGTGGGTTTTAACCTTCTGTATGCTTATCGGTCGCCTTGAAATTTACACCGTTATTGTTATGCTTGCCCCTGCATACTGGCGTAAGTAACGCATGAGTCTCGTAACTATCTCTAAACTCTCGGTCACCTTCCTCGGAACAAACCTTTTTCACGATATAGGACTTCAGGTCGAGCAAGCAGACAGGATTGGACTGGTAGGACCAAATGGGTCCGGTAAGACAACACTTCTCAGACTTATCACTGGAGAAATATCCCCTGAAGCCGGGGAAATTAAAAAAGGCAGAGGTATCAGGATTGGATACCTCCCTCAGGATGTTCGTGCTGCCTTATCCGGCAATGTTCTTCAATCGGTCTTGGATTCCATCCCGGGAAGGGTTGAGCTCGGAAATCGGATAACTCAGGCGGAAGAATCACTGAAGGACACCCAGAACCAGAGTGACCGTGCAAGGCTGGCACAAAAATTAGCTGAACTCCACCAGGAAATCAGCCATTTGGAGATGCACTTTCCTCTGCATGAGGCCGAAAGGATCCTGGCAGGCCTTGGCTTTGCACCTGATGATTTTTCTAGACAGGCTTCATCACTGAGCGAAGGGTGGAAGATGCGGTTACTCCTCGGGAGTCTCCTTTATCAGGAACCTGATCTGCTTCTGCTCGATGAGCCAACCAATCACCTTGATATTCCTTCCGTACATTGGTTGGAGCAATTCCTCCAAACATACAGGGGGGCTCTCATCCTTGTATCCCATGACCGGGATTTTCTGAACAGGCAAATTAATCGCGTCATCAGTTTGGAATTGGAAGGCATACGGAGTTACCGGGGGAACTATGATTTCTATCTGAAGGCCAGAGATGAGGAAAAGTTGGCCCTCGAGGCCAAAGCCAAGAATCGGGAACAGAGGGCAAAAGAGGCCCAGAGATTTATTGAACGGTTCCGGTATAAGGCCTCAAAGGCCAGACAGGCGCAAAGCAAGATAAAACTGCTCAAAAAAATGGAGTTGGTCGAATCGTTCCGGCCCCAAAAGACCATTCACTTTTCCTTTTCCCCTGCACCAAGGAGCGGAAGAGAGGTAGTAGCTATGAAAGAAATCTCAAAAGCCTTTGGCCAAAACACCCTTTACAAAAACATCACCCGAACTGTGTTACGGGGAGAAAGGATAGCGATTATCGGTCCCAATGGTTCGGGCAAAACCACGCTCCTCAGAATGGTGGCAGGCGAAATCAAACCCGATTCCGGTGAGATAACGCTCGGCCAGCACGTCTCCATGAGTTATTTTGCACAGCACCACCTCGAAATGCTGGATCCCAGAAAAACAATAATCGAAGAGGTGAGCCAGACAGTCCCCGATGAGACAATAGGTTCCGTCAGGAGCGTATGCGGCGCCTTTCTCTTTTCAGGGGATGATGTGAACAAGTCAATAGGTATGCTTTCTGGTGGGGAAAAGGCGCGGGTAGCACTTGCAAAACTGCTGGTACAACCGGGAAATCTCATGGTGATGGATGAGCCGACTAACCATCTTGATCTCATATCATCAGAAATCCTCACACATGCCCTGGTTGACTACACCGGTACATTGATCTTTGTCTCTCACAACCAGGCCTTTGTCAACA
>JAFDDT010000169.1 GCA_019310725.1 Deltaproteobacteria bacterium | reverse complement strand
CAGCGACCATAGCAAGAGGGCTGGATGACTCTGTTATCTTGATCGATGCGGATTTGCGGATGAAAGATCTCAGCTCACGCTTAGGGTTGCAAAATGCCCTGGGTCTCTCAGACGTTTTGGAAAAAAAAGCAACTATCGGGGGAACCTTAGTTGGCACTGAGATCGAGGGTCTAACCGTCCTGCCGGCGGGCACCCTTAGTCCGAACCCCGCCGAATTAATCTCATCGACCAGGATGAGACGCCTGATTCAACATTTAAAAACAAGCCTCAAAGATACCTATATCATAATCGATTCAACGCCCATCATTGCAACCTCTGAGGCCAACGCCCTCATCCAGATGACTGACCGTGCCATTGTCGTAATCATGGCAGACAAGACAAGAAGAGACCTCGTAAAAAGAGAACTAAAAACTATCCCTTCAGAAAAGATACTCGGCGTGGTCCTCAACTGTGCCGAACTCGAAACCTCTGATTACCATTATAGATACTACAAAGGCCAAAAACGCTAAAACCCCCGAATGCTTTCGGGACCACAGGCCCCCCGTTTCAAACGACTCTTTTTTCAGACACAGGTTAAACGCCGTGTGGCGCCGCAGGCGCCCCGTGTCAAATAACCTGCAGAAGCCCTGCCCGAAGGGCTTGGGCGTTCGAAGAATTTTCCTTACCAAATTCTTCCTGCAAAAAAACACAACCGTGTATTCGCGAAGCGAATCCGTGTCAAATAACCATCTTTTCAGTGAGAACTACTGGCTTCCTAACGACAATTCCCTTTTGATCTCTTGGGCAATCCAGTGGCGTATCAGCGTCTGGTAGGGAATTGATTTCATGGTGGCAATCTTGCGCACCGCTTGAATCTGAATAGGGTCCATCTTGATGGTAAGGTTCTTGAGTCTTCTTCTACGTTTTCCAGAGAGAATATCCTCGCGAAGCCCACTATGCAACGTCAGATCAATGGATTCATCCAAGATTTCATCCATGATGTTTGCCTTATCATAGTATTCTGCCAGGTTGTGGTTAGTAGTTTGGTTCTTGGTTCTAGACATCCTTTATCTCCTGTTTTTCCTATAACACCGAATTTCGGCCTGGCTCATATCCCATCCTGTGATGGGGCGAACGAGACCTTTGGGTTTATGCTCAAAGACTATGGTCAGATATCTTCCTCCGAGGGTTGGGCCAAAGGCCGCAAAGTGTCCCTTTTTCGTGCGGCGGATAAGTGGGGCAACCGCAAATACCTGTTCTGCCTCCTCCGGTTCGCAGCGCGTTTCCTTCATCCCATTCGAAATCCGATATCCGCAAAAGGCACCTCTCAGAGTCATACATAGTATGACGCAATGTTGGGCCATTGTCAACAGGACAAACTTGCTTTTGGCTGCAGTATAAAAAGGCCTGCCCGAGGGACTCGGGGGGTAATCCTTGACACTGGTTCTGCTCTGCAGAACTAACTCTCGCCCGTTGGAGCGAAGCGTAGATTTATCCGCCTTTGGAGGGTCCCGCCATCGGGACCCCGCTTGCCCCGTTAAATCTAAAAATTATTTGGCTGGGGTAGCTCCGAAAGATGGTACTGGGGTGTGGCGCCGAAGGCGCCCCGTGTCAAAAATCTCTTTTCAGAAACCGATTTAATGCCGTGTGTGCCCGCAGGCCACCCGTGTCAAAAAAACCTGATATCATAAATTCTACAAACGCCACTAAGGCCAAAAGAAAAAATAAATCCGGCCCCCAAATCGTCCCAGCTAATTCACCTCAATTAATAACTTAATTAACCATTTAACTTACTGAATCAAACTCAATGAAGATTTTCTCACGAGACCCTAGCAGTCATCGTCTCAATGGTCCTCTGCCTATCGACCCGGAGACCGGGCTCTACAGCCAGAATTTTTTCCTTCTCAGGCTAAAAGAGGAGCGTGAGCGAACCAAACGAAATGGGCGAGCCTTTTCTCTTTTAATCGCGGACGTGGAAGCGATTTCCACGGCTCTGAACGGAAAATCCACAGGGTCTACGCGAACTCACCAGAGAAAGCTTGCCGAGTGGCTTGTCCGACAGTCCAGAAAAACTGACACCAAGGGATGGTTTGATCTGAAAAGGGTCGGCATTCTCATGCCCGACACAAAAAATTCCGGCGCTCTTGAATTCAGAGAGAAGATCTACAATCAGTTCACGCAAGAGTGGCCTGGCGCTGAAAAAGTGAATCTGGAGGAATTCATTGAAGTTTCCACTTTTGCTGACGGCTCAACTAACGGAAATGGCTCCACCCTAAACGGTGGCAACGGGGGCCCCGGCCAGAGCAATCTACAGGACAATGCAATGTATGCTGATATCCTAACTCAAAAACTTTTCTCTTCCCTTAAAAGGCTTGCGAAACGCATTTTCGACATCGGAGGAGCGACCTTTGGTATTATTGTCACCGCTCCACTGATGCTCATCATTGCGGTTCTCATCAAGTTTACCTCCCCCGGCCCCATCTTTTTTCGCCAGGAGCGCATCGGCTTTTTGGGCCGGACTTTTACCTTTCTGAAGTTCAGAACCATGGGTGTTAATGCTGACCCTGCAGTTCATGAAACCTATGTCACTAATCTCATTAACGGGCGCCATGGCAAAATAAACCGTGGCACAGAGGCGCAACCCCTCTACAAAATAAACGATGACCCCCGGGTTACAGGCCTCGGCCGCATTTTGAGAAAAACCAGCCTGGATGAACTCCCCCAGCTTTTCAATATATTGCGAGGAGACATGAGCCTTGTTGGACCGCGCCCCCCCATCGCGTATGAGGTGGAAAAATACAGGCTCTGGCATTGCGGCCGGGTTTTTGAAGTAAAACCCGGCCTCACGGGATTATGGCAGGTCAGCGGCAGGAGCCAGACGAGCTTTGATGAAATGGTCCGCCTTGATCTTCAATACGCAGACCATTGGTCGATCTGGCTCGACATCAAGATCATCCTTAAAACCTTCCGTGCCGTCCTTTCAACAGCAGGAGCATATTAGAGACTGGTCAATTCAGTTAACTCAATCAACCAAGTTAACCAAGTTAATTAGGTTAGATTAGTCAATTAGGTTAAATGGGGGGGTTGTGGGATTCAAAACATTCGAAGATCTAGAAGTTTACAAAGCAGCGAGAGAATTCCGAAAGAAAAACTACAAACTGATTAAGAAACTTCCCGTAGAGGAAAAGTTCAATTTAGTGGGCCAGATGAGGAGGGCGGCAACTTCGCTAACAAACAACATAGCGGAGGGGTATGGCAGATATCACTATCAAGAAAATATCCAATTCTGCAGACAATCAAGGGGTTCTTTATGTGAGTTGCTAGATGATTTGAACATTTGCATTGATGAGGAGTACCTTCCGAGGGATTTTCTCGATGAGCTGAAGTCAGAGGGAGCATTTGTTCATAAGCTTCTAAACGGCTATATCGCCTATCTAAGACGCCGGAAAGAAGAAGATCAATGATCGATAAAGTTAACTCAATTAACTTAGTTGGTCTATTCAACCAATTTAACTCAATTACTCAGTTAACCTAATTCACCAATTGAACCAATCCAACTCAATTAACCAAATTGGAGGTTTATCATGATAAACATAGGCATTATTGGTTGCGGCTATTGGGGGCCGAACCTTATTCGGAATTATACTCAACTCCCCAACTGCAATATGTTAATGTGCTGCGATTCAGATGAAAAAAAGCTCAATCGCATGAACACGCTCTTTCCGGGCATTCAAACAACGAATGATATCAACCAAATAATCACCAGTCCGGAAATTGACGCAGTGGGAATCGCCACACCCGTTTTCACCCATTACGACCTGGCAAAGGAGGCCCTCCTCCACGAAAAACACGTGTTTGTGGAAAAACCCTTGTGCCATTCTTCAGATGCATGCCTGGAGTTAATCCGTCTGGCTGAGAAAAAGGGCAAAGTCCTCATGGTGGGTCACACCTTTGAGTACACCGCTGCAGTTAATAAGATCAAGAAGATCGTCGAAAGCGGTGAGTTGGGCGAAATTCTCTATATCGCAAGCGTCAGGTTGAACCTGGGACTTTTCCAGCCAGATATCAATGTGATATGGGATCTTGCTCCCCACGATATCTCCATCATCACCTATCTATTGGGCGAACACCCCACCTCGGTCAATGGCCAGGGCAAAGCCCATTACAGAAAAGATATCGAAGATGTGGCCACCATAACCCTCAATTTCTCCAACGGCACCATTGCATTTATCCATAGTAGCTGGCTCGATCCCAACAAGGTGAGAACGACAACCATAGTGGGAAGTAAAAAGATGTTGGTCTATAACGACACAGAACCCCAGGAAAAAATCAAGATCTACGACAAGGGTGTGGACGCACCGCCTTACTATGACACGTTCGCCGAATTTCAGTTTTCTTACCGCTACGGCGACATTCACATCCCCCGCATCGAGGACTATGAACCTCTGCGAAGGGAATGTTCCCATTTCTTAGAATGCATTGAGGAAAATCAAACACCTCGCACCAATGGGTATAGTGGCCTCCGTGTTGTGTCAGTGCTTGAAGCGGCCAATGAATCGCTGAAAAAGAAAGGACAAGCAGTCCCAATTAGATATGCCAAACTCCTCAGAAAGGCAGCTTAAGAGAATAGCCTCTGACGTCAGGCTCGGGATCAATGTAAAAATAGCCGATTTCGTCAACCTGTATGGGTGCGAGATCAGTGACAATACCAAAATTGGGCCTTTTGTCGAAATCCAGAAAAACGCCCGGATAGGGAAAAACTGCAAAATTCAGAGCCACACCTTTATCTGCGAGGGGGTAACTATTGAAGATAATGTCATGGTAGCGCACGGCGTCATGTTTATTAATGATACCTACCCCCGTGCGACAAATGAAAAAGGTGAGCTCCAGGACGAGGCGGACTGGACCGTGGAACCCACCCTGGTCAAAAAAGGAGCATCTATCGGCTCAGGATCTACGATCCTATCCCACGTTACCATAGGCGAAAAATCCATCGTGGGAGCAGGAAGCGTAGTAACAAAAGACGTGCCCCCGAACACAATCGTCGTGGGCAACCCCGCCCGCGTCATACGAACCATCGAATCCGCCACAAAGAGCACAAAGAGAATATGAATTTTTCTAGGATAAACAGGCCTGCCCTCCCCGTTCCGAGACCGGGACGGGATCGGGAGGCGCGACGTTATGAGGTTATTATATATGGGCTATTGGTTTTTCAAGAATTCGATATTAAACACCAAATTTACAATGCCAGGTCTGGGCCAGGGATTAGGGGGATGTCTTTCGCCCTTCCCTCCTGCCCGCCACCTGCCCGCAATGCTTCGCAACGCGAGGCGGGCGGGTATGAGAAGCGCAATGCGAACAACCCTGAACCATGAACCGTGAACCTGACAACCTGAGTAGTTACGAAAAATATGTAAACATTTAAAAAATACCATTCGTAAGGTGATTACTATGAAATTGCGAGCTATTATAAAAACAGAAAAGCCTATTTATTTTGATGAACGTGTGTTAGGCTAGTATTAATAATCATTCATTGTGATGATCAGACGTTTCGGAGTCTTTATAGTCCAAAATCATAATCAGAAATGAAAATATTTAGGGGGTTCTATCGATGGGAAGGCAGGATATGGAATGGATTTCCGAGCATCAAAAAGAACTAGAGATCTATAGGGGGAAATGGATTGCTGTTTGTTCCAATGAGTTAGTTGGCGTTGGAAAAACAGCCAAGGAAGCCCTGGAACAGGGCAAGCAAAAGGGATTTCGCAAGGTCCACCTCACGATGCTTATGCGGAAAGACGAAGGTATGTACGTGCTATGATCAAGTTTAGATATGCGATTAGGGGAGATAGGGAATTTCCGATTATTCCTGTTACCCTCATTAAAGAGAATGTTGAGATAGATACTGATGCTTTGATTGACTCCGGTGCAAATATTTCAGTATTCCGTGAAGAAATCGCAGAGTGTCTTGAAATTGTTATAGAAGAAGGAGAAGAGACTCTACTCCAAGGTCTTGGTGGTAGAATTGTAGGGTATATTCATGAACTCAAGGTTAGAGTAGACAACGAGGAATTTTCTTGTAATGTTGTATTTTCAAAGGAACTTACAGTTGGACTAAATATCTTGGGTCGAGAAGGTTTCTTCGAATATTTTCAGGTTATCTTTAACGAGAGTGCAAAAGAAGTTGTTTTAGAAAAAACTAACGTGCCAGCCTAATAGATCAAAGTCAATAAACGCGAGTAACCCCCCAATTCACAAAAACTTCACCCCGCCAAAGTCATACGAACTATCGAATAACTAAAGACAAATGACGATCAAATTCAGATTTCAGGATTTGAAGATTTGGCAGTTAGCGATTCAGATTGCCAATGAGTTATTCGATATCGCAGACGAGCTTGAAAAGAAGAGATTATATCGCTTCGCTGAGCAACTCAGAGGCTCAGGAATGTCCATGTCAAACAACATAGCCGAAGGCTCTGGCTCCTCCTCGAAAAAGGAGTTCATTCAATTTTTAAACATAGCGAGAAGATCTACCTTCGAAAACGCTAATATTTTAATCTTATTACGAACTTCCAAAAAAACCCTCAAATAATACATTGCTCTATGCCCTTTGCGCTTTGCCCCATGCCCTTTACTCTATGCGCTTTGCGCTCTGCTCTCTGCAGGAGGTACTGAAATGATTCCTTTCCTCGACCTGAAAACCCCACACATCGAGCTTGAAGAAGAGCTTGTGCAAGTCTTCCGCGAGGCCCTGAGAAACGCCGCCTTCATTGGCGGACCCCAGGTAGAGGCATTCGAAAACGAATTCGCCGAATTCTGTGGTACCAAATACTGCGTGGGCGTCAACAGCGGAACCGATGCGCTCCGCTTTGCCTTGATCGCTGCCGGCATAGGCCCTGGCGATGAGGTGATTACAGTCCCCAACACCTTTATCGCGACTACTGAAGCAATTTCACAAGCAGGTGCTACCCCCTCCTTTGTTGACATCGACGAACGCACCTACAACATGGATCCCCAGAAACTCAAGGATTACTTGAGGAAACGCTCTGCGCCAAGCGCTGGGCGCCATGCGTCACGGCCGAAGGCCGTGATCCCCGTCCACCTCTACGGTCAGCCTGCAGATATGGATGCAATCCTGGAGATCGCTGATCAATACCACTTAATCGTCATCGAGGATGCCTGCCAGGCCCACGGCGCTGGATACTTTTCAAAAAAAGAAAACCGATGGAAAAAGGCCGGCTCCATGGGACTTGCCGCCGCCTTTAGTTTTTATCCAGGGAAAAATCTCGGCGCCTGTGGTGAGGGCGGTGCTGTTACGACCAATGATGAGGAAATTGCACAAAAGGTCCGCATGCTCCGTGATCATGGGCAGATCAAAAAATATTTCCATGATATGGAGGGCTACAATGGCAGGCTTGATGCCATCCAGGCAGCCACCTTGCGGATCAAGCTCAGGCACCTTTCCGACTGGAATGAAAAACGCCAACAAAATGCCCATCGATACAACGAGCTTTTTGGCCAATCAGACGGAGTCATTACACCCTATGAGCCCTCATGGACCAGGGCCGTGTACCACCTGTACATAATCCGCACCTCTGAACGGGACAGGTTACAGCAGTTCCTCTCACAACAGGCTATTGGAACAGGTTTGCATTACCCTATTCCGCTACATCTTCAAAAGGCATATTCTGAATCTCGATATACGGCAGGCGATTTTCCAATCTCCGAAAAAGTTGCCTCTACGATATTGTCCTTGCCCATGTTTCCAGAACTGACTCATCACCAACAAGAGTTCGTGGTTGGCAGGATCAAAGAATTCTTGTCAGGTGAATAAAGATGGAAGGAACACTGCAGCACGTATCAGTTCAGTAAGTTCAAAAAACCCAAGATTTGGTTATTGAAAAGAAGTACGTTTGTTGTTAAAATATTCCAAAAATCAAGAAGGAAGGTGAGCATTGATGGGAAATAAAACCTTTCAAAAAGCTTTGGAAATAATAGAATCTCTTCCAGAGGAGCAAAGGGAATCTCTTATGGATATTGTGAAGCGACGTTTAGTAGACGAGCGGAGGGACCGATTGGCTCAGAGTATTAAAGAGGCGAGGGAAGAATACAAGCATGGTAGAATAAGCAAAGGTACTGTTCATGACTTGATGAATGAGCTTTCGAAATGAGAACCTTAATATGGAGCAACACATTCTTAAGGGCTTTTAAAAGATTGCTGAAGAAGCAACCCGAGCGACGGGAAGAGATACAAAAGACATTGAGGCTGTTACTGGATAACCCTTTGAATCCCAAACTCGAAACACACAAACTCAAGGGAAAACTTTCAGGGACATGGGCATGTAGTGCTGGATACGACCTTCGAATCTTATTTGACTTTGTAAGAGAGAAAGACAAAAAGGAAGATGACATTTTTCTAATAGAAATACTCATGACTCGTAACTGCAGTATCTCATGTTACCCCTCACCCCTAACGACTTGCTACTCACACAAGGTAATAACTCTATGCTCCATACGCCTTACCCTATGCGCTCGGCGCTTTGCGCCATGCTCCATGCTCTATGCTTGCCCCGCCTGCCTTGTTAAATAGCTTGACGTTTAGATGTATTATAGATATATTTTGTAAAGCAACAAAAATTTCCAATGTTATCTACGCCTTACCAAAGGCCTCAAGCTAAAATCCGTCGTTAAGGAGGTGCAAAATGCAGGTCGAAGCCAAAAGAACAAAAGAAGGCTTTTTGATACCATTAAATGATTTATTCAAAGATATAAAAAATAACAAGGTTCTATTAGAAGTTGAAATTATAAAGCCATTTCATAAAGATGACTATTTTGCCCTTGATCAAATAGTTGGGCTATGTGAGACAAAACGAACAGATGCTTCAATTAATCATGACAAAATTATTTATGGACTAAAAAAGAACAATGATCTTTATTGACACAGGAGCTTGGATAGCTCTGACAGATAAGTCTGATCAATACCATCGTGAAGCGGTGCAGATTTATTCCCAACTCAAGAATAAAAGGAAAAGATAAAAACGCCTTGAGGTGATGAAAAGATGGGACAAATAACCCTTCAGATTTCAGATAATTTAATAAAAAAGCTCCCTAAAAATCAATCAGACATAGAACAGGTTTTGAAATTAGGGCTTGATGAATATGGGGTTAAGCAGGAGGCTTCAAAAAGGGTGGAAAAAAAAACTAAAAGTATAAAGGACTACCCTATTTGTGGAATGTGGGCAGATAGAGAGGATATGGTTGATAGTGCCAGATGGGTAAAAGAGATTAGAAAAAAACACTGGGAATACAGGCATGACCGATGAAATTTGTTGATACTGATGTTTTGATAGACTTTTACCGTAAGTATCAGCCAGCCATAGATTTTCTTGATTATTACTATTCTAGGAATGAAATACTTGCCATTTCTCCAATAACGCAGGTGGAGCTATATGTTGGTTGTAGAAATAAAGGGGAATTAACGGAAACGGTGAAGTTTCTAGAGCAATACAAAGTAGTTCATTTCTCCAGTTCTATTTCCAGAAAGACTATAGAATTAATAAGGGAATATAATTTAAGTCATGGCCTTTTGATAGCAGATGCAATAATTGCTGCTACCGTCCTTATTTCAGAGGGGGAGTTATTTTCGAAAAATGCAAATGATTTTATGTTCATAGAAGATTTGAGCGTAACGAAGCCTTATTAGTCTACCAAAATTCCATTCCCAATCACCTCTTATTCCGAAATCACCACTTGGCAAACCCCAAGTTACTGATCTGCTTGCTAAATCTTAGATGAAAGACAGAAACCAAAAACCCTTTACCCCGCCTGTCGGAGCGAAGCGTAGATTTATCCGCCTATATTTGTGTCATATGGCACTATCTTTGATCCCGTTGCTCACTTTACTCTTGACAGGAACAAGATAAGATGTCCCCTAATTTTTGGAGTGGAAGAAGTTTTTCACATTGACAGCTTTCCAGAGAGTCGGTAGGATTCTTTACAGTGGAGCCCCACGCGCAAGCCCGTGGCTTTCTGCGTAGGCGGGTGAAGAACAATTTGGAGGAGATATGCCAATTACCAAGATCAGCCCAAAACACCAAATCACCATTCCCAAGGAGGCATTCGAGAAACTTCGTTTGGAAGTAGGGGATTTTTTGGAAGTAGAGGCAATAGAAGAAGGGCTTCTCCTCATCCCCAAGAAACTTATCTCCAAGGATCAGGCTTGGTTCTGGACACAGGAATGGCAAGCAAAAGAGAGAGAGGCTGATGAAGCTATTGCTAGCGGAGAAATATCAGAGCCTTTCGAGAACGCTGAAGAGTTGATTAGGCACCTCAGAAAATAGCCATGAGAATTCAAACGACTAAGCCGTTTGACGGGGATTATGATAGTTTGCCAAAAGGAATTAAGGAGCGAGCCAACAAACAGTTTACTCTTCTTTTGGAAAATCCTCGTCATCCATCCTTACGGCTTAAGAAAATCAAAGGGCATCCAACTATTTGGGAGGGTCGCATTACAGAGAGCTATCTTTTTACATTTCAAATCTCGGGAGAAACATATTTACTGAGAAGGATTGGACCTCACGACGTCCTTAGGACTCCATAATAAAAGGGGTCATCTAAACAACACACGTGCGACCCCTCTTTTTCCAACAAAAAAAGATAACTGTGCACGCCGCCTGTCGGAGCAAAGTTTACACGCCGTTCTTTTTATCCGCCGTTTTTCTTGTCCGCCGTAATTGTGGCAG
>JAFDDT010000340.1 GCA_019310725.1 Deltaproteobacteria bacterium | reverse complement strand
GTGGTGAACAATTTCAGGTTCCCGGGCCAATACTATGATGAAGAGACGGGGTTGCATTATAACTACCACAGGTACTATGATCCGAGGACGGGGAGGTATTTGAGGGCGGATCCTCTTAATCTTGCAACTGTTCAGATTGCAAGGCAGAATTTCCAAACTGCTTTAAATGCCACATTGCTTTATCAATACGCTTTGTCTACTCGGCAAGCTTTTAATTATTACGTTTATGTTTATGACAATCCTGTAAATTGGACTGATCCAATGGGTTTAATGGGATTCGCCCTAAGTGCTGGTGGAGCTTACGGGTCAGGCTGGGGACAAAGAGATCCAAAAGCATATAGTGCATCTGCAGGGACCGGGGTTTATATTGGCGCAAGAAAAGGTGGCTATGCTGAGATAGGGGGATTCAGTTATCAGGCTGAAGGAAAACCGCCAGGTGCTAAGTTTGGATTAGGTATAGACCTCACTCTTTATTACTCCGATCCGGAAAAATTTTTTCATGGTGCTGTAAAATATAGTGGCAGAACATGGGGGCCATTTGCTGTAATTGAGTATTATGATCAATGTGAAAAAGTGATTGGTCATACATTTAGCATTTTTGGGAGAGGCATAGGACTAACTGGTTTGGAAAAAGGCACATCCATAGGTTGGATTTATCCTTTGCAGTAATTAACATGGCGCTAAGGAGGTTTGTGAATGTTAAGTGATGATATTTTAAGACCCGTAAAAATCTTTGGGATTATCTTATTTGCCATTGGTTTTGTTGCTATAATTTTTGATTTCAGTTACTTAAATGATCCCGAATTATCAACAGGATTCAAAATTCTTGGTGTAATTATTTCCATGTGGCATTTGCTAGGAGGTATCGGCATCCTTTTGAAAAAAACTTGGGGTTTCTATATTTTCAAAAGTTATCTATACATATTGTTTTTAGGGATTCCTATAGGAACATATATTGCGTTTAAGATGCTAGATTATATTAAGAGAAACAACTTAAAAGAATACTTTATCTGATCAAATTTAATACACCCCAGGATAACATCTTAAGTTTTAAGATCTTGGCTTATTTAGACATCTAGAGCAGATGTCAGCATTCAATTAATCACGCTCCATTCCGGTAATCCCTTTGGAGGTGCCAAGGGCCTGAGCACGGGTACAGGCGGTGAGGTCAGTAACCAGTCCGGGCAGGGCAGCTCTATTGAGGTAGCCAATCCTGGGGAGCAGATGGAACGTGTCTATACCTATGACGGCAATCGTAATCTCATCGATGTCCATTCTCCTAACATCCTCTGGTACAACCAAGACTTCACCTATGATACTCTTAATAGGCTCACCAGTAAAGAGGGGCGCTATGGTGCCATCAATTACATCTACGATAATGTGGGCAATCGACTCACAAGAACGGTGAATGGTGAAACAGAGAACTATGCCTACATCCCCGGTAGCAATAAGCTTGACCAAATATCAGGTGCCAACCCCACATCCTTCGCCTATGATGCTAATGGGAATACCACCGCACTAGGGAGTAAAACCCTCATCTACAACCAGAACAACCGGCTCATCCGCTCAGAAGAAAACGGGAATATATTAGGAGAATATACTTATAACGGGCTGGGACAAAGGGTGATAAAGACAGTGGGCGATGGGGACAAAGGGTGATAAAGACAGTGGGCGATGTCACAACAATTTTTCATTATGATCTCAGCGGGAAGTTAATCGCCGCGAGCCAGCCCAATGGCACCATAACAGCGATAACACCAACACCGTGGTCTGGGAGGCTACCTATAAGCCCTTTGGTGAGGCGACGGTAAACTTCAGATCCAGTGTGGTAAATAACTTCAGGTTTCCGGGGCAATACTATGATCAGGAGACGGGGTTGCATTACAACTACTTCAGGTATTATGATCCGAGGATGGGGAGGTATCTCACGCCGGAGCCAATGGTATTTGTTGGGGGGGCATATTAGTCTTTATCCCTACTGTCTGGACAATCCCGTAAATTGTATTGATCCTAAAGGCGATATTGTCTTCTTGCTCGCTGGTCCTGCTTTTTATACTGCAGGCATGGCGTTGACCGACCTTGCTATCATTGGTGCTTTAGGGTGGGGAGCGCAGCAAGTATTAAAACGAGTATTGAATGATATTGATAGGAATTTCAAAAGTGGGTGTGAGGAAGATTATTCAAAGCAGAATGTTTTAGAGCAAGTATTGTTATGAAAAGGTATTCGACCAGCGGATCCAACTGATTTAGGCCCCTTAAAAGGTGCCCCAAGTCTCCCATATCCTGGCGCTAATATTGGGTCAGAGGACCCAAACTTGCCTCCTCCTCCAAAACCACCGAAGCGCCCAAAGACACTGTGGGAAAAAATAAAGTTTGTTTTGGTAGAAGGGGCGAAAAGGATACCCTGGATACTGCCCCTGCCCCCATATTAAATGGACCGAATAATGAAGAATAGTCGTGAAATAAACCGTTTGAAGTGCTTATTCATGAGCTGGAAAGCAATATGCTTGTATGCATTTGGTAAGGAAGAGAAGGCAATATTTGAGTTTGAAAGATGTCTAAGAATCGATCCTAAGAATGGTCCTAATTTAAGAACGTTGGGAACTATATTGATCAATAGGGGAAGCTATTTGGAGGGTGCAGAAAAGCTCATCGAAGCCTTAAAATATCTACCCCCCAGTGATAGGTCAGTACCTGATGCTTATGCATATGCCGGCTATGCTTATTCTAAGCTGGATAGACTAGATGAAGCGATTAGCTTTTATAGAAAAGCGATTAATAGCTGGGTCAAAGATGGCGATTTTAATAAAGTAGATTTGATTTACAATTTAGGAAGAATATACCTGCAAAAACGCAGTTACTCTGAAGCGGTAGAAGTTTTTGAATCAGGAATTGCGTTAGGAAACAAAGAAGCCAGAATGCATTTTGGTTTGGGGATAGCATACTTTGAGTTGGGTCAGGAAGAAGATTGTCTGCGGCACCTTGGAATTGCCCTTGAGCTAGCCCCCACACTTAAGGAAGATGAGACCATGAAACATATATACAAAGTTCTTGGACACCAAATATCAGTCCACTAACTTTCATGTGTGGAACGGGTCAAATTTCCTCTTGGCTCTCAGTTTCCTCAATTATCAAACAGGTCCTTCTCGGCTTACTTTTTTAATGGAATTTCCTCATGTGTCTTTGAAGAACAAATGACCATCGAGATTCCTCTAGTAGACCAGTTAACCTCAGGAGTCACAAGTGGAGTCGAGGTTGGTTCTGTTGGCAAACGTTGCCCCCAAAACGAAGGGCACATTTGAGGCCCAAAAGGAATAGAAGAGGTGTAGACAGCACAGGAGCACAGCACAGGAGCAGATAGCATGGCAACGCTAAGAAAACTCAAACTCATCCTGGTTGTTCTCCCTCTTGCCCTTTCTCTTAACCTCACCGGGGTTCTGGGCCAAGAAGGATGTATCGTTCCAATAGTACCAGGATATGTAGAAGGCATTGAAACCTGGCTGGCGCCTTGCGAGTGCGATGGAGGTACGCCGGATGCCTATGCCATAAGTGAAACGGTCACTCGAGGCAATTACGTGACCGTCTGGGTTGACTCTGCCGGGTTGGCCTGTCCACCATATAATTTGTCTGTTGGCGGAACAGGCTTTCACTTTAGTAACATCGCGGGACCCATCACAGGCGAAACGGATGATAATTTGAAGACGATTGAGCTTTGGGCAGATGATACAGCCTGCGGTTCTGCCCTAGTAACCGTGACCGATGCCTGTGCGGTGAGGAGACAACAATATCCGTCAGAGAGCCCAATAACGGAGGCTGGTACCTCGTTGACAGTGAACAGTGCAGTCACTGGGAAAGGGGATGGTGTTGTTTCTGTTACTGTGTAGAAACCT
>JAFDDT010000168.1 GCA_019310725.1 Deltaproteobacteria bacterium | reverse complement strand
AAAGAGAAGGGGAACGGATTTCTGGAGGCTGTGAAGCGATTGGAAGGCGAACACCGCGCCAAGGTTATCAACTGCTTGAAAGCCACGTGCAAGCAATTGGGCCTATTAGTGAACTTCGGACATTATCCGAAAATCGAACACGGACGGTTCGTAAACCAATCCCTTTCGCGCCTTTAGCGTGTTTTGTAGTTGAAAGAGAAGCCGGATACCTGAGTTAATTTAGTATCGGTAACAACATATACTACGTGAACACTATTAAGAGTAGATAATATTGAAGCTTAGGTAGCTTGGACCAGGGTTTCCAGCGGGCTAGAAAGCAGGAAAGATATTCAAAGTAAGATGGTGATCCTAAATCCATTCCCCTAAAACCAACATAATTTTGATTGACATTACATTTTAGGTCTACTATATTATCACTACGTACACTATTTAACCCTAATAATTTGGGAATTTATTGGATCAGAATATCCTGACAACGCTTTTGATGTATAACCCATGGATTGAGAATCCAGAGGTATGGGAGGATTCTGTAAACAGACATATGCCTCAGGCCTTTGGTTTTCCCTATATTGAAAGATTTGCAGACTCTATGGACACATGGCCCCAGCCGCGGAAGATTAACTTGGTAGTGGGCCCCAGGCAGTGCGGAAAGTCAACTTTGATTTGGCATACTATATCCAACATGGGAAAAGAACTAGTTTATGTAAACGGCAACGAATTGTGCTTCAGGGAGTGGTGTACATCCCCTGCCATGTTTTGGTCTGACCTGCAGAAAATCGTTAAGCAACCAAAGATGCTATTTTTTGAAGAGGTGCAATACATAGAGAATGCTGGTCTTTTCTTGAAAGGACTGTCTGACTTACACCTCAATATCTACATATTTGCCACCGGCAGTTCTTCATTCCACCTTCATGACAAGATAAGAGAATCGCTGGCCGGAAGAGCAGAACGATTGCTTCTATTTCCTTTCTCACTTAAAGAATGGGCTGGAGAGAAGAAGAAGAGTTCCTCGGCAATCTATGAAGATCGGGTTTTGAAAAAATTAGACCGGATGCTGATTTTTGGATCTTATCCAGAGGTCTGCTTTTCTGATAAACCCAATTTTGTTTTGAACAGCCTGGTGGAATCTTTTGTGGTTCGTGATGTATCGGATACATTTCAAATAAGATATCCAGCAAAGTTCAGAAAACTCCTATCCTTAATGGCCTCTCAGATTGGAAATCTGGTAAATTTTTCGGATTGGTCTTCTAATTGCGGCCTCGATATTAAGACAGTAGAAAGCTATGCAAATATATTAGAAGAAAACAATATAATAAAACTTCTTCCCCCCTATGTGGGAGGAAAACGAGCTGAAATTATTAGCTCTCCAAAGGTATTCTTTGTGGATAATGGCATCAGAAACTTGATGGTTCATCAATTCAATGATTTTCAATTCCGTGCAGATAAAGGAGCTCTGTTTGAAAACTGGGTTTTTTCTGAACTGATTAAAAACTCTGAATACAATGATATAATCTATTATTGGAGAAGCAAAGGCGGGGCTGAAGTGGATTTTGTTCGTCAGCACGGAGAGACTTTAGAAGGTTTTGAAGCAAAAGCGAGTCATAGACCGAAACTTTCAAGATCGGCGCGGAGTTTTATTCAAGCCTATTCTCCAAAGTCCTTCTTTGTGGTTAATTTAGGCATTCGTGCCGAGATGTCTATGGATAAGACAGTGATTAAATGGGTAACGCCTATAGAATTTATGGATCTTATCCACAAGATACACTAGCATATATGCAATTAGAGGGTGATGAGGAATTCAATAAGTAGAGTCTTAAGTTGTCCGGAAGTCATACGGAAAAGGGCGAGCCTTTAACATGTGAAAAAAATAGTGTCAGAGCTTTAATTATTGTTTGGCTGCTCGCATAGGAAATATTTTTGAAACAGTTTAGCCTCCAAGGCACAAAGGCACAAATCGCAATTTTCAAATTTCAATTGCCAATTTTCAATTGTTTGTGTCTTGGGGTCTTAGTGTCTTTGTGGCGAACTATTACGTATTTTTAGACAGTCGGATATGCAAGGTCGGATAAAAGTCGTACACATCATCACTCGTATGGATAGGGGAGGATCGGCTCAAAACACGTTACTCACGTGCCAGGAGTTGAGCCAAAAATATGGTATGGTGCTAGCTCATGGTCTATCCCGTGAATCTAAGATGACCGATCAGGAGAGACAGTCTGTTGAAAGACAAATCACAGAGGCTCAGGAACGAGGCCTAAAGGACATCCCTGTCGCGTCTTTGGTGCGAAGGATAGACCCTGTTCGAGATTTTTTCGCATTCTTCTCAATATTGCGGGTATTGATCAGAGAGAAACCCGCGATCGTGCACACCCACACCTATAAAGCAGGAATCCTGGGCTGCTGGGCAGCCAAGATGGCAGGGGTGCCAGTCATTGTCCACACCCCCCATGGCCACGTCTTTTTTGGCCACTTCAGCCCTTTGGTTACTAGGTTCTTTATGATCATTGAAAGGCTTACAGCCTCTATTATCGACTGCATGATTGCCCTCACGGAAGGTGAAAGAAACGACTACATTTCATTTTCCATTGTAAATCCGAACAAGATGGTGACGATTCACAGCGGGGTGGATGTAACCCCTTTTGTGAAGGCACGGGTCAATATCGAAGAGAAGAAGAAATGTCTTGGCCTAAACACCAAAGGATTGGTTGTCGGTACCATTGGCTGGCTACTTCCGATCAAGGGGCCATTGTGCTTGCTTAAGGCCATGGGAATAGTCTGGCAGACCCGACCGCAGATACAGTTGGTCTATGTGGGGAAAGGTGATCTGGAACAAGATTTGAGAAAGGAAGCTTATCGAATTGGAGTGTTTGACAAGGTAAGGTTTCTAGGGTGGCGCGATGACATTCCTGAGATTATGCAAATTCTGGATATCTTTGTTCTTCCTTCTCTAAACGAAGGAATGGGTAGGGTGCTGGTTGAGGCGATGGCCGCCGGGAAGCCTATTGTTGGCAGTAATGTGGGCGGCATTCCTGATTTGGTAAAGGATGGGCAAAATGGATTTTTAGTTGAATCTTGCGATTCCAACAGCCTGAGTTTCGCGATCAAAAAACTATTAGATAACAAGAAGATGCGAGAGGAAATGGGGGAAAAGGGCAGGGCAATGGCTGGGGATTACAGTGTTGAAAAGATGATCGAGGAGATCGATGGTCTTTACGCTTCGCTTTTTCACGAAAAGATATCAGCTTGAGATATGATCACTGCCTGAATTCGGCGGTATGCATTGTTTCCACCTTTTTGTAACTCGCGCCCTTGGTACCTCTTCAGTGAGATCCAAAGGGCCCATGAGAGGGTGAGGCATAAATACTAAAACCATGTAAAAGGAGGGCAGGCAATGAAGGAAGGAGACCTCGGCAGGGTATTCTTAGAACATTTAGTTATGGCGGTACCGTGGGGGATTGTTTTCCTGGTGGCTTTTTTTGTGGCCATGCTGGGCATAAAGCAAGAGGTCAAAGAGGGCATAGAGTTTGGCGTAAGTTCAGCTATTTCGGAGACTGCGAGATTTGCCTTTAGCGGTCATCTTGCTGGCCCCATCAAAAAGCATATTAACGAAGTAGTTGAATTTGCTGCCAAGACCGCAAAAACCCAGTTAAAGGATCTTGTTCATGATGCGCAGGTTAAGATGGACCTGAAAGAGCTTATCGAGCATAATGGTAAAGAGAAACAATGATTGTTGCCGTGCATCAACCTCAGTACCTTCCGTGGCTGGGGTATTTTGATAAGATCGACAAGGCAGATGTCTTTGTGCTGCTTGACACGGTGCAGTTTAAAAAAAATGAGTGGCAGAATAGGAACAAGATAAAAACAGCCCAGGGCTGGCAGTGGCTTACCGTTCCCGTGCTATATAAGTATCCCGAGTTGATAAGTGAGGTCACGATAAATAACAAAATGAACTGGCAGCACAAACAAAGACAGGCTCTTGTGTCAAACTATAAGAGGGCACCGTATTTTGACACGGTAGAAAAGATGTTGGGAGATATTTTTTCCTCCTCCTGGGAATATATCTCCGAGTTGAATATAGAGGTAGTAAAGAGGCTTGTTACAATGCTTGGAATTGATACGCAAATCTATGTTGCCTCTGAATTGGGAGACTTTCCGGAAAACCCAGATGAAAGACTTGTCGCAATTACCAAACATTTTGGTGCAGGTATGTATCTTGCGGGTGCAGGCGGGAGGGAGTATATGAACTTGGCTACGTATGAAAAGAGTGGAATCAAGGTCACGTTTCAGAACTTCAAACACCCGGTCTACACACAGTTATTTGGCGATTTTGAGCCGTTCATGTCTGTGATTGATCTTATCTTTAACCATGGTGACAATAGTTTGACTGTATTGAGGGGGGAAACATGAACATACTTGCTATAGGCGCCCATCCCGATGATGTGGAAGTAGGTTGCGCAGGAACCCTGATTAAATACACCCAAAGAGGACACCAGGTGTATCTTTTGATAACCACAAAGGGAGAGATGGGCGGAGAGAATACAACAAGATGTGAAGAGCAGATGAAAGCGGCCGATATAATAGGTGCCCGGGATGTTTTCTGGGGAGGCTTCAAGGATACGGAGTTGTCTGATAAAGGAAACGATGTTATTCATATGGTGGAGCGGTATATAAAAGAGATCCAACCTCATTTTATCTTTGTTAATTTTTACTATGACAGCCACCAGGATCACCGTGCACTCAATAGATCGGTGCTTTCTGCAGCGCGGTACGTGAAAAACGTGATGTTCTACGAGGTGCCAACAACAGATAATTTTACACCAAATGTATTTGTGGATATAGGTTCGGTCCTGGATAATAAACTGGAAGCACTCAAGGCACATGCCTCCCAGCTAATAAAGACAAACATAGAAGGTATTTCTATTTTAGATATTGCGCGTTCTTCTGCCCACTTCAGGGGCGTGCAGGGCAGGGTTCCTCTGGCAGAAGGCTTTGTTACTGAGCGGCTTTTTATCAACATAGATTGAACAGAAGAGTGCCTAAAATTTAACCTGCCATAAGTCTGGCGGGTAAAAGTGCCTAAAATTAAGAAAGGTTTGATCCTTGGTTTTGGTTCGCCTGTGGTGGATTGTTATTCACTTTAGGGATTTGAAGCTTTAGACACTCGAGCTTACTCAAATTAGGTAAAAGGTGATTCCTCACTCAAAGGTAGCTTTAGACGAAGAAGATATCGCTGCCGTAACAAAGGTATTGCGCTCGGGGCAGTTGGCACAGGGCAGGGTTGTCTCATCGCTTGAAGAGAAAAGCGCATCCCTTATCGGGGTCAATCACGGGATTGCTGTGAACTCAGGCTCTGCTGCCCTGCATCTGTCACTCCTCTCTGTTGGCGTAGGCGAGGGTTCTGAGGTCATAGTGCCGAGCTATGTATGCACTGCCCTGTTAAATGCCATCTATTATGTGAGGGCAACCCCGGTCCTGGCTGATATTGATCCCAACACCTATAACATTACGAGCGGAAAGATAAGAAAAGTTATCACAGATAAGACAAAGGCAGTAATCGTACCGCATATGTTCGGGCTGCCTACACATATTGACGCCATCGTTTCTCTGGGTATCCCGGTCATAGAGGATTGCGCACACTCAGTCGGTGCTACCGTTAATGGAAGAAAAGTGGGCTCTTTTGGTCTTGTATCGATCCTCTCCTTTTATGCCACAAAGATGCTCGGTGCCGGCGAGGGTGGTATGGTTCTCTCAGGCGACCGGGGCCTCATTGAAACCGTGAGAGATCTTCGGGATTACGATGAGAAGGAGGATTATCGGGTCAGGTTCAACTATAAAATAACCGACATTCAGGCAGCGCTTGTGGCGACCCGGCTCAACAGACTCGCTGATTCTATTGATAAGAGGAAACAAATCGCCTCCATCTACAGCCATGGGCTGAAGAAGGCGGGCGTTAGGCTACCCGAGGAACCTGAAGGTAAAGAGCATATCTATTATCGGTATGTCATACTTCTTGAGAATCCGGCACAATTCATGCAAGAAATGCTTAAAAAAGGCATCGAATGCAGGAGACCAGTGTTTAAGCCCTTGCACCGGTATTTGTCAAAGCCTGGATTTCCGGCGAGCGATCAGGTGTGGGAGAGGGCGGTTAGCATCCCCATCTATCCCTCACTTACGGCAGAAGAGGCGTATCGAATTCTTGATGCCATAAAGACGATACTTTAGGCAAGGAGTAACCGTTCAGGGTTCAGAGGTTCAAAGGTTAAAACGTAGAACCGTGAACCTGCGAATGCCTATAAAGAGGATAGGAGAGTGGTAAGCCATAAGCAACCGTCATCTTTAAGAATTCTATATCCGGTAGCCGTCATTATCTTTGTTCTGCTCATGGTTCCCTTTTTTCGGTCTCTCCTTATTGATAGGGGGGTAAGGTGGCTCTATATCTTTCTTCTATCGATCTCCCTGTCATATCTGTTAACCCCCGTGATGAGATTGATTGCCCTTAGGTTCAATATCCTTGATCACCCTCATGGGCACAAGATCCATGAGAATGCCACTCCTCTGCTTGGAGGGGCAGCAGTTGTCATTGCTTTCGCCGTCTCCTTTATAGCTAATATGATTGTTGAAGGGGGTATTGTAATATTGCTATGCGGTGGGGTGTTAGTAGCCTTTGTAGGTTTCCTGGATGACTGGAAAGCTGTGCCGGCAAGCCTGAAACTGCTGGTACAGGTTTTTGTTGTACTGGGCTTAGTCTACCATGGCATCATGCTAGACCTGTTTCCCGTTCGGACAACATGGGGATTCTGGCTGAATCTTATTTTTACCATTATCTGGATTGTGGGCATTACGAACGCCATGAATTTTTTTGACGGGATGGACGGACTGGCCACCGGTCTGAGTGCTATAATGGCTGCTTTTATTGGCATCGTCGCCTTCCAGACCCATCAACCATTCATGGGATGGATGGCTATCGCTATCCTTGGGAGCTGTCTGGGGTTTTTCCCCTTTAATTTCAGGCTAAGAAAACCGGCACTCATATTTCTGGGTGATGCAGGAAGTACCTTCCTGGGTTTTATGCTAGCTGGTTTGGCTATACAGGGATACTGGAGTGATAGTAGCAGGATCGTATCCTTTGCCAATCCTGTTTTGATTTTTTGGGTTCTGATATTTGATATGATCTATATAACAGTTGAGAGGGTTCTGAGCGGTAAGGTAAAGACGGTGAAAGAGTGGATAGATTACGTGGGCACCGATCATCTTCATCACCGGCTCTATGC
>JAFDDT010000167.1 GCA_019310725.1 Deltaproteobacteria bacterium | reverse complement strand
CTTTTCATCAGCTTCTATCAGTTTCCTTGCAATCGCGATTATCCCTGGCAGGCCATTACGTAGGATATAAGAAGCACAAGCACGGTAATCGAAAGTGCCATCTTCCTTGATGGCTTTCACAGGGCAGGCACTTTGACACAGACCACACAGGTCACAAGGGTTCTCAGCCAAAGGCTTGTCAGGGCTCAGTACTGCATCGGTGACAATAGTGCCCAGACGCACAAAGGGACCAAATCCAGGGGTGATTAATAAAAGGTTTGATCCAATGCCGCCCAGGCCTGCCAATGCCGCCCAGGCCTGCAATGGCTGCAACTGTTTTGTGATTGATTTCACCCTTCATGCCCTTCGTCTCACCCCCCATATCCACAGGAAGATAAGGAGGCACGCTGACAGCCTTGGCACCATACCTGGCAAGCATCCTGATCGTCTCCAGGCTTATATGATTAAGGCGCTCATAAACACACATAGTATCATGGCGAGCCAGGAGAAGGTTGCCAGAACATACAGCAGTCTTGTTTAGGGCAACACCAATGCTGATGAGAGACTGAGCCCCGGGTAAAAGTTTATCCGGCTCTTCGCCGTGCCCTCGCAAAAGAGATGAATCAACCCTTGCCACGCCTACCAAGTCTGCCCCCATGGCCCGAACCTGCTCTTTTAGTTCAACAGCAGATAGCATAGTTCCTCCTTTCTTTGAAAAGGGCAATCTCGAATGACTTTATGACGATATGGGATTGTCTGACCTTAAATCAATTTGCTGCAGCATGCAAACACAATACTTGAAAATTTCGGGCTTGCGGAAGTCCAGAAAAATAGTAAGTGAATGGCATCGGACGAGGACGGGCGCCTTGCGGGGTAAACCGCGGTCGCCTGTCGCCATCCCTTTCTAGCAGTAGCCTTTGGCGGAGGCTGATGATCAGACCTGCAGCCCCGATTTGTCGGGATCTACGCTGCGCTCCGACAAGCTGCAGGGTATTCTGGCGAAGGCGAATAAACAAGGCCTTTTAGAAAATCCTATTTTAGTAATTATAGCTGTCAATAATTTCCTGTCTCACAAGATCCACCTGCATCGTGTTCTCATCTATCACTTTGGCGACAACATTATGACTATATCCTGCAGTACCCCGATAAGTATGACTGGTAAAATTCGTATAGGCGAAAAATCCGTATAAATAATTATCCTTTCCTCCAGTAATCGTATATAGAGATGCTTTGTCTGGAATCGTCTCCATCAATCGTAACAACGTTTCCTGATCTTCAACTTTACGCCAGATATCTCCTACCATCCTTTTAGTGTCATTTCTTGGGTAAAAAATAATCCCTATCGGCCGCGCAAGAGAACCCGCATAGGAAATGTCGTATTCCTTCCAGTTTTTTTGCAGATCCTGAATGGTCACTGCCTCTTTGCCCAATGGCTGTGGCCTGATTTTTCCACGGCTTGCACACCCGAACATAAAAAACACCAGAGTAATACTCAGTACAAAAAAGGGCATATTCCTGTTAGTTATCATATCTCCCCTCCTATTCTCCTAGCTTTTAATTGTTTTCCTGCCCGCTCGTGCCTCGCAGTGGCAGGCGGGCTCGAATTGAACCCTGGCAGCAAAAAATCTCCATAGAAAATGCACAACTCTCAAGATGAAGGAATTTATGTTTTGCCGATGAGCTATTCTTGCTATGATTTTGGGGCGCCTGTCCAGTGCGTGCTTAGGTAGCGCAATTTCTGCACCAATTTCCCTCTTTCCATACAAGAGAGACGATCGTGGAGCCTTACTTGAGTACCAGACTGATAACTCTCTCAGGCTCTGAAAAGCTAATGTCAGTTTTCAATGACGGGAGAAGCACACCGTCAACATTGATTTGCACTTCAGCCTTACAGGTAATTTGATAAACGGCGATCTCGTTTTTCGCCAAGAATAGTTGGATATCTTTTCTGTGTCGGGTGATCTGCTTCAACTGGTAAGAAACAGCGAACCTCTGCCCATCCCTGAGAGCTTTTTTTCCCTTCTGCAATAGTTTTTTTCTCAGGGTTTCTTCATAGGTTTCAGTAAAACTCTCGTATTTATATAAGAGCTTGAGATGGTCATGGAGATAACCACCAATTTCCTCGTTACTCGATTTATCATCCAGTTTCTCTCTTGATTTTCTAACTTTCTTTTCAAGCTCTTTGATTTCACCTCTAATGAGTTTGATTAAAGCGGCTGCTTGCTCATCAAAAACCGCCTCAAGATATTTGTCGTCAGCAAATCTGAGGACAACTTTGTGCCGATCGATCTCAAGCTTTTGGAGCTTTAGCAACCTGTTCAGATCTTCTGATTTTGATTCCCGATACTCCTGAACAAAGTAATTTGCCATTTCTTTGGATGGCCGGGGAACTTTGATAATCACAGAAAAGTACTTGTCTCCATTCTGAAATGGCTGTCTGTCCAGCCACACAGCAGTATCAGATAGCCTGCCAGTGGCCGTGATCAGTGGCTCTCGTTTTTCCCGCTTATAGCTCATTGAAAAAGCGGCGCTTGCTTCCAGATAGGCCTTGCCCGCAGCAGTGAAGTTGAGATCGATATCCGTGATCTTCTCCAGGGTTCTAAGGAAACTCTTTTCCACGGCTTCAGTATCGTATTTCTCAGTTTCAGAGACTTTGGACCTCTCAGCCTTTGTTGTTTTGACACTCTTGATCTTTTTCCCTTCCTGATCAAACCCCTCTTCCGTCACAGTGGTTTTTTCTTGCTCAGTGACTGTTACCTTTTCAGATAGGGTTCCTTTTTGAGTTTCCTTTTTTGTTTCCTTTTCCTTATCTTCTTTTTTCTCCTTCCTGAGCCACCCATACCCAGCCTCTGCCGTCATTCTCGCTTGACCGCCTGCCTTCAGATCAGATTCGAAAAGGTACACCTGTCGGGAGGTGGAAGCGGGAAAAAGCTCATTAATGGTAACCTTTCGCGTAGATGAAGATGAAGGGTATTTCACATCAAATTTAACAGCAAAGTAGGTCGATTTAACCTCTTCTCTGTTCAAAGGCATAGTCTGAAGATTGAAACGAACCAAATAGAAGGACCAATCCTCGGTCTCCACGTCCAACAACTTGAATCCCTCTGGAGCGTCAAGTTTGGTCAGACGAAAAACCTGTGCTGCATCGGATATCCTCAGCCGCGTCTCTTTCCCTAAGCCCTCAAAATTATCTGGTGCAAGGTCCAGATCCTTTCTGACTACCGGTTCTGTCCCTGCATAGCAACCTGATACCAGGATCAACAAGCTTATCAAGAGAGCTACACGCCGTTTCATCGAAAACCTCCAGTGTCAAAGACAATATGATTGCGGTACGTCCCTCTTTCCCTCTACATTAACCACTGCCTTATGTCAAATAGTTACGCACCACCTCTTTTGTTAGATTTCCTCCATTTTTGGAATTTATCCTGAGCATAGCCGAAGGGCCACATCCCTTGAAGCTTATAGATAGCGCCCGCCCGCCTCGCCTGAGCGAGAGCGATGGCGGGCAGGCCTTGTGAAAATTGGCATGAGCTGATAGAGTTAAGTATATGCACCTTCTCTAACCAATACACCATTAAGTGAACACTTTTGAACGATACTAATTTTTTCTTGCCAATAATCTAATCTTCATCTATCTTTGCGTACCTAAAATCGAAGAAGCAATTTCTATGGAAAACAGATCATCATCTAAAACACAGGAAGTCTCGGCTAAGAAGCGTGTAATAGTCCCACGGTGGTGTGGCCGATTCACCCTTGGATCTCTTAAACAGGTACTCTGGAACCTGTGTCTTATCTGCCTGGGGAGTGTGCTGGTTGCTGTGGCAATCAACGGGATCTTGGTACCGCATCAATTTGTAAGCGGCGGATTCATAGGTATCGCTCTGGTTATCCACTATCTCTTTCCATCCTTGCCGTTGGCGTTGCTCTATTTCGTGCTAAATGTGCCTGTTTTTGTTCTGGGGTGGACATTCGTGGGACGGCGCTTCTTCCTCTACAGCATCTTGGGGATGGTGATCTTCTCTGCAGCAATTGCTTATATCCATGTGCCCCTGCCTGTCCACGACAAGATCCTGAGCGCTCTTCTGGCAGGTATCATTACAGGTATCGGAGTAGGGATTATACTGAGGTCAAGTGGGTCATCAGGCGGCACGGACATTCTTTCGGTCATTCTAGTTAACCGCTTCTCCATTCGCATCGGAACCATAATTCTCGCCTTCAACGTTATTGTACTCACAGCAGCTTCACTCTTCTTTTCGTTGGATGCAGCACTTTACACTCTGATTTATATCTACGTATATTCCCAAATTATCAACATTGTGTTGACAGGACTCAGTCAAAGAAAGGCCCTTTTTATCATCTCTCCCAAATGGCAAGAGATTTCCCAGGAGGTCATTGATAAGGTAGGGAGGGGAGTGACGTTTATCCGGGGGCAAGGAGGATACTCGGGCCAAGACGAGCAGATTCTATACACTGTTATCACTTTAAGGGAATTACATCGAATCAAGGCCATAATCCGCCAAATGGACCCAAACGCCTTCGTGGTAGTGCTCAATACTCTTGAGGTGATGGGACATCGTATTGGCAACCAGCTCCACTGGTAAAGTAACAGGCTGTTGCCCAAATGGAAATCCCTTTGAACGGTCATTAAAACGTTTTTTGAGTTTTGACATCGCCTGGAGGGAGCCTTAGATTTGTCAAAAAACGTTTTAGACTAAGAGAAAAGGGATTTCGGCAACAGCCTGTTTGGATGTGACCGTCTACTAATATTACCTCATCGCATCATCAAAGCGGATTAATTGTGCCCTCGGCAATCATTGCATCTAATGAATCAGCAAAGGCTTGCACTGTCTGGTCAATATCCTCTTTGCTGTGCGCCGCTGAAAGCACAAAACATCCCCTGTCAAAAGCAGCAATGCCGCGCTGGAGCAAGTGAAGACCTAATCTGGTCAGTACAGGTCCGAGCTCGGGGTTCATAATTTTCTTAGAATCCTTGGTAGGGGGCATTGTGTCGTCGGATGGCTCGAATTCAATTGGACCAAGGTAGAGGTGAACGATAGTCCTGCTGTAGAGACGGCTGCTGATACTCCGCTCTTTTAGAACTCTGTTACCCTCTTCCCGAAGGTAATCGGCGCGCGCCCGTGTGCTTTTTTGCGGCTCACCATCCTGGTAAAGCCTGCAGGCAGCAATACCGGCTGCGCACACTAGTGGGTTCGCATTCCAGGTGCCCGTGTGTAGTACCCGCCGCTCAAAGGGGGTTATGGGACTAAAGGCCTCCATGATATCGGCCCGCCCCACCACAGCGCCTATGGGAAGCCCCCCACCCACACACTTGCCGATGGTAGTCAGGTCGGGAGTGATACCTACCACGGATTGCCATCCTCCCGGCGCATCCCGAAAGCCAGTGACTACCTCATCTATAACCCACACTGTGTCGTACTTCCTTGTCAGATCAGGCAACGCCCTCACAAAATCATCCTCTATGGGAACTCTGCCATTCATGAAGGCACCGCCCCCTTCGGTCAATAGTATCGCGTATTCTCTTGTAGCCAGCTCTTTCTCTACAATGTTGAGGTCGTTGCTAGGTATTACGGTGACCTCATCTGCCAGGACCCCGGCCGAGCCTTCATGTATCAGCTCATCTGCCCACCCGTGGAAGTTCTCCTCAAACCTGAGCACCTTCCTCCTACCGGTAAAAATCCGGCTCAGCCTGACCGTCATCATGTTGGCTTCCTGCCCACAGGAGAAGAACGCCACCCTCTCCGCCATAGGCATCATATTCCCTATGAGCTCAGCCAGCTCCACCTCGAGTTCGTGGTTCTCACCGTAGTGAACACCTCTGGCCATCTGCTGCTGTACCGCCTCAACGATGGCAGGGTGAGAATGACCCAGGATCAGGGCCCCGTGGCCCATTATGTAGTCTATGTACTCGTTACCATCGACATCCCACTTTCGAGAGCCCTTGGCGTGAGTGATGTATGGTCTAAAGGGATCAAGTACACGCGCAAAGTGGGTGGCTCCATCCGCGGCAAAGTATTTCACTCCCCGCTCATGCAATTTCCGTGATCCTTGATGAGTGCCTATGTATTCCTCAACCAAGCTATCCATCGCTGCCATTTTCCACTCCTTCAATGTACTTTTAAATCTCGTTTATGCCTTCCTTCAAGTGGCGTACCATCTGTTCCCTGTTCATCCCCTCGATTGAAACCGTTTGGGTCTCGCTTCCCATCCCTACAATAAGCGCTGCCTTATGTCAAATGCCGAAACAACACATCTTTGTCGCCATCTTTTACTGCCTCAATGGCTTAATCGGCAACTGTTCTATTGTAACTATCCATGATGCTTGTGGGGGAAAGATAAGCTTCAAATTTCAGATCCATTATTTCTTGCCTCAGGAGATCAGTAGGCCTATATTAGAGAATGATACCGTTCTCCAAAGAATTGATAAGCTAAGAGCTCAATTAATGGTTGCGCAATCGGACGTTACCGATTATTTTGTAACGAGGATAGGAATTCGCAAAATTTACTGACGACAAAGGAGGATTCAATGGCATCTAAAGTGATGGTGATCGTATCTACGGCAGAAAAGCAAAAGGCCTTAACCGGCATTATGTATGCAGTCAATGCCCAGAAGAATGAATGGGTTGATGATATCAAAGTCATATTTTTCGGCCCCTTTGAAAACCTTTTGTGTGAGGATGAAGAAGTTGTGGCAGCAGCCGCCCAGCTGCTGGACTATGAGACGCCCATTGCCTGTAAGTTTTTATCCGATCGCGACGGTATCAGTGAAAAGTTAGAAAAAATGGGCATCAACGTCAAATACGTCGGGGCTATCATATCGGGCTACATCGAGGAAGGCTACACCCCGCTGGTATTCTGAAAGCAGCCTGATACCACATATGTTGTCGGTCTTTTTCCCTTTGACTCACAAAGGCAATTTCTCTAAACCCTTCGCCGAAAAAGCAAGTTCTTATCAATCAATTGTGTCCTGATAGCCAGGAGATTCAAGGCATTTTGTATTATGGCTGATAGAACTCCCTCCTATGCCTTATAAACCTTACAAAGAATAGCTCGCAGATTTGCGGAACCTGTCTCGCGGTTAAATGGTGGCTTATCATCTGTTAAGATATTGGTGTTTGATTCGGTCCAGCCATATAGGCCGGATACGCCTTTTTCTGGAAACCACCAGGCATAATCAATCCCCACCACGCGCGGGTCAATACCTTCAATGAGGGTTGCTTTCTGTTTGATTCTGCCCCGCTTTGTTTCAATATATACCCAGTCACCTTCCTGTATGCCCAACCTATCGGCTGTTTCAGGATGAACTACAAGGGTTGGGTCTGGGTGGCTGTTCCGTAAAGGCGCTATTTGTCTTCCTTCAGAGTGGCGGTAGGGCTCCGATTTCCAGCTGGTATATATTAACGGATACTCCCTGGATAATTCAGGGTCACTATAGGGAGTCTCAGGCGGCTCGTGATAGATGGGTAGAGGATCAAGCCCCCAGTCCTTAAGCTGGCTTGAATACAATTCAACCTTACCAGAGGGCGTATCAAGGCCATCAACCTCATAACACCTATATTGTTTTTTCCCCACAATAACTCCAACATTCCTGAATTCGCTAAAGCTCAGACCTACGGGTTTAAGCACAGCATCCAAGAACTCTTCAGTGGTACCCCAGAAATCATCTTGGAGTCCCAGTTTTTTTGCCAACCCAGCTATTATCTCAAAATCTGATCGGCAATCCCCTATCTCAGTGACCTTCTGCTGGACCTGGGCTATGGGATAATATGGAGGCGAAACAATATTATCAAACTCAAGGTATGTAGCAGCTGGAAGCACGATGTCAGCCAGAGCCGCAGTAGGTGTCATAAATAGATCGGCTGCTGCCAGGAAATCGAGTTTATTAAGGGCCTTATATGCCTCTTGTGCATTGCTGTAAGTTATCATGGGATTAGACGCCTGCACAAACATTGCATGGATAGGATAAGGCACTCCCTTTACTATAGCCTTTATGAGGCTCTGTGGTAGAACACGCCGGAAAGGGGGCACCAAACGATAATCGGCACCAACCCTTTTTTCCCATTTTTCCACTGGCATCTTATCCCGCAGCACTAATTCAGATGGGGCCTGTTTCGTTGCACCAATTGGTGATGAGCACTGCAGATCTCCACCTGGTATGCCACAATTTCCTGTGATAGCTCTCAAGATGGAAATGGCTCGGGCCGTTTGAAAGCTGTTTATACCGTGATCAATGGCATTTCCCCACTGTATGCAGGCCGGTTTATTTATGGAGTAAAACCTTGCTGTCTCTCTTATGGACTCCGCTGGTACCCATGTTATCTCTTCAACCTTTTTAGGCGCATATTTCTGGACATGATTTTTCAGCTCATCAAAGCCAGTGACCCAATTATCAACAAAGGCCCTATCAAATAATTTTTCATTAATGATGACATTTATCATACCTAAGGCCAGTACCAAATCCGATCCCGGCCTCAATTGAAGCCATATATGCGCCTTGGTGGCAATGTCTATCCGTCTGGGGTCAATGACAATGAGTTTTGTGCCTTTACCGAGGGCCTGAATGGTCTTCTCATATTCGCCTATTCGAGTCGCGGCCATGTTAGAACCCCACACCATTATGCAGGCCGGTGGATAGTCGTAGTCAGGGATCGGGTAGAATCCGCAGGTCACCTGTGAGGCAAGGAGTCGTGGAAGGAAGCACACATGCCCAGTTGTTGAAAAATTCGGGGTGCCAAAGGCATTGGCGAGTCTTTCACCGAACCTGTCCGGGAAGCCTTTTTCTGCTCCTTGTATAAAGGCTACTGACTCAGGTCCAAAATTATCCTTTGCCTTGATCAGTTCATCAGATACTATGCCGAGTGCTTCATCCCATGAAATCTGTTGCCATCTATCCTTGCCCCTTTCCCCCATCCTTTTGAGGGGATATTTTAGTCGATCTGGGTGATAGAGATATTCTAATGAGGCCAAACCTTTTGCACACAGTTTGCCCCTGTTTACAGGGCTATCAGGGTCTCCATCTACCTTGGTCACCCTGCCATTTGTGACATGTACTAATACACCACAGCCGTTTTGACACAGACCACAGGTACTCTTTACAACGCCATTCATGCTTTCATCCTTTTGTCCAGGCCAAAAATGACAAACTCGCAAAAAGTCTTTTGTGAACGAGATTGAGCGTTTTGGGAGAAAAGCGCTTGAGATGTTCACCGTTAAAAAATGCTAACTGTGTGAGGGCATTATACCGAGTTTTAGCATTTTAGCTGGACATTTCGAGTGCGCCCAAAATGCTCACGGATAAAACAAAATCGACTTTTTGCGAATGCATGAAAAATAGGATAGATGAAAAACTTTCTTTTCATTCCCTTAGAAGAATATATCCCCTGTAAGAAGATCAAACCATATATCGTTATTACAATATTCATTATTGCGATTTTTCCTGAGTGGGCTTGTAAACGGTCATGGCTGGTAGGGGAATCCTAACCCTGATTGCCCCTACAGGACATTCGTAAACACAACAACTACAATGGACACACTCCCTAGGATAGGTAACAATGGGGATCTCCCCCTTTTTTGATCCATAAAATACATCCTCAGCGCAAATCTCAACGCACCTACCGCATGCAGTACATTCACTTGAATCTATAATAGGCGGCATAGGTTTTTCTCCTTAAAATGGTTTCCACTGGATAACCGGTTTTCCATCCATGGTCTGGATGATATGGGCCTGGTCCAGCAACGGGTTGGTAAACGGATAGTCAGGCCGCACATGCAGGCTTCTTGTCTCTTTCCTGTCCAAGGCCATAATAAATACAAGCTCTCCTAGCTCAAACATATTCAATACCTCCAGGCAGTGTGCCAACTCATGAGGGTTTCTGGCTATCATTGTGGTATCAATCTTCTTCTTTAACCTCTGTAGATGGCTTAGGCCTTGCTGGAGCAAGGCCTTGTTTCGCACAGAGCCGGCATAGTCATACATTACCTGCTGAAGGGCGATATTGGCCTCCTCCCAGTCAGGACCTTCCTGTCGTCCACGGAGCCGGTCAAGTGATATTTTCTTCTCTTCAATTGTAGCCCGGTGCCTTTCCACATCAGGGGCCTCTATTTCCTTGGCATACCGAGCAGCATTCTCCCCGCCAATCCAGCCAAAGGTTGCTGCAGCAGATATATCGCCAAATGCCTCATCACCTGCAGCATACAGCCCTTTGAGATTGGTCTCAGCTCCCGCGTTAGCTACTATCAATCCTCCGAAACGAAGTGGATAGGTTGCAAACTCTATGGGATGTCTTCTGATATCAATACCCTCCTCTTTCATATGATCTAAGAGAGAGATATTTCCCTCCTGCACCATCCAGTACATCATGTACTCATAATCCTCGTCTGTCATATCGGTACAGTCCATATAGACAGGTCCCTTGCCCGATTGGGTATATTGCTCACATACGAGTTTGTTGACTTCCATGATCATATCACCATATTTGCGGTCAGGCTTGGGAGCGAATGTGCCTACGGGTTTACCCTGCGCGTCTTTGAGAACACCCACCCATGTTGCCTGTCCAAACTTAGGAAAGTACTTGGGGCCTATGTGACGTTGCGGCATCTCCACGTTGTGAAGCTGGGCCCCTACCCGGTAGGCCATGGCTCGGCCATCCCCTGTAACCCCACCTCCATGGGGGTCGTTGAACATCCAGCCCGGGGTTAGACTCGGATAGAGCCTAGAACACTTACCGGTAGCCAGGATAACCGCCTTAGCCCTAAACACAATCACCTTATCTTCTCTGGTATGGGCAGCAAGGGCCCCGATGATACCATCTCCGTCGCGCAAGAGCTCGAAACCCATTACCCTGTTCATTATCTCCACCCCCCTGTCAATGGCCTGTTGGATCAGGACCTTCTTCTGCATATGGCCACTGTACTTTATGTGGGTCATGGCACGTCCAGGGAAGGAGTGTCCGGCAAACTCCCATTTTCCCTTATACTTCATGGGAATACCCCAGCTATCCCATAGCTTCACTATGTCAAAGGCCTTGGCAAACTGGGCACGGAAGATCTCATGACTCAGGGACACCTCACCCTTTGCCGTGCGTAATAGCTCTTCAATAAAGGCAGCTCTATCTATCCCATGAACTTCAGGGATGTAGGTCTCGAAATGATCGTTACCATCGCGACCACGACCACTGTGCAAGGCATGGCCCTTTTCAGCAACAACCACCTTTGCCCCAAGCTCACTTGCCCGTATGGCGGCCATCAAGCCAGCTATCCCCCCCCCTATACATAATACATCCGTTTCAACCATTTGCTCTTCCATTGTAATTTCCTCCGTGTATCTTTTTCCCCTAAAACATCTTTGATACCTTCCTAGCACACCGCTCGCTCAATCCAAGCGGGATAATAGGTCCTCAGCAGAGGCCGGACAATTTATCCTGACCGAGTTCTTGTCAAGAGACTCGAAGTCAGGTCCAGATACGGTCACTATTCCCCTACTTAATAATGCCTGCCCTAAGTCAATATCCTTATTATTGTGGACAAGCAGCAAGATAGGGCAGTATTCGTAGGTATCGGCAATGAAATAGCCCCTTTCTCTTAATCCATTTATCAGCTTTGCCTTCTCAATTTTGACCCGCTTCCTGCAGCCAGCTATAAAATCTTGGTCCGACAGGGCTATCCCGGCTAGATAGGAGCTTATGGTGGTAGCACGGAAGGGGGGAGTGACCTTGTTAAAGTAGTAGCTGAGTTCCTGGGATAAAATCCCATATCCTATCTTCAGGCTGCAAAGTCCTAGGCCTTTACCAACTAGATTAACGGCAGAATCTTTTGCCTCAAAATAATCTCCATATGCTTCATCCACTATTACTGCCACGTCCTTGTCTCTGGCCTCTTTAAGCAGCGCTTCTATATCGCTCAAGCTGATCATTTGACCGGTGGGGTTATTGGGATTATCAATGAATATCAGGCTGTATTCTGAGTTTATTTTCTCTGTCAGCCTTTCCACAAAGAGTTTGAAGTTCTCCTCAGGCCTTAGGACCACAGGAATATACTGGGCACCACATGCCCCTATGTCAGCTACATATCCTGTAAACTGGGGGGCATAGCCCAAAACCTTGGAGTTCTTGTCCAGAAACATCCTGTTTAGCCTCTCCAAAACCTCCATGGAGCCATGCCCAATCTGGATTTGGCTCGTTTTCAAATCCGCATGATCCGACCAGAACTCAATTATTTTCGCCTTCAGATCTTTATAGCTAGGGTCAGGACAGGACCAGACACGCGACCAGTCATATTCCTTAAGCGCCTGCAAGACCTTCTCAGAAACCCCAAAAGAATTAACCCCCAGGGAGCAATCCAGCAATTCAAACTGCTCGCCAGCGGGCTCATGGGCCGCATAGGCCTTTCTGGTAAAAGATTCCAGGTAAGATAATACCTTCATTTAATATCCAGCTCGGTTTTTAGACAGGAACTAGATTCAACCTCTATGTTTCTAAATAGGGAGACGCAAAAGTCTTCTGGCGTTGTCTTCAAATATCATCTTCTTTTCTGCGTCCGTTATTTCCATTTCTTCTACAGAGCGGATTGTCTCTCGAACCAGCCTGTATCCAGCCTGACTGTCAAAAGGCATGTCGGTAGCAAAGAGCATATGGTCTGCGCCGCAGAATGCGTAGGCACACATCAGTGTAGGAGTGTTTCCATAAACTGCAGTGTCATTGTAAAACATGCGTAAGTAGTCAACTATCTTCTTAGTCAGGTGCTGCTCATACCGGTAGCCCATGCGCATCTCATTGAACTCGTCCAGGCAACCGACCCTGGTCACAAGATAGGGAACTGTTCCACCAGCATGATGGGTTACAAACTTAAGGGTAGGATATTTCTCAAGTATCCCACCACACACCAGGCGAATCATGGCCATCGATGTTGCGTGAGGCCATCCGAGCCTGGTCCATATCAGGTATTTCGACTCTTTCTCACCCTCGTAATCTGGCGTTGTTGCCTCTCTTTTAGGATGAATCAAGATCGGAAGATTATAGTAAGCCATTTTCTCATAGATAGGCATAAACTCCGGCGAATCCAGTGGCTTACCATTTACGTCAGTGGACATCTGTATTCCTCTAAACCTCAGGTCGTTGATTGCCCTGTCAATCTCCTCTAACGTGGCATCAATATCATTTAGTGGCAGACAGGCTATTGCCGCCGCGAACCTCTCTGGATATATCAGTACCAGCTCAGCCATCTCATCGTTAGCTATTCTTGCCAGCTCAACAGCATCCTCGGGTTTGGTCATGGCTTCCACAGCAGGGGAGGCAATGGTCAACACCTGCAGAAGGTCTGGGTATTTATCCATGATTCTGAATCTGTTGTCCAGGTCAAATAGGGTAGGCACTGCCCGAACATAGGCTGCACCCTTCGATGAACTCCAACCGCTTAGTGCCTTCTTATTGCGGCCTTCCAAATATTTTGGTGTTAAGATATGACAAAAGACGTCGATAATCATGATGCTTCTCCTTGAGTCTCAATTAAATATTATCATAGGGTTGCAATGGTGTGAACATTCACATAATCCCAATCTACCTCCATACCAAGCCCTGGCCCTTTGGGTACATGGACATAGCCTTCTCTATCCACCATAAGGCTTTCTTTCACACCGAAATCCCATATGAGCTTTTCTGGTACCCACCACTCGTAGAACTCACAATTCTTTATTGAGCACGTAACATGAAGGTTGGCTGCATTCATAAGGGGATTGAAGTTGGTATGAATCTCACATCTCATGCCAAAGGCCTCGGCCAGGGCAGCTACTTTTATAAGTTGTGTGATGCCTCCGTTAAATTGGACATCACTGCGAACTATATCAACGGCACCCCTCACCAGATATTCTTTGATAGCGTAAAAATTACCAGGCCTAACCTCTAAGCCAGCGATTGGTATATCAAGAGCACTACAAAGCTGGGCGAGCCCATCAATATCGAAGTCAGAGATTGGCTCCTCGTACCAGTAAAAATTCAGCCTCTCTAGCTCTCTCCCAACCATCAGGGCTTGCTCACGGTCGTAGCGAGCTACGGGATCAAGCATCAGAAGCATATCATCACCCACAGCCTTTCTCACCACCCGGCATATCTCTAAATCCCTGCTCGGGATACCGGGTATATGAAGCTTGTAGCCAGTAAAACCCCTTGCCTTTAACTCAAGGGCCTCTTGCGCATATGACTCTGGGTTTGGTCGCTGCGTAGAAGATGCATAGGCTTTAACCTTATTGCGGTATGCTCCCAAGAGTTTGTAGATAGGAAGATTTGCCACTTTGCCTCCAATATCCCAAAGGGCCACATCTATGACACCTAACGCGGTCTGAGGTAAGAATAGTATTCTGCTTTGCTCCCATAGTTTTTGCCAGATTCTCTCTCTACACAACGGGTCTTCACCTAAAAGAAGGGGCCTCAGTTTAGCCAGATATTGAGCCAGCGCCATACCATTACTCCCGAAAGAGACGCCTTCAATACCCTCATCAGTTACTATGGTGACTAAGGGGACTTCATAGAGCTCGTCCAAAAATGATATCCCCCCGTATTGAGGTCCGACTTCTTGGGAAACCGGGGCATCCCTCCTGATAACCTGAATCTTCATATCCGTGATTTTCATCTTAACGCCCCATTGAAAGTTCAGTAGGAGCTCTTTCAAAACTGAGCTTCTGTTTTTCCCTTATCCTTATCTGCCACATTATAAAGACACCTAGAATAGCTAGACCAATAAGAAACCATACAAAATTGGTGGAGTAAATATATACCATGAGTGCCGCCGGGGACAGCATTACAAATACCCTCTCCATAGGATTAAGCTTTTTCAAAAAGAAGCCCACGATGGCCGGTTGAAGACCAATAAAGATCAATGGGCAGGCAATTAGTGATGTTATGGCAAAGAATGGTTCTGAAAAGCTAAAGGTGAGACTTGGGACGAAGATTACCATAAAAGGCAAAAGAAACCCGGCTATGCCGGCAAACGCGCCCTGAAAAGCTGTTTTCATATACTGCCCATCTGCTATCTGTGCAGCAAAGATGGCGGGTATGGCTACTGGCGGGGTTATGTTGGCAAAGACGGCTGCGTAAAGAACAAAAAAGTGTGCTTGCAGCAGAGGTACTCCCTGTTTGAGCAAGATCGGGGCGCAGGTGATGGCCACCAGAAGATAAGCCGCCGATGTCGGAATGCCACAGCCAAGCACAATACAAATAGCCCCAGTTAAGATGAGGAGAAGCAGTAAATTATCACCAACAAGGGCTGCTGCTGCAGCAGGCAGTCTAACCCCCAAACCTGTCATGGTGATTATTATTATCACTAACCCAAGCACAGCAACCATTGCCGCGACCTTACTCCCAATTTCGGCTCCTCGGCATAATCCATCAATAAAGGTTGAAAAAGATGGCCTGGTCTTCGGTCTGATTAAACTAATAATAACTAATATTATGGTAGCCCAAAAGGCAGCGAGCATTGGAGAAAATTCCAGGAGTAACAAAATCGTGAGAATAATAAGGGGCCCAAAGAATATGGGCGTGCGGAGCAATAACTCTCTCTTATCTACCTCAACTACTCTAGTGCGCTGGATACCCAGTCTTCCTGCCTGAAATGTGACGTATAAAGCAACAGAAAAGACATAAAGCAGCGCTGGCAAGATAGCCACGGCCACTATGTTTTTATAAGGTATGCCGGTAAACCCAACCATAACGAAAGCCACGATACCCATGACCGGTGGTACTATAGGTCCACAGGTTGAGGCCGCTGTCTCAATACCTCCAGCATGTTCTGGGGTATACCCTGCCTTCTTCATTGCAGGGATAGTAAAAGATCCGGTAATCATGACATTGGGACCAGGTAAACCGCTTATTGAGCCTACCAAGGCACTGGTT
The DNA here is from genome assembly GCA_019310725.1 of Deltaproteobacteria bacterium. Taxonomy (GTDB): domain Bacteria; phylum Desulfobacterota; class DSM-4660; order Desulfatiglandales; family B25-G16; genus JADFWK01. Next base: position 959 of record JAFDDT010000167.1, on the reverse strand, counting down.
AATACTGCTGCCATGGCCGGTCCTGACCTGAACCGATGCGACACCCAATCCCCAACCATAGTGAAAAATTCAACAGCCCCTGTGGCACTGACCAGCATGGCAAATACCATAAACATGAATATAAGGGTAGCTGATATGGTTAGCAGATAGCCATATATGCCGGAGATACCGAAGGAAAGGGCCAACCGCGAGATGATCAGTTTCCAACTCATTTGCATGGCTTGGAGGGGACCAGGTATCAGGTAGCCAAAAAAGGCATATATAATAAAGAGGCTGGCTATTATGGGAAGAACCAAGCCGGCTGACTCCTTGCAGGCTATGAGAGACAAGATAATCAGTATTACGCCAATAACTAAGTCTGGATTGGTGTTAAATGAGATACGGTAGGCCAAGTCAAGGTAGAAAATCTGAACATACAGAAAGCACACTATCGACAGGAGCGCAAGTATCAGTTTCAATAGCCAAAATCTGTGATTCTTGCGAATCATGATCAAAAATGTAATAACGAGGCCAAAGGCCAGGTGGGTGTTAGCGTGGAGCACGGAGGTTTGGATAAGAACACGCACATAGACAAAATGGTATAACACCATTGAGAGTGAAAGTACCACTATGGTAGCATTAAGAACTTTCTCCCACGATAGCGTTTTCTTCAGTTCTAGTGTCTTGCCAATTAACGCACGTAAACACATATTCACGCGCTATCCTTCTTTCTAAAACAGAAAGGCAAACGAGCCGCCTCTCATGTCTAGAAATAAACCCTCAAACTGCAAATTATAGTTTCCAAGGCCTTGTCTATCAATGATTACCCCCAAATGTACAACACTTGGGGGTAATAGAATTATCCAATCTAGTACCGCGTCTCATAAGTTTTGTCCCCGATAACGGCAAGATAAAATCATAAATTAATAGTTGACATTTAACCCACTATGTGTTAGAGATCTCGATAAATATACAGTTAT
>JAFDDT010000166.1 GCA_019310725.1 Deltaproteobacteria bacterium | reverse complement strand
GCTTAAACGATCGCCATGGCTGATGTTACATTTTGCTGATTCAAGGAGAAGCGCTGTTTTGTTTTTTTCGTAATCAAGAGATTTGTCCTTCCATTCAACGGCCGCAATCTTTTTAAATCCACATTCTTTAAATGCAAGCCAACGATGGATACCATCCAGAATTATAGTCACTTCGGTTGCTTCATTACCATCCGCATAGTTAAAAACCTTTTGAATCTTGATTGGTGGAAATTGCGCGCCGATCGCAAGGGCTTCAATATATGCGCTGATGGTCTTCTCGCTTTTTGCTCGTCTTGGGTAGATGAACTCGTCCCAGGCTAAATAGGAGATATCGACTTCCATCGTCTCTCCAGGACAATGTTTAATTTTTTTAGCCACCCCTGTTAAATACGCTACGCTTGTCCTTCTGTCCCGGTGAAACAAATGAAAACACATGGTTTCACAGGATAAAAATTTAACGGGGCAGGCGGATTTACACGGATTACAACGGATCTTTTTTTATAAAAACTCCGTCTCTTTGATTTCTTTGTATTTAAACTTTTCTGCGTTCATCTGCGTGACCCTGTCCGCCGTCTGGCAGGCGGGTCTGCGGCTCAAATATCTTCCTACAGCAGTTGTATCCATATTCGCCCTGCGTCTTGCAGCATCTTTTGAATTTTTGTTGGCAAGTAGACCTGCCCGCGCGTGCCATACCCGTCAAGTTTACCTAGCCGCAACGCTTTCAAACATGAGACATAACTTCTCAATAAGTTGAGCTAAATTATATTTGTGACTAATCACTGGATTCCTGCTTTCGCAGGAATGACATATACTTACACTCAATCGTCATTCCCGCGGCCGCGGGAATCGATAGCTATTACCCATATTTATTGAGAAGCTACCTTCTTAGCAGTTGAACGAAAAGTATCCGCCTCAACACAAAATCAAGACCGTGCAGGATGATCAAAAACGCCTGATAGCACCATGTCCATCAAACCCGTCCAAAATCATCCTCAAGCCGTTCGATGTCGTCCTCCCCAAAGTAATCTCCTTGCTGTATCTCGATAAAGACGAGGTTTTCGGTTCCTGTGTTCTTAACTCTATGAGCTGTACCAATAGGAATATCAACAGACTCGCCCTTTTTGAGCGGGATCTGTTTGTCATTAAGGGTAACAAGGGCCTCTCCGTTCACCATATGCCAGTGTTCAGATCGGTGCCTGTGCCTCTGAAGACTCAACCGTTTCCCAGGATACACCAGTATTCTCTTCACTTTGTGATCAGGCTCATCGGAAAGTACCGTAAAAAAACCCCAGGGGCGGTGGTCTTCTGCCTTGTTTTTTTGAGCACTCATCATCCTGCCCTTTGTGCTTGGTGCGTATCGATTTGAGATCCCCTGTGATTATAATGGAACGGGGCAAAATGTCAATTGAGATTCATTTTCGCTTGTTATCCTTTCTGTTTTAGTTTAGTAATTTCCAAAACCCATTCTGAACAGCGGCCAAATCCACCGGCTTTTCCAGCGCTTGATATCAATCTGCTGATTGTTCTGGAAAAGGGCCGGAGATGGGAAAAATGCTTTCAAGAGAAGGACCCCCCCTCAATGAGAAATTTCATGGAACCTGAGAGTGTGGCTATTATCGGGATCAGTCGAAAGACCGGTCCAGGATCTTTCAACCTCATGGAAAACATGATCAAATTTGGCTTTTCAGGCAAAATCTTTCCCATCAATCCTAATGCCACAGAGATACTCGGGAAAAAGGTATATCCGAACGTGAGATCGGTGAAGAGCAAGATAGACTTGGCGATCATCAGTACACCCAGGGAAGATACCATAAGCTGCCTCAAAGACTGTGTTGTAGCGCATATCAAGGCCGCTATTGTAGTAAATCAGGGTTTTGCGGATGCAGATAGCCGGGGAAAAGAGATACAGCGGGAGATGACTGAGATTGCAAAAAGAGATGGGATTAGAATCCTAGGTCCAAACACCCTTGGAGTTCTTGATAACTTCAATAATTTTACCACCTCATTTATGCCTTTATCCAAGGAGAAGGCGCCGGTTGGTTTGATATGTCAATCAGGGGTCTTTTTTGTTGGGGCACGGAAATATAGTGGAGTGATAGGAAAGGGCATTGATCTCGGTAATGCGTGCGATATTGGTTTCTGCGAGGCCCTCAGGTATTTTGGGGAAGACCCTGATATAAAGATCATCGCTACTCATATGGAAGGCTTAAGTGAGGGAAAGGAATTCCTTTCTCTGGCCAGCAGGATAGTCAAAGAAAAGCCAATCATTATCTTCAAAACCGGCAGCAGCGCAACTGGCGCCAAGTCAGCTCTGTCTCATAGCGGTAGCATGGCCGGCAACTATGAGGTATATAAGGCCGGTATGAGGCAGGCGGGGGTTACCTTTCTGGAAGAGGATGGTCAGATGATCGGTGCAGTCAAGACTCTGCTCAATCTTCCCACCATGAAGGGAAATGGTGTTGCAGTGGTCACCTTTAGTGGAGCGGCTGGCATTATGGCCACGGATGCGCTGGAAAGATATGGCCTCAGACTTGCCAGCCTTTCTCCGGAAACCATAAGGATGTTGGCCGAACTTTCCCCTGACTGGATGCCCCTTGGAAACCCTCTCGACATATGGCCTGCTGTTATGAAGCATGGTGCTGACAAGGCGTATTCTATAGCACTGAGTGCGGTAATTAATGACCAAAGTGTTGATGGCATTATCGGCATAGCCACTGCCCCTGTTATACCGGAGTTTTCCTTTCTTGATGTCTCTGAGGCCTTAAATGACATCATTGAAGAGCTACCCTGCAAACCGGTGCTCTTTTGGCTTTACGGGCCCAATACAGAGGAAATCGGCGAAAGATTTGAATCTAAAAAGAGGATAATGACCTATTCAACCCTTGAAATGGCAGCGTGGTCTTTATCTCTATTGAGAGATAGGCATTCTTATTTGCACAGGGAGAATAATAAGGTATGGACATCAAACCCGGTAATATGAATCGACTCTTTGAACCTAGATCGATCGCCGTGATTGGTGCCTCGGATAAGCCTGCTAAGCTTGGCTTTCATGTAATGCTCAGTCTGACCAAAGGCGGCTTTCCAGGCAGGATCACACCTATCAATCCTGGTTCAAGTGAGATCATGGGCCTGAGGGCCCTTCCTTCTATGGCTGATCTTCCTGACGATATAGACTTAGCCATAGTGGTGCTGCCCGCGCATATGGCTCCGGGGATCTTTGAGGAATGCCTGGCCAAGGGAGTGAAGGGAATTGTTCTTATTACAGCCGGATTCAAGGAGATTGATGATCCAGGAGGAGCTGGTCTTCATAAACAGCTTGCCACTATTTTGAACAAAACCCCTGTGCCGGTGATCGGTCCCAATACGTTTGGCATGATAAACTTACAGGCCAACCTCAATGCTTCGTTTACGCCACAATTTTCTTTGCTGAAGAAGGGTGTAATTGGGCTCGTGAGCCAGAGCGGGGGAATGTGTCATCTGCTCTCTTGTCTGGCAGTGCGGGATGATATTGGCTTTAGCAAGATAGTTGGAATTGGAAACAGGCTGAATGTAGATTTTGCCGAAATGGTTGATTATCTTATGCAGGATACCGATACAGAAATCATAGCGCTGTATATGGAGGGTATTGACAGGCCACGGGGGCTTATGGAAACGGCCAAAGCGCACAGAGGCAAGAAACCGATTATTGCCTATAAAACCGGTGTGGGTGACATAGGAAATCAGGCGTCTCGTTCGCACACCGGGTCTCTGGCTGGAAAAAAGGAAATCTATTCAGGGGCATTTAGCCAGGCAGGCATACTTGGGCTGGATAGCGTGGAGGTCTTACTAGACACGGCAAAGGCAATGGCTGTATCTCCTCTACCCGAGGGGCCTGGTGTGGCCATACTTTCCTCCCAAGCTGGGCCAGGTATAGCTGGCGCCGATATATGCCAGATGGCTGGGCTGAGGATCGTGCCCTTTAGTCCCAAAACACAGCAGAGGATAAATGACATTTTGCCCCCTCTTGCCTTACGGGTAAATCCTGTAGATATGGGTCCAGCCTGGTATGATTCGGAGGCCACCGTTGGCATTTTGCAGGCTGTTATGCAAGATGAAAAGGTGTCAGGCGTGCTCCTCTTTATGATGTTTGCCTCCGCCAATGTCGATTCCATTAAAGGTTTGTCGTTTTTGCTGAAAGATAGAGTGCACACAAAGCCTATTATCACGTGCCTTTCCGCCCCACCCGGGATATGGGATGAACACATAAAACGGTATGAACAAGCCCGTATTCTCGTCAACTTTCCCACCCCAGAGAGGGCAGCCAGAGCCATGATCAATCTTAATAGGTATCGAAGTTTAATTTGAATTGACTAAAGCCCACCCTGGCGCTATGTGCTCCAATCGGCATATTAAGTCTATACGTCAGCAAGTGCTTGAATCAGCCTAGAGAACCTATAAGCCAGGACTGGGCCAGGGTTCAAAGTGAGCTAAAGTTATGAAGTGGTTTGAAGTAATTGAAGAGGAGAAGTGTTTGAAGTTTGAACGGCCATGAGTTGAGCTCTTTAGGTATGATCTTATTTTATGCCAGCAACGATTATACAATCTGAAGATGTACGGTGGAATCTGGTATACGATGTACGATAAGCCGTGGTTAAGTCATTTTCTATTTGAACTTTAGGCGCTTTACACTTTAGCTCACTTTAGGCACTTATTCTAATTTGATTTTGACTCGGAGAAATGAGGACTAAAGGTGGGGCTAAAGATAACCAAAATTGAAGATAATAAATAATCTATTCGTCTCCCCTATTCCGCCTCTTGACTAGTTCTATAAAATCTTCAAGGTTCCGTTGAGAGCCGAAAACGGTATTATAGAGTTTTTCACTCCATATGCTGAGACCTAACCTAAATATCTGATGTATCACACCATCAGCGCCCTGGGCCCCCTTAAGCTTGAGCAGCTGGTAAAGAAGATCATCTGGTATCCTAATGGGATATACAGCAGTATGCTCATTTTCGGGTGTCTTCAGATATTCCTGGATACTCTTGAGTATCCTCAAGTTTACATACTTGTTTGTGTATTCTTCCTCGTCCATTTCTTGATCCAATCTCATGGGGTCACAATAATCCCACCCATATACTATATTTTCAACAAAATTGGTCAAGATGTCAACAATTGAATGGTAGCATTTAGACGGAGCATAAGATATTTTTTGAGAAGTGATCAAAATTAGATTTGAAATACAAAGAAGATATGATATATAGATTGCCAAAACTATAGACAAAAGGGATGGAGATGACAACAGGGCTCATCATTATTCACATATTGATCTGTATTGGTTTGGTCCTAGCGATACTGTTGCAGTCTGGAAAAGGATCGGATTTAGGAGCCGCTTTTGGAGGCAGTAGCCAGACACTATTCGGGAGCACGGGTGCGATGCCTTTTCTCAACAAGCTGACGGCAGGTGTAGCTATTGGTTTCATGATAACCTCCCTCTCCTTGGCCTTTATAGCATCCAGGGTTCCGAAATCTTCGATTATGCAGGGGAAAGCTAAGACTCAGCAGGAAATTCCCGTGCGAGCCGGAGAGCAACCTGGCATTCCTTCGGGTCCAAGTACCGAGAAAGAATAAATTCGAAATGCCGAAGTGGTGGAATCTGGTAGACACGCTACCTTGAGGGGGTAGTGGGTTATGCCCGTGCGGGTTCAAGTCCCGCCTTCGGCACCATCGAATAGCAAGTATCTTCGGATTACACAAAATTTTTACCCCCGTAGATAAAGGCCTTCAGCATCAAAAGATGTTGAAGGCCTTTTTATTTTGTCGCTTCCTGCCACCTCTGACTCAAAGATTATGGAGCCATCATACAGTGTTTCTACCTTCTGGCCTTCATGCGATACCTCTTCTTTTATATGGTCAGCGATATCAGGAGTAAACCACACCTTGATCTTAACAGGCTCTCCCTGAAATACCCAAAACTCGGTCCAGGGCAAATATCCTGGTCTCCTCCCCGAGGTGGCAGTAACCCAGATCCTGAAGGGCATCCAGCTTTAGCAAATATGGATAATACTTCAGTGAAGATCAGACCTTAGTCTGGAGCAGAAAATCTCTTTTCTTGTTCGATTTTTTCGTGAAGCCAAAGGGCCATGAGTTGGGTGTGGGGAATCCCCTTTTTACGGGCAAGACGTTTTATCATTGAAATATCATATGGGTCCAGACGAAGTATCATGAGAGGGGACGTCCTTAAGTAGTCAAATAACTCAATCCTCCAGATGATAACCTCCTTCTTTCGCTATGTTTTCTCCTCTTTTTACTGCGTAGCTCACCGCAGCAAGTGTCATGTCAAGTCTTTTTGACAGATCCGCCATTGTAATCCTAAGCTCAATTGCGCACCAATAACAGAGTAAGTCCCTGGCCCGCACCCTCGCCCTTTGCCTTCCTCTTCCGGTTATGTAACCTTTCTCCATATCGAATAGTGAAGAAACCCTCTCGGAAACCTTATCAAAATTAAAGCCACGGCTTTTCAGTCGATATTTCCGGGAAAAATCCTCCTCCGCCTCCGAAAGTACATCCATTACAAAATCGCTTTCCCCCAGTATCCGTTGGTCGCTCTTTATACGATCCTGCCCGGAAAGCCTCATCTTTTTGACTTCATCCCATCCCCCAAGGCTTCTTATCAAACCGCCTCCTACCAGCTCAGGACGCCTTCCCATGGGAATCCCCTTTTCAACATACGAGCGATATCCCTTTCGAGCTTCACCGATCCTCTTACCAAAAAACCCTAAAACATATTCAACATCTTGCCATTCCCTCTTCTTCTTTCCCATCAAGGCACTGTGACCGCAATATGAATAACCATCCAGTTCCTTGATATCAGCCACTACCTTTGCCCTCAAGGGATTTAAATGAATATACCGAACCAATTCCTGCAAATACGCATCTTCCTGGCATATAATGGACTTATATCTGTTTTGGAAAAGCTGCCCGTGACGCTTGTGCCTCCTATTATACGATACCGCATACCCAGTGAGCAATCTTCTCATTAGAGCGGCAACACCTCCAGGACCGCTCCTTAATAAAAAATGGGCGTGGTTCGATAAAAAAGACCACGCATAGCATTTGGTCTTGGTTTCAGGCAGGAGAATAGATAGACGCTCAATGAAGTTTTCACGATCTCTATCATCATTGAATATCTTTCGGCGTTCTATTCCTCTGATCATAACATGATGCAACTGATCATAACATGATGCAAGAGGCCGGGAGTGTCTAATCTCGCTGTTCTGGACATGGTGGCAACATACCATCAAGAACACTCGATGTCAAGTTACTTTACTATTTAAGGACGTCCCTCTTTATTCCTGTTTTAGATAAAAGTTTATGGTAATCAAATATTGTGATTGACTTGTTGGGTTTCTCTTGTGAGGCGGGTGTGGATTGGAATTGCCTTGCAATATAATCCATATCATGACCCTGGGAGAGTAAATTGTGCATATCACTAATTTTGGTATTTTGCACATTTCTTGAAATTACACTTCGATCTAATCCCGCCTCCTTCGCGATCATTTCCTGAGGCCATCCCCTCCCAAAAAGACGGCGGCCATCCGAGGCGGCTCAGACGGATGACAACGGTGTTTCTGCTTGCCTTCTGTCGTGCTCTTATATCCGAGATCCAGGTA
>JAFDDT010000165.1 GCA_019310725.1 Deltaproteobacteria bacterium | reverse complement strand
TCTGCTGCCCTGACCGCGTTGGCCCTCTTCGTTGCATATACCCAGGCAGCAGGTCTAGCGATAATAGATATAAAGAACCCCATGGTAGTGATTGGGGTTTTTATCGGTGGCATTATACCGATGCTTTGTGCAGCTCTTACCATGACCTCAGTCGGGAAGGCTGCCTTTAGCATTGTGGAAGAGATACGCCGTCAGTTCAGAGAAATCCCCGGGCTCCTTGAGGGAAAAGAAGGGGTTAAACCAGACCCGGCAACCTGTGTCTCCATTGCAACAGAGTCAGCCCTTAAAAAGATGGTGGCACCAGGCCTGATTGCTGTTCTTACGCCTGTGGCAGTAGGCTTCCTCCTGGGAAAGCAGACCTTGGGCGGAATGCTTCTTGGTGCGACGGTCATGGGCGCATTTCTCGCCCTTTTTATGGCCAATGGAGGGGGTGCCTGGGATAATGCGAAAAAATACATCGAGAAAGGCAACTTAGGTGGCAAGGGCAGCGACAACCATAAGGCTGCGGTAGTTGGCGATACCGTGGGTGATCCATTCAAGGATACGTCTGGTCCGGCAATGAATATCTTGATCAAACTGATGTCGGTTGTTTCCCTTGTAATTGCACCCGTGCTCCCTGTGATTGGTTTATTTTTAAGATAAACATATGCAAATCCCAATGGATCTGGCCTGTTTAGAAAACAGAGAGTCTACCTGATCGAAATGCCGACCGCATAAGGTTAACAGGAACAGGAGGTTACAATGTTTAAAATAGGAGATTTGGCAGTGTATCCAGCACACGGTGTTGGGGTTATTGAGAGAATCGAAAAGAGGAAGTTTTCAGATTGCCAGGAAAGTTTCTATGTCATGAGAATACTTGAGAACAACATGATCATTATGATTCCGTCGTCAAACGCTGCCAACGTCGGCTTAAGAGAGATAATAAACCAGAGTGAGGTATCAAAGGTTTTCTCTATACTGCAAGAGACGGATATGTGTGTGAATGACAATCAGACATGGAACAGACGGTATAGAGATTATATGGAAAAGATCAAAAGTGGCTCTGTTTTTGAGGTTGCAGAAGTCTATCGCGATCTGACTACTATCCAGCATGATAAGGAACTATCCTTCGGGGAAAGAAAGATGTTGGATACAGCCCGAGGTCTGCTGGTGAAAGAGATTTCTCTTGCCAAAAACATGAAGGAAGAGGATGTGGAGAGGGATATCCAGTTGAATATCTCCATACAAAGCTCTGATGGATAGGAGGTTCAGGGTACCAGATAATTGTGATAGATACGAGAGAGAGAACGGTAATCGTTGATCGCTCATCGCCTGCCTTGTATCAAAGGCTTGACAGATTTCTCTCTGATAATGACAAGGTTGATTTATCAAGGGCGCGAATTCAGAGCCTTATCAGGGCTGGCGCAATAACCGTTAACGGCGAGAGAAAAAAGCCCAGCTATCAGTTAAAATCGGGTGACAGAATCAAGATCCTCTATGTGCCACGGCAGGTGGTTTTGGAGCCATCCGGGGATGTTGAGTTCGATCTTGTGTATGAAGATAACTCGATTGTGGTGGTCAACAAACCCGCAGGGCTGGTAGTTCATCCTTCTGCCGGCCATAACACAGGCACACTGGTCCATGGCCTTCTCCATAGATGCGCGGATCTCTCTTCTCTGAGTGGTCCGACAAGGCCCGGGATAGTTCATCGGCTTGACAAAGATACCTCAGGGCTGTTGGTAGTGGCTAAGGGTGACCAGGCCCACACGTTCCTGGCAGATCAATTTAAGAGGAGAGCGGTAAAAAAACAATATCTGGCCCTCGTCCACGGATGTGTAGAAAAAGGCAAAGGGATCGTAGATTTACTTATCAGCAGGAACCCGGCAAAGAGAACAGAGATGTTCGCATCCCTTTCAGCGGGGAGAGAGGCCATGACCGAATGGGAGGTCATGTCGGTTTTTTCTCTCGGTTTTTCTCTTTTGAGAATAAGCCCCCATACTGGCAGAACACATCAGATAAGAGTTCATATGGCACATATGGGTTTTCCGATAGTTGGGGATGTTTTGTATGGATACGGGAAAAAATGGTGGAACCAACAACCCTCTCGCCTAAAAAAGTGCCGTGCTTTGGTGAAACGACAGATGCTCCATGCAGAATTATTGGGATTCCTCCATCCCGATTCATTTAAGTATGTGGAGTTTGCGGCTCCTCCTCCCATGGATATGGCCTGCCTCCTCCAATGGCTCAAGGAGAATCAATAAACAGAAATGTTAAATAAGGGGTAAAACCCCTTGACATAAGGGTACAGGAGCTATATTATTCATAATACTATTTAATACACCCGCAAGAAATGCATCCCTTACACAATTAGGTTATTAAACATTTCATCCTTAAAGGTCTGCTCTTAAATCAACGTTTATTCATCATTTTCAGAAATAATAGGATCATAGGGACGTACCTCATTCGAGGTTCTCTACTCCATTCCTCTACTTTCTGAGGGGGTTAAAAACCATGAATCTAGTCGAGCTTAAGGCCAAGAATATCAGTGAGTTGGTAGATGTGGCCAAAACGTTCAAGATCGAAGGTGCTACTGGTATGCGTAAGCAGGATCTCATTTTCTCCATTTTGCAGGCCCAGACAGAGCAAAATGGTGTCATTAATGGAGATGGGGTGTTGGAGATTCTGCCAGATGGATTTGGTTTTCTCCGGTCACCCGATTCTAACTATCTGCCTGGGCCGGACGACATATATGTCTCACCGTCGCAGATCAGACGGTTCACCCTCAAGACAGGAGACACTGTTTCGGGCCAGATAAGACCACCAAAGGAGGGGGAACGGTACTTTGCGCTCCTCAAGGTGGAGAATATCAACTTTGAGGACCCGGAGGCAGCTGCAGACAAGATACTCTTTGATAATATGACTCCGCTTTACCCCTCTGAGCGAATAAAACTGGAGTCAGATCCAAAAAACCTTTCAACCAGGATTATGGATCTTATGACCCCCATAGGGAAGGGACAAAGAGGACTGATCGTCTCTCCACCTCGAACCGGAAAGACAATGATGCTAAAAGACATTGCAAATGCAGCGACCGCAAACCACAGAGATATTCACAAAATAGTGCTTTTGATTGATGAGCGCCCTGAAGAGGTAACTGATATGGCGCGCTCTGTAGAGGCTGAGGTCATTAGCTCAACCTTTGATGAACCTCCTCAACGCCACGTGCAAGTTGCTGAGATGGTTCTGGAAAAGTCCAAAAGACTGGTTGAACATAAAAAGGATGTGTTTATACTCTTAGACAGCATTACTCGCCTTGCGAGGGCTTATAATACCGTGGTTCCACCGAGTGGCAAGATCTTATCAGGCGGTGTTGATTCAAATGCTCTTCATCGGCCAAAGAGATTTTTCGGGGCTGCCAGGAACCTTGAGGGGGGAGGAAGTCTCACTATAATTGCCACTGCCCTCATCGATACCGGAAGTAGAATGGATGAGGTTATCTTTGAGGAGTTCAAAGGTACTGGCAATATGGAGATCAATCTCGACAGAAAACTGAGCGACAGGCGCATATTTCCTGCTGTTGACATCAATCGTTCAGGAACCAGGAAAGAGGAGCTATTGATTGAGGAAGAAGATCTCAATCGTATCTGGATCCTCCGTAAGCTTCTTGCCCCTCTTACCCCTGTTGATAGCATGGAGTTTCTGCTGGAAAAGATCAGAGGGACCAAGACCAACAAAGAGTTTTTGGCGTCAATGAATCAATAAGTTCGGTTTGTCGTGTTTGGTGCGTTGACTTTGGGCCTGCCCGCAACGCTCTCGCTTTCGAGTGGAGCGGGCACTTTAGCCCTGGCCCAGACCTGGAAAAACCTGACTCAGCAAGGATAAACAAGGGTCGGTGATACGTCAGAAGCAAGTGTATATTCAAATCACTTCGCACCAGGGCGGGCTCATTTTAGGCACTTATAACTCTTAATTTCTGATAGATGGAGACTGAAACAATGAAAAAAGATATTCATCCACCCTTTCAAAAGGCAATTGTTCATTGTGCCTGCGGAAACGAGTTCGAGACCTATTCCACTGCTAAAGAGATTACTGTCGAGATATGTTCCCAATGTCACCCCCTGTTTACTGGGCAACAGAAAATTGTCGACTCTAGGGGGCGAGTTGAGCGATTCAGACGGAAGTATGAGAATGTTGGGAAAGACAGCAAAGTTAAAAAGAAGAAACAATAAGAAGACGATTGATCATGTTTTCTCAGATTGAAGAGGTGGAAAAACGACTCAATACTCTGGAATACGAACTGAGTAAGCCGGAGATTATTCAGCAACAAGACCTCTACCAGAAATACCGCAGGGAGCACGTGAGCCTTTTGCCTCTTGTGGATGCCTTCCGCAAGTATAAAGCAACAAAAGAGAAAATCAGAGAGACCCAGAGTCTCCTTCGTGACCCTGACAGGGAGATAAGGGAGCTTGCTCAGGCAGAGATAGAGAGCTTGAAGCATGCGTTAGCAAAACTGGAAGATGAGTTAGGGCTTTTGCTTCTTCCCAAGGATCCAAGAGATGAAAAAAACATCATACTCGAAATAAGGGCAGGCACCGGTGGCGAGGAGGCAGCCCTCTTTGCTGCAGATCTCTTCAGGATGTACTGCCACTACATAGAAAGAAAAGGCTGGAAAGTGGATATCCTGAGCCAGAGCCCCACGGGCCTTGGTGGCTTCAAAGAAATCATCGCCCTGGTGGAGGGGGACAGCGTATATAGTAGACTCAAGTATGAGAGTGGGGTTCACCGTGTTCAACGGGTGCCGGAAACCGAGGCCCAGGGAAGGATACACACCTCAGCAGTTACTGTAGCAGTGCTGCCTGAGGCGGAGGAGGTGGATGTGTCAATCGATCCCGCTGATCTCAGAATAGATGTGTTTCGATCTTCAGGTCCGGGAGGCCAAAGCGTGAACACCACAGATTCGGCCGTAAGGATTACCCATATTCCTACCGGATTGGTTGTTTCCTGCCAGGATGAAAAGTCCCAGCACAAAAATAAGGCAAAGGGTATGAAGGTCTTGAGATCCCGTCTGCTTGATATGCAAGAGGAAGAACAACGATCCAAGGTATCTGAGGATCGAAAAAGCATGGTAGGTAAGGGAGACAGGAGTGAGAAGATAAGGACGTACAACTTCCCTCAGGGGAGGGTAACTGACCACAGAGTCGGGTTGACAATCTATAGACTCGATGGCGTTCTGCAGGGTGAGCTTGATCTCATTCTAAATCCCTTGCTTGCCCATTTCAAAGCTGAGTCCGGGAAGAGTCAGGCAAACCTGGTGTCATGAGTCAAAAGATATGGACCATCCAGGAAATCTTGAATGTAACCACCGAGTTTCTGAAACAGAAAGAGGTAGAGTCTTCCCGTCTCTGCTCTGAGGTCCTACTGTCCCACCAACTGAAGAAGAGCAGAGTCGAATTATACCTTGAATTCGATCGGCCATTGATGAGGGATGAAATAAGTGGTTTTCGCTCCCTTATCAAGAGACGCATAAACCGGGAACCCCTTCAATACATCACCGGCCATCAGGAGTTTTGGTCCCTTGATTTTTTGGTGAACCCGGCGGTCTTGGTCCCAAGACCAGAGACCGAGATTCTCGTTGAAGAGGCGCTGAGGCTCAAACAAGACAATCTGCTTCCTGGCAGTGCCGGCGGCCAACTGACCATATTAGATTTGGGTACAGGATCTGGGGCGATAGCCGTATCCCTGGCAAAAGAGATTGAGAGTGCTGCTCTCTGGGCGAGTGATATTTCTGCCGAGGCACTGGCTGTGGCAAGAGAGAATGCGGAACACCATACCGTTTCCGAAAGAATAACGTTTTGCCAGGGTGATCTCTGGCAGGCCCTTGCAAGCGCTTCTGTTACCTTTGATATGATCATCTCCAATCCTCCGTATATCCCTGCTGAGATATTTCACACCCTTCCTCCAGAGGTATGTTCATATGAGCCGAGGATTGCCCTTGATGGGCATGAAAAGGGCATGCGCTTTATCGAACGAATCATCGGAGAGGGCGGAGAATATCTGAAGCCCGGCGGATGGCTTCTCATAGAGATGGATCCAGGCCAGACAGAACAGGCACTGGATCTTATAGATGCAACCCAATCATTTCGTTCCAAGGCACGGCTCATGGATTACCGGAAAAAATACCGAATGGTAAAGGCTCAAAAAAAGAATGGATAAAATCATTATCGAGGGAGGAACTCCACTCAATGGAGAGGTAACACTGAGTGGGTCTAAAAACGCCGCTTTACCGATCCTCTGTGCCTGTCTTCTGACAGGTGGGTGGCATACCTTGTACAATATCCCAGCGCTACGAGATATTTGGACGATAAAGAAGATCTTGTCCAACCTCGGTGTGGTGTTCGAGGAAGATGGTCAAGCCCTCAGGGTAAACTCTGATGACGTGAGTAGCCATGTTGCTCCCTATCAATTAGTCAGGACTATGCGGGCATCCATTCTTGTGTTAGGCCCCCTTCTGTCCCGGCTCGGAAAGGCGAAAATTTCCCTCCCTGGCGGATGTGCTATCGGTGCTCGGCCCATCGATTTCCACCTAAAAGGCCTCTCTGCAATGGGCGTGGATATAAGCCTGGAACATGGATACGTAGTTGCCACGGCCAATAAGCTCCGGGGAGCCGCTATATTCTTTGACATACCATCTGTGACAGGAACCGAAAACCTCATGATGGCTGCTGTCAAAGCAGAAGGAAAAACTACCCTCAACAATGCTGCCAAAGAGCCAGAGGTCGTTGACCTCGCCAATATGCTCAATCGGATGGGAGCGCAAATCGAGGGGGCAGGTACGGATACCATCACCATTACCGGGGTGAAGGAATTACACCCTGTTACCCACGCCATCATTGCCGACCGGATTGAGGCCGGAACGTTCTTAGTCGCCGCAGCCATAACAAAGGGAAACGTGAGGATAAAGGGGTGCAGGGTAGATGACCTGGAAGCGATCGTAGAGAAACTGGTGGATTGTGGGGTAAAAATAGAAAAACAGGGACAGGACCTGGTTGCTGAGGGCAACGATAGCATCAAGAGCGTCGATATAAAGACCATGCCATTTCCCGGTTTTCCTACAGATATGCAGGCCCAATTTATGGCGCTCATGTCGATTGCCGATGGATGGAGCATGATTCGAGAGACGATATTTGAGAACCGGTTTATGCATGTGAGTGAACTGAGGAGAATGGGGGCCGATATAGAGATCAATGCGGGCCAGGCCCTGGTTCGGGGTAAGAGCAATCTATCTGGAGCCCAGGTTATGGCCACCGATCTGAGGGCAAGCGCCTGTCTTGTTCTGGCTGGTCT
>JAFDDT010000015.1 GCA_019310725.1 Deltaproteobacteria bacterium | reverse complement strand
GACTTTGACGTTACGCTGTAATCTAAATGAAAGTGGTTGACAAAAAGAGACAAAATCTACCATATTCATTCTCAGAATTAGATCGTGATTTTGTTACTGAGTGGATTTGAACTCAGCAGACACTGTAAGCGCAAGCAACCCAAAAAACACGATACGGAGGTTATTCATGGCAGATTTGATGGAAATCATCAAAGGAAGACGGAGCATCAGGAGATATGAAGAACGAGAGATACCAGAACATGCACTCAACAAAATCCTCGAGGCTGTCAGGTGGGCACCATCCTGGGCTAACACCCAGTGCTGGGAGGCGATTGTGGTTGAAGACTCAGTAATCAAACAAAAACTCCAGGAGACCCTATCTGCCGGTAATCCATCCACCAAAGCTATAGGGGAAGCACCTGCGGTGATTGCCCTTTGTGGCATGCTTCAGAGCTCAGGTTATAAAAAGGGCCAAGCTACGACCAAATTAGGGGATTGGTTTATGTTCGACATTGGAATTGCCACACAGAACCTGTGCCTTGCTGCCCACCACCTGAACCTCGGAACAGTTATTGTGGGTCTGTTTGATCACAATAAGGCAAAGGAGATATTAGATGTACCAGATGGATATGAGGTGGTAACGCTGATCCCGGTTGGATATCCTGCGCGGGAAGGTGAGGCACCTGCTCGCAGAGAGATTGAGGAGTTTGTTCACCATGATACGTTTTAGCATGTGAGGGCTATTGCAGGATTAGATGGAGAGAGGGATCTGTGGAGGGATTCGTGAGTTTGATTTTTTTGAAATGGCTTGATATAATTTAAAAATATAGGGTCGAGTCAAACAGAAATATCTTAGACGTCAGGTGAGGGAGGAGTTGCATGCTCTTCGCAAGGTTCGGCGGATAACCATGAGGGATGAGGCAGAGATTTCCGCATGCACCGAGACAAAATAAGCCTTCAACTTTTTATTCATGACCTCAAGGTACCCTTGGCAGTGATCGAGGCAGGGATCACCTCACTGCTAGGAAAGCTGGAGAAATATGGCCCGCTTACAGAAAGACAGGAAAAAGTGCTGGTAAGAACACTGAGGAATACGAGGGTGATCCAGGGACTGGTGAACGATTCCCTGGAACTGGAGAGATCCAAGCAGGGAGTGGTGAATTTAAGCCGGATAAAAGTTTCGGATCTGATCGAAGAGGCTCTGGTGGAAATATTTGATCTGGTCGATTGCCAGGCATCAGAAAAGATTAAAGTGTGTAGCAATCTGCGGCAACTGCGAAGGGCAACAGAGGAAAAGGGGATCATGATTTTCATAGATGAAGGTCTTTGGTGCGAGGAGCTTTCGCTGGATGAGCCAAAGATAAAGCAGATTCTTCGGAACCTCTTGAACAATGCATTAAAATACCGAAAAAGCTGTGTGGAACTGACAGTTGAGAAAAAGCATGATTATCTGTTTTTTTCAGTAAAGGATGATGGTGAAGGGATACCCTCCATCTATCATAAAAGAATTTTTGAGAGCTATTTTCAAATGAATGCCACCGACTCTTACACTGTCAGGGGTCATGGGCTGGGCCTGGCTGGAGTAATGGTCTTGATAGAGGATATGCGTGGCCGGTTGTCTCTTGAGAGCGATGAAGGAAAAGGTGCCAAGTTTATGGTTGAGCTTCCCCTCGCGAACAGTAAATAGCCTTGGAACTGAGCGGCCCAGTTCTTGTTGACAGTTTCAACTAGTGATGCCAAGGATCTAGCCTGTCTTGCTGAATTGAAACGAGCCGGGTTAGCGCCTTAGTACTTCAAGAGTGAATTCCAGAATTCCGGGTCCTCGTCCTTCCAGTTTGGGCCAAACCTCCTGTCACAGAAGCCGCTGAGCCTTTCGTACCACCTAACGAACACGTTCTTGTTCTTTTCCCGGGCTTCAAGGATGTCGGCCAGAAAGACAGCAATGTTGTTGATTTCATCTTTGGGCACATAAAAAGAGGCGCCCTTTTCAAACGATTTTTTCAGATTGTCTTTTGAGATCGCGTGGGCCGTGAGCATGAGCGCAGGTATGTCCCTTCTTTTGGCAATGTCTAGCAGTTCATATCCCCGGACTCCCATGATATCAAGGACTGCAATCTGGTAGAAATTTTTTTCAAGCAGCTTTTTTGCCTCTTCAAAGGTAGAAGCAGTATCAATTTTGCACATATCCAGGAGTTCAACTAAGAACTCCAGGATGTCCTCTTCATCATCCACGATCAACACCCTTTTTCCTCTAAGAATATGTTTGGGATCCATTTTCTCTCCCCCTCTCACTTAAGATGATCGTACCGTGCACTCTTTCAAAAACGGTTCTAGAGGCCTTTACACAACCCCTATTTCTTGCAGAACGGGGCATCGAACTCGCACAGTTTCTCCCTGCCAACATGACAAAAATGCTCAGACACGCACTGCCGCGACTAGCCAAAAAAAAGCCTATTCAGCAGTATTTCGGAAGCTACGTTTGGGGAAACTAGCTCCTAAGAGCCAGGGTTGTGCAGAGGTGGCATATTCATTTTCTGATCGGCTAAAACGAACTCGGGCTCTTGGGCCAGACCGGGCTTTTGGTAAGGGCGAGTGTAGGAGAAAGACGTGTCGGTGTCAATGGAAAAGGCATTTCAAGAGAGGTACCTTGTTGGCCTTTTCTCAGGCTGTTGCCCAAACGGAAAATCCCTTTGAGCACTCATTTAAACGTTTTTTGCCCAATTCCTGCGTGCCAGCCACCAGCCAGGGATCCCGAATGTACCCATTGAGCCAAGCAGATTTTTATTGACTTGAAAACCTTTTGATGGTTGTATGAAACTACAATTTTCATCTCATCCAGTAACCTCGGCTGACAGGTCACCCCTCTATTTATTTTGGCCGGAACATGGATTTGTTTTACTTCTGGCCCGAAAATGCTCAAGAGGGAGAGAAAGGAGGAAGAAAGAGCGATGAGTGCAGACGGTCCCCTGAAAGACAAGGTCATTCTGGTAGTAGATGACGAACCTGATATTCTCGATATCGTTGAGGAAGAACTTAACATGTGCTTGGTCCATAGAGCGGTTGACTATGATACTGCTCTTCAATACCTGGTAAGTTATACCTATGATATTGTTATCCTGGATATCATGGGAGTGAACGGGTTTGAACTCCTGAAAAGCTCGGTTTACAGAGGATTCCCCACGGTGATGCTTACCGCCCACGCCCTCACACCTGAGGCGTTGAAAAAATCTATAAAACTGGGTGCCGTTTCTTTCCTCCCCAAGGATAAGATTACGGAACTCCGGCCGTTCCTGGAGGATGTGGTATTAGGTGGAGGAAAACCGGTTTGGCAAAAGGTCTTTGATAAGCTTGGTGCCTATTTTAACAAACGCTTTGGGCCTGATTGGAAAGAGAAGGATAAGTTCTTCCAGGAATTTGAAGAAGAGTTGAAGGCCGGTGCACAAGATCAATCCTGAGCGCAGAACCAAAGTTGAATTGCATGCTAAATTTCAAGAATTGCGCCAGTTTCTTATGGTGTGGCACAAGTCCCGTAAGCTCCAAGGCCCGTTCTTTTTGTCTCTAAGCCAGCCAACCTCGAAAATTGTTCCAATGCTTATGCCACCAAGCAGAGCATATTGTTGTTTGCATTGGACATAACCGAGAAGGGTCTAAGATGGTCACAACAGAACAGGCTGTTGCCGAAATCCCTTTTCCCTTAGTCTAAAACGGTTTCTGATAAATCTAGGGCTCGCTCCGGGCGATGTCAAAACTCACCCTTTGGGCTCAAAAGGCTGACATCGCTTATCTTCTGCTTCGCCAAGATTTCTTCGCAAAAAACGTTTTAATGACCGCTCAAAGGGATTTCCTTTTGGGCAACAGCCCCAGAAAAGATGACATGCCCCTCCAGATATTGCAAACTATTTGATGCTATTAGCAGTATTTTAGACCTGTTTAAATCGCATTGATAACTGTATTCCGCAGAGACCTGAAAAGATGAAAAGAGTGGTATCACCTGCTCACATGAGTTCGGAAGACTCAACTAAAAGGCAAGGCATAGTCATGCCCCACACCAAGATCGTCTGCACCATTGGTCCTGCTAGCGAATCACCTGAGATCATCCGGGCGATGATCAAAGGCGGCATGAATGTTGCGCGGCTGAACTTCTCGCATGGAAACCATCGTGAGCATAAGGAAAAGATCGGGATTATTCGAAGCGTTTCAGATGAGCTAAGCCGTCCTGTTGCCATATTACAGGACCTTGCGGGGCCAAAGATACGGGTGGGGATCCTTCCAGAACCAGGGATAACGATTGAGGCTGGACAGACCCTTACCCTTACCAACCAGGATATAGAAGGAACCCATGACCGGGTGTCGGTCTCCTATCCGAGCCTGCCTGGGGAAGTGGAGCCGGGGGATCGGATCCTGCTTTCGGATGGCGCCATAGAACTGGTAGTTCAGGGTAAAAATCAGTTTGAGGTCTACTGCGAGGTTGTCACAGGCGGCCTGCTTACATCCCATAAGGGTCTCAACCTTCCCACACGAACCATAAGTGCACCTGCGTTTACAGAGACGGACAGGGAAGACCTCCTCTTTGGTCTGGAAAATGGTGTAGATTTTATTGCCCTCTCCTTTGTCAGCACCGCAGAGGACATCCTGAGAGTGAAAGAGGTTATCCGCCAGAGAAAAAAGGATATCCCTGTCATTGCAAAGATTGAACGGCACGAGGTACTCGATTACATCGACGAGATTATTGAGGCAGCCGATGGGATCATGGTAGCTCGAGGTGATCTGGGGGTAGAGATCCCTCTGGAAGATGTTCCTGTTATCCAAAAAATGCTGATCCAAAAGGCCAATGACACAGGAAAACCCGTGATAACCGCTACACAGATGCTCCGTTCAATGGAGAATTCGCCTCGTCCCACCAGGGCTGAGGCTGCGGATGTAGCCAACGCCGTTCTGGATGGCACGGATGCAGTCATGCTCTCTGAAGAAACGGCTACTGGGAACTACCCTGTGCACGCTGTTCAGTTTATGGCTCGTATTATCAAAAGTGCCGAAAAAAACTTCTGTCACGATAGCTATCTGCAGCTTATGCCAAAAAAGGAGGTTCCAGATTCTGTGGCCCATGCCGCATGCATTCTGGCAAGTCATCTTGATGCGTCTGCCATTGTCGCTCCCACAGGCTCCGGCAAAACGGCCATGCATATCTCCAGGTTCAGGCCTCAGCAGCCGATTATTGCGCTTTCACCGAACGCAAATGTGGTTCGGAGATTAACCCTGTTTTGGGGATGCCTGCCTCATCTCGTGCCTGAACCCACTGATACAGACGACATGATCGAACGCTCCGCCGAGTTGGTATTGAAAACGGGATATGTTTCAAAAAATGATTTGGTAGTAATGACAGCAGGTCACCCTGTCGGGGTTGCTGGTACTACTAACATGGTCCGGGTGAAAAGACTCTAAGGGGCAGCGAGGGATTTCCTGGGACCTTGTTGTAATAGGCGATAAAAACCCTGCGCAGCGCGGCGTGGCCTGAGCTGAATCCTCTCCCTCAAGGATTCAGCTCAAGAACTCTGAGCCTCGAGAGCTCTGTGAGGGATGTGCGAGTGTCTACTTCGTTTTCTCGTCCCAAATCTGTATGAGATATTCCTTGTGATCTTCAAAGATCTGGGCTTGTTCCTCAACCAGTTCCTCGGCCTGGCTTGAACTCATATTTTTGGTTTGGTTGATGAAGGATGCTACGCGGCCCAGGTACAGGGGGGTGACGAGGTTGACCAGTTGGGTGCGGTTATGAGTCCAATGGTGGAACGTCGCAGCGGTTTCGTAGAGGACGTGGACCCATGTCGTAACCGGCATGACAAACTTGGTTTTGGCCCTGGTTGCGCACCTTTTGAGTTCTTCGAAACACTCAGGGCAAAATATATCCCGATACAGGCTCTTGAACTGCCGAAACCCGGTCTTATACTCCGTCACCAGGTGACTGAGATCGATCCGGATAGGCTCCGGCTTCCTGAATTCCTGAAGCCCAAAGGTGGGCACAGTTCGGCTACCTTTGACCGCTTTCCACTCTGCCTCATGCTGTTCCATGAGTACAAAGAGGGTATGCACCACCTGGCGAAACATGGGTCCAAGCGACTCAGCCGGGTCCTTGGCATCGTGGATTTTTACTCCTAAATTGGATTGGCAAATTTTTAGGTTGTTGGTGATGGCGTTTGTGGTCATCCAAATGTCTATGCCATAGCGGGCCACGTCTGTATCCCAGACATCCTGCTCGACATAGTACGCTGCCAGATCGCCGACAAAGGCAAACTCTCCTCCAATGGGCTGGCGAATGCGCAGACCGTAAAGAGCCCGGGTTAGATTATACACAATGTTATTGGTTATGGTCCCATCGTATTTGTAGCGCGAATACACCGGGCAAACGAACTGGTAATCCTTTTCAAGAATTGGCTCGAGAAGATATCTAACCCAATCGCTGGTGATGGAACGCAGGTCTGAGTCCACAACTATACAGGCCTTGACCTTGAGGCGCTTGGCCGCCTCAAACAAGGAACGAAAGGCCGAACCCTTTCCGGCATGTCCCCTGTAAATAGAGGTAATTTTCTCTTGCCAGGGCTTGATTTCAAACTCTTTTGCCACTTCTCTGGTGTCATCCGTGGAACCGCCATCGGCGATGAGGATCACACTCCTTTGGTCCTTGTAATATTTGGCCAGGCCGTGTGTGACCATCTGGATTACGTGAGAGATGGTCCGCTCATTGTTATAGCAAGGGATACCTGCCAGGATATCTGCAGATTCTATTTCTTCAATCCTCTTCGAAGTATAGCCTCTCAGGGCTGTATCGTAGCCCATAAACCTTGTCTCCTTTTATAGCCTTTTTTTATCCTCTCAATAAGTTCGGGCTCTGTCATTGCGAGCGAAGCGAAGCAATCTCTATTATCGCGACGAGCCCGGCCTGCGACATGATTTGAATATGCTCTTGCGCTCTCTTCTTCTGCATGCATCCGTTTCTGTCAGCGCATACAGAGAGCTAGGTCTGGGCCAGGGATTGCCACGTCGCTGCGCTCCTCGCAATGACGGCAAATAGCAGTGGCTAGGATTTGTCCGAACTTATTGAGAAGTTACCCTTTTTTTTGACGCAGCGAAATGCTCTGGATGACCGTTTAATCAGCCCGGGAATGTCACTTTTCCCTGGTTTCAGACCCCCTTTCTACTGCTTGGAAATTCTTCCCCCGATTTGCTTTCCTGCCAGGGGCAGCCAAGCAACCCTCTGCTAACTGCATCCTGAGTCTTGACTGTGGTAAACCGGGGGAGCTGTTGTGTGAGCGGTTCATTGGAATCTAGTCTTTGCTTGTGGCCTCTCTCAACCTGAACTCCATCTGCGGCGGCTCTATGTGAACTATATTGATTCTATCGTTAGGCAAATCGATCTGCTTTCGGGTAATTCGAAAAATCCTATTGCCGAAACGGGCCATGGAGAGATCGATTTCGGCATGCACGTTTCTATTGTTTAGAGTGCTTGCGTCCTTTCGAAGCCCTCGAACAGTGATCCGAACCTCTGGATTAACGGGTTCCACAATTTTCATTTTCACAGGAAGGTTTTTTATATCAAGGGGAACCATGAGGCTTACCTCAAAGTTCTGTTGCCCTGCAAGCAACAGCCAGAACACACAGACCAAACCCAAGGTTCCTATCTTAAGGGGCCATCGGCGGACGATGAGGGCGCGAGCCCTTTCCCACCAGGTTATGCCAGAAACAGCAGGAGCTGTAATAGCCTTTTGCACAAGATTGGAAAGCTCTTCCCGGTGTTTCACCGGAATGATTTGCCCACCACGAGCCAGGGAGATCTCCCCGCGTTCTTCCGAGACGACCACAACCCAGGCATCGCAACGCTCAGAAAGACCCAAGGCAGCCCTGTGTCTGGTGCCCCATTGTTTGGGCAGCCCCTCAGCAGAACTCAAAGGAAGATAGCAGGCTACCTTGGCGACTCTTCCTTTTCGGATCAGCACGGCCCCGTCGTGTAATGGAGATTCTTTTTGAAAAATACTGAGCAGGATCTCAGAGATTGGCTCACCTTCGAGCGGAACCCCTCCAGTTATCAATTCCTCCACCCGGTCCAAGCGTTCGAAGATTATAAGGGCCCCGATCTTTTGCTTGGCTAGGGAGAAGACTCCTGTCACGAAGTTTGGTATCCAATCCGCTGACTTTCGAAAGCCGCGCAGTCCGATCATTTGCAGGGGATTGACCCTCTCAAGGACCTGCCGGATCTCCGATTGAAAGAGGATGATGATAAGCACAATCAAGACCTGCCAGAGTATCTGAAATACCCACGTGGTTAGGAACAGGCCCCAGAATCGAGCAAGGGTGAAAACGATCCCCAGGGCCAGCAGACCTACCAGGGCCTTAAAGGCCTTTGTTCCCCAAAACCATAGATAAAGGTAGTACACGAGCATGGTAAGAAACAGGACATCTAAAACATCCTGGAATCGCAGGTTGGTTATAATAGCAAAAAGATGCATACTCGCTCCTTCTGTACCTCGGTGAGACAATCTTGACTAATGTTTTGGAATTTGTAACTCAGCCATACAAGACACTAAGTTATTGCGGTGAAAGTCAAGTAGAAATTTGTGGCTGCCTGAACAGTTACCTGAACTTTATTGTACAACTTTAATTATAATGTTGTCGAGAAAAAGGCTAGCATCAGCATGGTAACGTCAAGGTCCAGGGCAGGGTATGGGTAGAAGGATAGAAACAGGGTGGGGTACATATCCAGGAAAGGTGTGTCATAGAAATCTAACAGAAATTCGATACGAACTGGTTTGAGACAAAAATGCATTTTACCCTTGTTCAGGAAAAACGCCTTTTTTCATTCTCAACCACTTCAACTAGATCATAGAAAATTCGGGGCAACTTATTCGATACTCGCTCCCATGAAACGGTTTGAGGCATCTCGAAGATACTACCCCGTGTCTTCCGGTCCACCTTTAGGATGGCCTCAGCGAGGCCGTTTTCAAGAAAGGGCTTAAACTCGGAATGGGAATTGACTAATCTTAGAAATTTCTCCGTCATCCTGTATGGAGCGGTGAGAGCCTCGCCGGCTTCAAGGATTGAGTTGTGCAGGACGTTCTTAACCAGGTATTCCTCGGCGTCACGGTCGTATTTCAAATTGCTGAAGCCCGCATCATCAGAGTATTTCTTGATCTGTTCTTCAGCCACAGCTTGGTAGGTAATGGCCAAATCCCGGAAGAAGGTATCAGAGATTTCCAGACCTTCTTCAATAATCAATGCATTCATCAAGGTTGTTACAATGTCGATTCCCATTCGATTGAGGCCTTTGGCCTGATTTTCTGGCGAGGCCTCCTGATGTTTGTGATCAAAGGGTTCTTCGGCAAACATGACCTGTGCAGGAGAGGAGGCCTTGCGGTAGACCTCGATCAAGGTAAAGATCTCTACACCCCAGTTGGTGGCAAAGCGCATCTTTTTTAGAAGGTCCACATGAAAGGCAACCTCACCGGAGAGTTGATAATTAAAGCCTAAGAGGAAGTCTATGAGGCGCAGCATCTTTTCCTCCTTGCTTTCGGTAAATTTCCTCTTGAGGGAAAGCAAAACGGGATCAAGGAGGAGCCGTTTTACCCGACCATAAATCTCTCCCCTCTCAGATATTCGGGCATAGAAGGCCTTTGAAAAGTCGTAATTGAGAACTACGACTGGATAAAAAAGCCGGTCCAGCTGCGCCTGTTTAAAGGTCCGGATATCTGCGTCGATCAATCCGATAGACTCAGCGCCCAAGGCAATGGCAATACCGAAACTGATAAACATGTTTTTGCCCTTGCCCGGCTCGCTAATGTTGAACCCTGCCTCGTTCAGCTGTTGGTAAATACCGCTGAAACCAGGCCCATCGTTCCACTGAATAAGATAGTGCTTGATTCCTGTTGTTGTTATGAGATCTCTCAGGCGAAGGGCGTCTTCCTCAGTTGCCCTATCCAGGCCAAAAATGATGCTGGAAAGGTAACCCACGTTTCTTAAGTTCCCAAGAATGTTTCTAAACACAGGAAGGTTCGAGGGGTCTGTGTACTCGCTGGCCAGGGTGGGGATAATCAACACCGTCTTTTTCCACTTAGAATGAAGCCTGAGCTGGGATCTCAGCTGCCTTCGGTTCTGCTGAATTATGTGGAAGGTGGTTATTCGCCCGCTTCTTTGTGAAAATTCAGGAATGGTTGAACCCCTTTTTCTTTACGTAATAACCCATAAAAAATATGATGTAGTAAGTAACTGAATTATTTTGAGTATACATATTACTGAAATAACCATAGGATAAAGGCACTCTTGTGTCAAGCATGGACTGAACCAGCGTTGGGACAATATGGTTGACAGAATCGCCCATGCTTGCTAATGACCAGCACAATATGCGCCAGGTAGAGGCAGGAGATGCAAAATCCTGAATCCAAATCTGGAACAGGGTTTTTGTGATGCCCGTGTGCCTGGGATGCATCTTGCTCGGCAGGATAAACCAGGGTTAGGCGTGCTTGTGGGGTAAACCTTTGAGGAGAACTGACAATGCTTTTTGATATAACCAAAAGATATTCATTTCTTGACAGGAGCGGCAATAGCCTGAATTTGGACCGATCTACAGCCCTCGATCAGTATGGGAAAAAGCACCAGCTTGGTACCAATGATCTGACATCGGTTGTTATCATTTCAGCAGAGAGGGGAAACGATACCAAGCGATGCGTGGAATCGATTTTTCAAAATACAAAAGAACCCTTTGAGATAGTCTTGAGCGACGTCGGTTCGGGTAGAGAAACTCTGGAGATTATTATGGCCCTCGAGGACATGTACCAGAATGTCCATGTCATATACAACAGACAGAGTACGGGCACAACGGGACAGCGAAATCAGGGGATTTACTTTTCAATAGGGGAATACATCGTGGTGATGGACAATGATGTTCTGGCACTTCCCGGGTGGCTGAAACAACTTAAGGAGGCCGCAGCAAAAGAAGAAGCAATCGGGATGGTGGGGGCAAAGCTTCTGAGGGCAGAGATCGGCAATGTCTATTACTGCGGCTGTCATACTGTAGCACTGGAAAAAGGGGGCACAGTATACGGGATCGGGCTCGCAAAGTCGGGGCACATGGCAAACCTCCGGAGGTATGATCCTCTCGTTACGAGAGGGGGAGAGGTGCCCTGGTATATGACCACAACGCTTTTGGCGAAACGGAAAGCCCTGTTCGAAGTTGGAGGCTTTGATGATATGGTCAATGGCAAAGGGATATTCATCGCAAACGAGGACAAGGACTTGTGTTTGAACATGCGCAAAGCCGGGTATAAGATCTACTATTGCCCAGAGTCGGAGACCGTCCACAATCACGACTACTCTAAGGTAGACAAAAAGGATTCCTACCACGCAAAATACCGCCTGAGGATGGAGCAGATAGGTAAAGACACAGAATATTTTTTGAACAAGTGGGGTATTATGTATATGATCGAAAAGCTCCCGGGCGGAGACTATTCTAAGAAGTGGGATGGGAAACAACTGGTTCCCGTGGATCTCAATCTGGATTCAGATGAGTTTAAGGAAGATATCATTGCTCTTAAGTGAGTGTCCACCTTGTTTTTGTCTTGTCAGGATTTAGCCTTCCTTTTTTCCCTCATAAACAAGATCCACGGATCACCCCAGGAATTTATGGTCCAATTGTCAGTTTTCATTTATCGTTATCATCATTCTGTCCGATAAACAATACAACGGCGAGGTATGGATCCGTGCGTTTCAAATATTGTAACTTCTCAATAAGTTCGGATAAATCCTGGCCATTGCCATTTGCCGTCATTGCGAGGAGCGCAGCGACGTGGCAATCCCAGGATCAGGCTTGAATATCTGTATACGCTGACGGCAACGGATGCATGCACAAGAAGAGAGCACAAGAGCATGTTCAAACCATGTCGCAGGCCGGGCTCGTCGCTATAATAGAGATTGCTTCGCTTCGCTCGCAATGACAGAACCCGAACTTATTGAGAAGACACCAAATATTTACCTCGGGGAAGTTCTTTTTAGGTATTTTTCAATTTCTACCAGATATAGTAGAAAAGCTTCTATTTTTTCAATATACAGTGTTTTTTTCTTGACAAACGGTAGCCAAGAGGGCATAGGGACACAACGTAGATTCATCGCTAACCCCCAATGATAAGGGCCTTGGCCTGGATGGGTTGGCGGCTGGGTAACTCAATGTATAGGAATTTCTACAGCTTACTGAAAACATTGGGGTTTTGTGAGGCTTCATATTTATGTCTCGTGCACGCCCGCTCATGCCTCGCAGTGGCAGGCGGGCATGGGATATTCCAACATTCTCCCCGCTGTTTCAGCGGGGATGAGCGAAGCGAACTGAGTTCTGGTCAGGGCACACTTTTTTTACACTTTTTTCTATTGACAAATGGCTGAAGAAACGTACATTATCAACCGCTTAAGAAACGCCTCTATAGGAATTGGGGTTTGTTAAGGTAAGATCGAGACGAGGGAAAAGGAATTGTTCGTAGGGATAGAAAGGGCTGTGCTAGAGAAGGCCTGCGTAGAAGTGATTGAAACCATCCTCTATTGCCTTCCTAATACCTTTAAGGGCACCATTTATCGAATTGGAAAACCACCCGACTTGATCGCAGAAAGAATCGCCTCCGGGATAATTGACGATAGAAGAGAAGAGATTTCGTGGGGCCTTCCGGCAAAATCCGGTTACAATCCTCCTGGTAAGCTATGGACTGCATACAGAGATGAACCGGGTCGTCCCCTTGAGGCCATGTCGTGGTGCGTTGAAAAACAGAAAAGCTGGACTGCCCAAGACCCAAGCACCAATGTTCGAAGTATCCCGCTGCAGGTTGAAGGGAAATGTGACGATTTCCACCATATGGAACCAGTGCTTGTCCGCAAGTCAGACCTTAAGCTGGACAGGCCCTCCTCCTTTGAATATCCTAGCGATTATAATGGAAACATCATATGGAAAGACACCGAGCATGTTGTCGTGGCTGTCATCAAGATACACTTCTATCCGTTTACGATTAAGGTCAACAGCCATGAGACCAGAGTCATCCAGAAACTCTCACGTTCTCTAGGAACAGAACTATTGTCTTACCACCTACGTCGGGATTCAATGAAGACTATGGAGCAGTTGGCAGAGGAGAGGTTAGCCGCATGCAACATACTTGCGCATTCATTGCGGAATGCTACTACCAAGTCGGGACTGATTTTATATCTAGTGAAGCAGGAGCTTGGATATCTTCGGGATCAGTGGGAGCAGATACTACGTGAACACCGAAAAGAAGGGAATGGCAAGGCTGCAGCTATTAGTGAATTAAATGGAATGTTGGATGCTATGAACGGGGGGTACGAGGATCTGAGAGGAGAGTTGGTTGATGTCCAGAATAAATTCCTGGGACTTTCCCTACCACCTGAAAAGGGTGAGAATTGGGTGAATATGCAGATCGTAAGGAGGTGGAAAGATCTTTTTGGTAGGTGCCCCCAGGATGATCACAAGAGGGAGGTGGTTTGGAAGACCATTGATAAGCTGAAAAACTCCCTCCATTTTGGTCATAATTCTGAAAGCATTGCCCATTATGATAAGATCCCGGAGGACCTCAAAACAGAGTGGATTGACCTTCTATACAGCGCTGACGATCATTTTGACGCCTCGGCTCTTGACAGACTCATCACAATACTGAATAATCCGTCTCTTGAAATCCGATCTCGTGAAAAATCGCGGAAAACCTTGATACAACTCAAGGCTCTTGCCGAAACCATGAACGAGCTTGAACAGAATACGAATTTTATTTTGCGGGATGTGCTTAATGGAGGTGAGGATAAGAGGGTTTAAGATACCTTGAATAATAGCGCTTAACAAAGAAAGACAATCAGGTCTGAGAGCGACCCTCAAGTTCACATATTGAAAATATACCCCCGGCATCTCGCTAAGTAAACGCCGCATTGGTTCCTCATCATCTACACACAGAACTGTATGTTGGAAATCATCCATTTGTTACACCTCAGATATCTTAACCAATTATTTTTAGCCTTCAGCAAGAAAAGACTCACAGGCCGATCCGATTTCGGTTGCTATAGTCGGAAATCACTCTGAAACATTTGTAACCTCTGTCGTGCAAGAGTCCGGCGGCGAAACAGTCATCCGGAGAATCAAGTTTGATTTGTTCAGATTGATACCTGCTGGTCACGGCCACAGCTATTGAGTGTTTCCAGAACTCCCTGATGTCAAATCCTTCAAAAAACAGAAACCAAAAAATCCCTTATATTCACATGCCTTATTCCTTTGAATTTTCCGCCTGTCATCTCGTCCATGGAGACCACGATTTTGGTAAAATTGTCCTTGATTTCTAGAAGGTTGCCGAATTCACGGGCATGAATTTTCTGATCAGTAATCATATAAGCCACCTGCACGTAAAGCCTTTCCCCCTTTTTTTCACATGCAAAATCGATCTCTTTTCCACCTATCCTGCCAACGGTTATGTCATACCCTGATCTTTTCAGGTGAATGAAAACAAGGTTTTCCAGTATCCTGCCGATATCGGCCTGCTGATAGCCAACAATCGTATGTCGCAGGCCCAGGTCTTCAAAATAATATTTCTCACCGATCTCAAATATCTTTTTTCCTCCAATTTCCGAACGTTGCACCTTAAAGATAAAAAAGGCCGATTCAAGATGTGAAATATAGTTAAGAACAACATTTGGTGAGATATTTGTTTTTTGGGATTTAAGAAAATCACTGATTTTTTTTGCCGAAACCAGGCTCCCTGCATTATCGGCCAGATATATGGTCAACCTCTCAAGAAAGGCGATATTTCTGATTCTGTGTCTTTTGACAACATCCTTGAAAAGGATTGTATTATAGATATTCTTCAGATAATTGACCTTAACCCTACTACGTAACTAATTCAATTTTAACGATATACTCCTGTTTTGCCAAAAGAACATCTGCTATGCTTTGGAAAAAACTACAAATCACACTATAAGGTAAAAACAAAAAGCCCTCACGAGGACACGCTTATTTATCCTCGTGAGGGCTTGCTTCTCACCTTGGATGAACCCATACCGACATCCTGCACCGAGGTCAGTTAAGGTCCTGGAATTACGCCAAGACTCCCCTTTCAATGAATGCACAAAATCTTATCAAACAGATAGAATAGGTTATCCGCCGTAAGAAACGATGTTCCTTCTTTCGTCACTAGTCCAACGTGGAAAACGTGTCAAGGCTTTGCAAAACGTCGCTTGCACGAATATTACCCTTTACCCCCATCTCTGCTAGGATATCGATGGTTTCTGAGGGTGTTAATCCCTCAATCCCTCAACTACTCAGCCCTTATCTATTGATAAATTCCAACATCCCCTTAATGGCATTCTTGCAGAAGTACAATTCCCTGTCTCTTATATCGGATTCCAACTGGTAATAAGAACTCAGATGGGGATCCTTGGCGAGGAGCTCGTCAAAAACCTCCGCTTCATCCACACTGAGACCCTTATCGCGTCTCTCCTCTATTAGTTCTAACCAGAACCGTATCTGATTTTGTGCCATTTGCAGCAGACTTGAGGCATCCTCCCGAAGACCATAATGACCATAGCAGATGAGCTCAGGGCTTCTTTCAGCAACGAGAGAGATGGAACGCAAGGCTATGTCAGGCCTAAAGGGCGGTGGTGTGGCAGGCCTCATATAGGGTTTACTCTTTGAAGGGATATTGACACCCGCAACCTCTCCGGCAAAAACGAGGCTTTTGTAAAAGAAGCACAGGTGATGAGATGCGTGCCCTGGTGTCTCCAGTGATTGGATGGCAGAGCCCTTCCACACAATATCCCTTTCAGGGCAAATCCTCTGCCTGCTAATAGGGGAAGGTTGGCCATAAGTCTTGGCTAAATGGCCGAGAGCCTTCAGCGAACCTTGCCAGAGCCTTTCTGGATTTGCCAGATGGGTAACAGCCCCAGGGTGGCACACGATAACAGCGTCTGGATAGCTCTCTACCAAATCTCCACATCCACCGGCATGATCCAGGTGAATATGGGTAAGCAGAATATAATCAACCCTGTCAATTCCTATCTCGTCTATGGAATTGCGCAGGGTATTGATAGTAGCGGCAGGACCGGGATCAATGACGATAGCCCGATCCCCGTCTTGAAGTATCCAGCCCCCTATGAACTGGTAGAAACCCGGGATCGGTAAATCCAGATCAACGAGAAATAGGTTATCGCGAACTCTATGGATGGCCATTTAAGAGTGACTAAAGTGATCTAAAGTTCAAAGTGCCTAAAGTTGTATGCGACATTTAGGGCGTGTCTTACATCCCCACAATTTGAAATTCAACAATGCCTGGATTTATAAAAAAAAGACCGGAAATCAGGAAGGAAACTCAAAGGCAGCCATCTCCCCTAACTCCTCCTCAATTCTCAAGAGCCTATTGTACTTGCATATCCTCTCAGAGCGGCTCAGAGATCCTGTCTTAATCTGTCCACTGCCTGCAGCCACGCTCAGATCAGCAATAAAACTATCCTCTGTTTCTCCTGAGCGATGTGAAATAATGGTTTTCCACCCTGCTCTGTGGGTCATCTCAATTGCCTGGAGTGTCTCCGTGAGCGTGCCAATCTGATTAAGTTTTACCAAAACTGCGTTGGCAGATCTCTCCTTAATGCCCCTAGCAATTCTCTCAGGATTGGTAACAAAGAGATCATCACCTATAATCTGAATCTGATCTCCCAACTGGCGCCTCAAGGCCTTCCACCCAGTCCAGTCGCTCTCATCAAGACCGTCTTCGATAGAGAAGATGGGATAGCGATTTACCCAATCGGCATAAAACTCGATCATCTTCTCTGAATTCCTTACAGACTGATCAGACATGCTAAAGGTGTAATTGCCGTCTTGATAGAAAGAGGAGGCCGCTGCATCAATTGCCAGAACAACGTCCTCACCTGGCCTATAGCCGGCCCTTTCTATTCCCTGTATTATCATCTCGATTCCTTGATCGTTCGATTTCAGGTCTGGCGCAAAGCCGCCTTCATCCCCAACACCGGTTGATAGGCCCTTTTCTGAGAGAACCATTGCAAGGGCATGAAATACCTCCGAACCTATCCTGAGGGCCTCTCTGAAGGTCTCACCACCTTTAGGCACTATCATAAATTCCTGAAGATCCAGATTGTTGAGAGCATGCTTTCCCCCGTTCAAGATATTCATCAGGGGCATGGGAAGTCGGCATGCATTTGTTCCGCCGATGTACCTATACAGGGGCATACCCAAGGAATCGGCAGCGGCCCTCGCTACTGCAAGGGAGACGCCTAAGAGTGCGTTAGCACCCAATTTTCCCTTGTTTGGTGTACTGTCAAGCTCAATTATTGTCTGGTCAATAAGGGGCTGATCAAAGGGATCCATCCCACTCAGCGCCGGGGCAATGATTTTGTTGACATGTTCTACTGCTTTTGTAACCCCTTTGCCGGAATATCTTTTTGGATCCCCATCCCGCAGCTCCAGGGCCTCAAATTTACCTGTAGAGGCCCCAGATGGCACAGCAGCCTGGCCCCATCCACCTTCTGACAGCCCTACTTCAACCTCAATAGTAGGATTTCCTCTGGAATCCAGAATTTCCCTGCCATAAACGATCTCGATCTTTTCCATATTATCCCTCCGTTATCAAAATACAAGATTAGAAGATTATTTTCTTAATCCTTTTTGGCGATAGATAATCACAGCAAGAAATCATTAAAATCCCTTTCCAGAATCGCCATTATTCCCAATGACCAATGGCTAGTTCACTACTCAACTACCTAACCATTCCACCACTCAACTACTCAACGAATCACTAATGACCAATGACAAGTGATCCTATCCTTTTACCTCTCTCTGAAAAAAACCTTTATTGGTATAAGGCGTAACCCGAAGTGTTCTCTAAACTGGTTCATAATGTATCTCTCGTATGAAATGCGAACATTATCTGGTCGGTTAACAAATATAGCAAACGTAGGTGGTTGAATCGAGGTCTGGGTAGCATATAACAGTTTGAGCCGTCTTCTGCCAGCAGGTGGTGGCGGGTTTTTTCTTACAATATGCTCTAATGCCTTATTGATTTCAGGTGTTGGCACATGGGTATTGAATTGCGCCCAAACCCTATCTACCACCGTAAACAATCTGCTTACCCTCTCTCCGGTGAGGGCCGAAATATGTATGGTGGGGACAAAAGAGATGAATCCCAGTTGCCGGTCGGTAGAATCCTCTAGGGATTTCTGCAAAGTGGGATTATTTTTGACAAGATCCCATTTATTGAAGATTTTTACCATGCCGCAACCCCTCTCAAACGCATATCCGCAGATTCTAACGTCCTGCTCATATAAGCCTGCTGAAGCATCGAATAAAATAGCGGAAATATGACAGCGATTTATCGCCTTCAACGCCTTAATTATCGAGAATTTCTCGATTTTTTCTTTGACCCGCGCCTTTCTTCTAATCCCAGCGGTATCTATCAATTGATAGGCTTTTCCTTGCCTCTCAAATAGTATATCCACGGAGTCTCTTGTAGTGCCGGGTAGTTCACTCACAACTAATCTATCAGACCCGATAATCCTATTAATCAGGGAAGATTTGCCGACATTGGGGCGACCAATAATCGCTATCTTGATGCGACCCTCTTGCTCAATGAGATTTTCACCAGCAGGGAGATCCCTCATAAGCTGGTCCATCAGGGGGCCAATTCCGTAACCATGAGCTGAAGAAATGGGGAAAACTGTATCCATGCCGAGAGAATAGAATTCTAGACTCAGTGATTCATGACTCGGGCCATCAATCTTGTTCACCGCATACAATACCTTTTTCTCAGATCGCCTTAAGAGCGTGAGCAATTCTTCATCTCCCAGAACAGGTCCGGTTCTCCCATCAAAAAGGAGGATAATCACGTCTGCCTCCTCAATGGCAATCTCCACCTGTTTTTTTACGCTATCTAATAGCGTTCCCCTAAGAGAGGAGTCAAACCCACCGGTGTCAACAAGCATAATATCTTTGCCATCCCACCTGATCGTTGCGTACAGACGATCCCTGGTTACACCGGGGATGTCATCAACGAGGGCATTCCTTTTTCTGGTGAGGCGGTTGAAAAGGGTAGATTTGCCCACATTGGGGCGGCCAACTATGGCGACAATAGGAAGCATGCTGTGGATGTACACAAAAATGATGAAGCGTTCACCGTGATCAAGATTTATCTCGCTGTTCTGTCTTATTTGGACGGGGAACCTTTGGCAGAACTATGTAAAAGACGTTTCCGTTCTCTTTCGGCCTGCAACCGGCATGGCCTCCGTGGAGGTGAACAATATTGTTAACGAAGTGAAGTCCATGCCCTGAACCACCCTCGGTGTTATCTCCAGCGATCTTATAGCCATCTTCAAAAATCAGGAGAGCCTCTTTTGGAGAAATGGGTATTCCGGTGGTAAAGAGATCGACTTCCAGGGCCTTCTGGGTATCATCAGATTCCATGCCTATCATATCTATACGGTAAGAGACATACTTTCGGGGGTTACCGCTTTCATCAAATGCAGGCTGGCAATACTTGAGAGCATTTGAGAATAGATTGGCAAAGACCTGAGCTGTGAGACCAAGGTCAACAAATATGGTCAGGTCACTGTCTGACGGCACATCTCGTGGTTCGACAATATCTATGTTTCTATCTCCCAATCGTTTGCTGAAGTGTTCCAGTTCCGGTAAGAAAATATCTTTCAGAAGATTGTAAGAACGTCTCTTGAGCACATAGCTTCCGGTCTTGAAATGTTCTCGCCGAAAGAGCGTCTCAATGAAGAGACTCAAATGCTTAAAGTGTATCTCAAAATCCTCCATCTTTTTGCCCATATCCTCATGAATAGTTTTTAGATTGTTAACTACTTGGGTTATGTTTTCTTGCGATGAATGATTTTGGATTTCGGCGTTAGAGATGAGAGAGCTGAGGTGTTCTAATCCCGCGAGATGTTCTTTGAGATACCTTTTCATATTGATTAGAAACGCCTTGTAATAGAGGTTTGGTGTGATTACATTGTGTTCAATATCCGATACGAGCTGATTGATAAACTGTATATGTTCTATATTCTGTTCGACAACGAGCTTATTATGCATATTGTACCCGACCCTGTTGGCATATTTCTGGAAGAAGAGAGACTCGTGATTACTCATTCTTTTTACAGGATATATCTCAAGCATGCCCAGAATTTGGTCATCCAAGAAGAGGGGGACCTTATCTGCCAAGACCTTTTTCCCAATAATGGGAAAGATAAAGGAGGAGCCGACCCTATAAGGGCTTTGCTGAATAACAACATCTGCTCTTGCTTGTATAGGAGAATCGAGAAGTCCCTCAGCGGTGCAGCACTGCAGCATAAGGGCCTCATCTTCGGGCCTGATCGTGTAGATACAGCTTTCGTAGCCAAAAAAGAACTTGATCACGGCCACTGCTGTTCTGTACAGATTAGTAATGGTGGCAAATTCCTGGGCCAGATCAAAGAAGGCAAAGATGGCCATTGTCTCCTTGGTCTTAAACCTATAGGCGGTATAATCCTCCTCCTTCTTTTTCAAGATATCGTATGCCTGATCTAAATCGTGAGCCAATGCTTCCTCCTCAATTATTTTGGCTCAGGACCCTGTGTTACTTGAATCTTTGGCCTGTTGGTTCTGAACGTCTACTATTGCAGGTATATCTGAATGGCTAACTGTAAGGGGCAATATGAATTTAATTTGTATGTTAACAGATTGGGGTGATATTGAAAAGGTAAACTTTGCGAAAAAAGGAAACTCCCCTTGTGCGGGAGTCATGCAGGAGATCCTAGGCGATTGCTTCTCTGAGGTGGGGTTCAAACTGATCCATCAATCTGAGCCCAATCGTGTTTTGCGTGGACACAATCGTCTTAAGGATATCCTCATTGATTAATGGATTAATGAGCACAGCCCTCAAAACCGCTATCCTCTGCGGCCTGTACCGGGTTGACTCAAGGGTAGTTCTTGAAACAAAGGTAGTATCTTCTTGGCGTATGGATTTTTGCAACTGTACGTTTAAGGCGTTCAGGATTGTATTAGTTTTTCTCATCTTTCTTGTGAGCCCCCTGATTTCATTCGGGTTGGCCCGTGTTTTTATCTCCTCCTCCCACGCATGAAACTTTTCCAGCACAAATCCTGGAACAAGGCGATAGTTAAGGATAAAAAGCTCGGGATGATTCAATACCTCAAAATTTTCACATTCCTCCAATACCCTCTTGAAGGTCAAGGTTGCATGGTTAGCCTGTCTAAAAAGGAGTTTGTACCCGTCCCGCCCTAATATCTTAAGGGAGGCCCACGGTTTCAGGCATGCAAAAGGCCTCGATCCCTCTATGGTAAAACGGCCTGTGTCCACACTATCCCGGCGATTCACATACTGAGAGACCTGTTTCAGGTGCCCCAGGTCTTTTTCATTTCGGAAAACGACGATGCCCATGGCCATTGGGCAGTACAGTAGT
Organism: Deltaproteobacteria bacterium; assembly: GCA_019310725.1. Lineage (GTDB taxonomy): Bacteria > Desulfobacterota > DSM-4660 > Desulfatiglandales > B25-G16 > JADFWK01. The sequence continues at coordinate 3,293 of JAFDDT010000015.1, read as the reverse complement.
TTGTGAACATCCACCGATACAGAATCAGCCCTCTCTATTCCACGAAACAGTGACCGGTATTCATCAACAATCAAGGCGGCTCCTCCCCAGGCAGCATCTACATGAAAGTACGCTCCCTCTTGCCTGGCGATCTCCCCCAGCTCCATAAGATTGTCTATATTACCTGTCTCAGTAGTGCCAGCAATACCCACGAGCGCCATAACCTTTGTCTTCTTTCCTTGTCTCAGATCATCTCTTTTTATATTCTTGATCTTTCTTTTTAGGGCACTTATATGAATTCTATTGTACGTGTCTACCGGTATGCTTATGACATTCTCTTCTCCAAGGCCGAGGAGTTGCGCCGCCTTTTTTATGGAATAATGACCTCTTTGGGATATGAGCACCACCATTCTTGAATAGCCATAATAACTCAAGGCCCTCTCTACCCCGGCCTTGCGAACGCCAGGAAAGCCTTTATCGGGTGGCAGGGCCTTTTCTCTGGCTACCAGAAGTGCGGTTAAATTGCTCATTGTTCCGTCGGAGGTGACATTTCCCAGGGCAACCCTGTGGTTCTGGATGTTTTTCCGGTAAAACTGTTCATCCCTTTCGAAAATAATCCTGTGTATCCAGGCAACAAGCTCTCTCTCTACAAAACTGGAGGCCTTTGCTGTTTCGATCTTGACCTGATTCTGGTTCAATGAGGCGATGATTATCTCAAGGAGTATCATAAAATAGGGTATGGCACTGGTCATATGCCCAATATAATAAGGGCTTGCGACCATAACGGAATGAACCGTGACCTTTTCCCTGATCTCTTCTATGACATCCCTGATGAGATAGGGGCCTTCTGGTATTGAGGTCTGATTGAATATCTGAGCCAATTCAGGCAGTGTTATTTTTTTGTGAAGACCTTTCTTCTCCTTGAAAAAATCATAAATCATCTCAAGCACAGCAAGACCAAATTCCATGAATTTATCGGTAGTGTCAGGCAAGATAAACAGTTTCTGGAGATACTCTAAACTCGATTCAGCCTTTTTCACGTGTTGTTCCTCCTAGGATCCAGATTTATGGACCGTATTTCTCCAGGCAAGGAAAAGAGCCAGAACATACAGAATCTCTCCCACTATCAGCAGGTCATACCGGTATGGCAGGGGCATTTGCTGATGAAGACCGGCGCCAGTATCTCTCATAAAAGAGTAGAGGATGGTAAGCGTGCCGATAATGGTGAGGACCCATGTTAAGAACGAAGGCCGAAAGTCATATCCCCTCTTGTAGAGAGCGATAATGAGCAGCCCAGCCAAAATCATCATTATGGCAATACTTACCGGGGCAATGATCGGCCCGATCCACGGAAGGGGGATCAAAAACAGGATATCCCAATCAAGGAGTGATGATGGCCATCCCAGAGCAAGCTTAAGCCAGACGTAATAGAATATATCCCAGAAACCAAAACAGATGATAAAATAGGCAAATTTCTCCCAGAAGCGTTTGCCTATGAGGGCGGCCACAGATAAAAGCATAAAAATGGTGGCTGTCTCCCTTCCAAGCTCGACAATAAAATGCCTTACCGTTATCAACTCCAAAGGGAATGCAAAGCCTTCTGGATAATAAAGAGCCCTTAGATACGCTACTACGGCTGCTTCCACCAATGCCATGGCTATACTAAAGACGAGTATCCAGAAAATCTTTCTCATCAGATCAATCCCTTGGGATCTTGAGCATTCTCTCCACTGCCCGGTATGTCCTTACCCTGATGCCTTCCTCAACCTATACGACCGGAGATGTCGTCACGACGGCTCTTACGTGTGGCACTCTGGTTCAGAGCCTTTTCATACCCCCTTTCTAACCTTTGCCTAACTTGCGTCTGAATTTCTCTATCAATGTAAGGGGATCGCTGGTTTCATAGAGGCCTTCAAGACCCGGTATGTCTTTCCATCTCCGGTGTAACCAAAACCATTGTTCAGGATACTTTCTGATATAATGCTCGAAAATCTGGTTAAGCTTTCGTGTATTTTGCTTGAGATCACCTGGTTCGTCATCGGTATGCACCAGTTTGAGAGGTTCATTTACCTCAATCGTGTATTTGCCTGGCCCCTTTCTTATAACAAATACAGGTACGATCCTGGCGCCTGTGCGCCTGGCAAGAAAGGGGCCTGTTATATGTGTTTGAGAGGGGATACCAAAAAAGTCAACTACGATCCCATCCCTGCCACCCGTCCGGCTACCACCTGCCTTCTGGTCGGCAAGGGTAACGGCAATGGTGTTTTGCAGCAGCAATTGGTACATCCTTTTCAACGCCCCATCAGGCCTAACCATAATCACATCATGTGCCTTCAAAATCGAGCTGACATAATGCTCCAGATAGGGATCATCTAATTTTCTGATAATAACAGACCTTGGAGGAATATTGAGGTAACAAGCGTACCTGAGAAGAACCATATTCCCTAAATGCCCCGTGACCACAACGGTGCCCTTACCCCTTTCTACAGACTTCATGAGATTTGAAAATCCCTTAATCTCGATAAATCGATGATAGTTTTCAGGGTTGACTATCCTGTCTAGTCTTAATACATCCAAAAAATTCGTGGCAAGACATCCACAGCTCTCTTTGCCAAGGGTCTCTCTTTGCCAATGGTCCAACTCCCTCCCGAAAACTACAGAAATATTGGCCCTGATAACCCTGCGCCGGGATCTATCGATACGGTAATACAAGGTTCCCATAAGCTTGCCAAGAATAGTGTTGAGTCGGAACGGTAAAAGAGAAATTACCAATAGGAAGAACCGGAAAAGTATGTAGACCAAATAGTTTGATTGCATGATGCCCTCAGACTTCATAACCGTTAATCGTTTAGCAGGTCAAGAAAGCCACGTCAACCATGAAAAGTGCGGCGATGCCTTGACACGTTGGGGTTGTTGCAGTAGGTTAGTCCAAGCTGGTGCTGTTATTTTTTACAAAGATGTCCCTATGTTATCAGGGCCTTTCTTGCGCAAGATGAGAGGCATGGGAGGTCACAAATCATGAAAGAGGCAATGCTCTATGAAAAGCTCTCTGAAGGTAAGGTAAAATGCAATCTTTGCAATCATCGGTGTACCATAAAAGATGGCAGCTATGGGATCTGTGGGGTACGGCAAAATATAGATGGAGCCCTTTTTACCCTTGTCTATGATAGGATCATTTCATCCCACATCGATCCTATTGAAAAAAAACCACTTTTTCAATTCTACCCAGGCTCCACGGCCTATTCCATTGCCACTGTTGGATGCAATTTCACGTGCAGACACTGCCAGAACTCCGACATATCACAGCTACCACG
>JAFDDT010000164.1 GCA_019310725.1 Deltaproteobacteria bacterium | reverse complement strand
CTAATAGATAACCATTGGGAGGCATAGAGGAAATCTTGGCGGTCAAGGAGATGATACAGGGTATGGCCCGTGAAGCCAAGCTTTCTGCCAGACAATTGAGGACCGCCCGTACCAGCGAAAAGGATGCGGCCTTGGACTTCATAGCGGAGAACATACTCGCCAGGAAAGAGGAAATAATTAAGACAAATGCAGAGGATGTCGCCCTTGCCCGAAAAAAGGGCCTGAGTTCGGCAATGATAGATCGACTAACCCTCGATGAAAAAACAATAGGCTCAATGGTTGCCGGATTGCGGGAAGTGGCCGCCCTTCCTGATCCAGTTGGTGAGGTATCCGGTATGTGGAAAAGACCAAATGGATTGCAGGTTGGGCAAGTAAGAATACCCTTGGGAGTTATCGGCTTTATTTATGAGTCCAGACCCAATGTGACTGTAGATGCAGCTGCTCTCTGCCGAGTCCAGACCCAATGTGACTGTAGATGCAGCTGCTCTCTGCCTCAAATCAGGTAATGCGGTTCTCCTAAAGGGTGGATCAGAAGCCATAAACTCAAATTTGATCCTGAATGAGATCTTGGCCCCAGCGCTGAGAAAAGCCAACCTACCGGAAAAATCGATCCAGGTGATCCCCTCAACTGATCGCGAGGCGGTTGGTATCCTTTTGGGTTTGGATGACTATGTTGATATGATTATCCCCAGGGGTGGCGAAGATCTCATCAGGTTTGTTGCAGAAAACTCCCGAATCCCGGTACTAAGGCATAATAAGGGGGTGTGCCATATATACGTAGATGAATTCGCTGACGTGGAAATGGCGCGAAAGATATGTTTCAACGCCAAGGTGCAAAGACCAGGTGTCTGTAATGCCATGGAAACGATGCTGGTGCACAAAAACGTGGCCCCCTTATTCTTGCCTGAAATGATAAGAGAATTCAGAAATGCCGGTGTTGAAATACGGGCCTGTGAAGAGTCTGCAAAAGTTGAGAACATGGATGAGGCCCTGGATCATATTGAACGGTATGGTTCGAATCACACAGAGGCAATCGTTACAGACAACTATGAGCGGTCTCAGCAATTCCTGGAAAGGGTAGATGCCTCAGTAGTACTGGTAAATGCCTCCACCAGATTCAATGATGGTTTTGAGCTTGGTCTCGGTGCAGAGATTGGGATCAATACAGCGAAGCTGCACGCATATGGACCAATGAGTCTGAGGGAGCTGACCATCACAAAGTTTATCGTATTTGGCTCTGGACAGGTAAGGACGTGAGATTAGGTATCCTGGGAGGAACCTTCAATCCGATTCATTTTGGTCACCTGAGGGCAGCCGAGGAAATAGGGGAAAGCTTAGGTCTCGAAAAGGTCTATCTCATACCATCTGGAATGCCACCCCACAAGAGCCCCCACCCCCTCGCTGATTTTCCTCACCGATTAGAAATGGTAAGGCTGGCAACCACCATTTCCCCTCTTCTTGAGGTGTGGGATATTGAGGGGAAGAAGCCTGGATTTTCCTATTCCATAGAAACACTGCAGTTATTTCATTCCTCATTTGGATCTCACCTCGATCTCTTCTTTATCCTCGGCACAGATGCCTTTTTCGAGATAAAGACCTGGAAGGAATACCTGAGCCTCTTCAGATACACCTCGTTTATTGTTATTAATAGACCGGGCTATACTGCAGAGGACTTTTTTGCCTTTCTCGACTCTCTCAATGCCGGATTTGAATGGGATCCTGAGAGGGAATGTTTTTGCCATCCATCAGGGACTATCTTACTGAGAAAGCACACAACCACGATGGATATTTCAGCAAGTAGAATTAGGGAAACGGTGGCCATGAGAAAATCTATTCGGTTTCTGGTCCCCGAGGTAGTGCGAGAATATATAGAAAAGGCAGGTTTATACGTGGTGAATGAATCCACTCGATAAGGCCCTCATATGTGTTGACATTATCCGTGAAAGGAAGGCAACTGACCTTGTCCTGTTTGAGGTCGGAACCCTAACCTCCATAGCTGACTACTTTTTGATTGCCAGCGGCAAATCGAGCAGGCAGGTTCAGGCTATCGCCCAACACCTGCAGAGCAGAATGAAAGAGGAAGGTTTCACCCGCTTCAGCGTTGAAGGGGAACGGGATGGACACTGGATCTTGGTGGACTATGGTGATATTGTCATTCACCTCTTTTACCAGCCGGTGCGAGAATTCTATGACCTCGAAGGGTTATGGGTTGAGGCCCCGAGGGTGAACATAGACAGAGATAGGAATACTCGGAAAAGTGAGAATTAAGAATTTTTTTATTCCCATTGTGGCCTTGTTTGTAAGTGCCACCGCTTTGGCAGATTCCCAGGCCACGCTCTTATCTCCCCAGGAGGAGGCCAAACTCGGTCAGCGATTTCTTGCCAGTATCAGCGCCCACTATGAGTTTGTTGATTACCCTTACATCGTTCAATATATCAACGACCTCGGTACTTACATAGGTCGTCAGGTGGAGGTACCTTACTTTCCCCTCGAGTTCTACGTGATAAAAGACAGCACCATTAATGCATTTGCAGCTCCTGCCGGTCATGTATTCTTTTTTTCAGGTCTGATAATAATAATGGACAATGTAGATGAATTCGCCTCGGTACTGGCACACGAACTTGGCCATGTAAGTGCCAGGCATCTTGCAGCGAAGATTGAACGATCCCAAAAGATTAGCTTGGCCACGATGGCTGGCATACTGGCTGGGATTCTTATTGGAGGCGAGGCAGCAGGTGCTCTCATCACCGGCTCTATGGCTGCCGGAATTCAGGCCGAACTGGGCTACAGCCGTGATGATGAAAGGCATGCTGATCAGTTGGGATTAAAATACACGTACCTGTCAGGGTTTGATCCCGAGGGGATGGTCACCACCTTACAAAAGATGCAACGGGAGAGTTGGTATGGTGGCCAGGGCATTCCATCTTACCTCCTTACCCATCCAGGAGCAGCGGAGAGGATGGCCAACATCGAGGCAATGTCGCGGGGGCACAAGATGACGCCTGAACCCGATGAGACAAAGAAACTACGCCTCCGTTTTCCAATCTTCCATACCATGGTCGTAGCCCTCTGCGATGACAAGGAAGCTGCAACAAGGGTGTTTAAAAAAATACTTCAGATTGATCCCAAATCGAGCATGGCCCATTATGGTCTTGCACTGATCCTTCAGAGAGAGGGGAACATACATGAGGCTCTCAGTCACTTTAGCGCAGCGTTAAGGGAAAATCCTGGTTCTATCCCTATTCTTTTCTCCATGGGCAAGGCTTATCAAACGATAGGCGAATACCAGAAATCTGTATCTATTTTGAAAAAGGCACGTAAGCTATCCCCAAAAGATACGAACATCTTGTATCTATTAGCCCTCTCTTTTCAGAACCTTGAACAGTATGGTCAGGCTTCCAAAATCTACGAAAAGCTGGCCTTTCTTCCCGCAGTTGATGACAGGGTCTATTATAATCTTGGCCTGGTCTACGGCCGCCAGGGTAAGTTGGCTCGGGCGCATTATTATTTGGGGATATATTTCACCAAGCTCAGAAGCAGAGAAAAGGCCCTTTTCCATTTTGAAAAGGCAAAAGAACTTGCACAAAGTGATCCAGCGCTCAGGCAAAGGATTGACAAGGCCTTAATGGGACTTAAGCCATTATAGCAGAAGGTTCCTCTTCCTGCCTCCTTCCTGAGACCTCTGCACAGCCCTCTTTTGACAAAATCTGGCTTCCCTGCCAGTCACCTTGCCCAGATACACCCCCGCTGAATATCCCCTCCAACTGTTCCCATCAGGGTAACGTCAAAGTCCAGGGTATGGGTATCTTTTTTTTGAAACCCCCACTCAACTAAACTATGCGGGGCATAATCCAAAAAAAAGATACCCATACCCTGCAAGAAGGTCAAAAATCAATAGCCTTAGGTTTCACTATGGCGTGGCCCTGCCCTCCAGCCGTTCCCTGTTGACAAGGAACCATCAATGTCGTAAACGATACGCTGTTGGGAAAAGAACCCAATCGCAAAACCTAAAGAATAAGGAGCAAGACTATGGCATTAATGACACCAGAACAATTTGAAGAGAGCCTGAAAGAGATCAAACCACGGGTTTTCATGAACGGCAAAAAAGTTGAAAATATTCTTACCAACAGAAATACCAGGACAGTGGTGGAGGCAAATAAGGCAAGCTATAAGTGGGCCCTTGATCCAAAATATAAAGACATTATGACATGCTTCTCACCGCTCATCAAAGATGTGGTAAACAGGTATACCCATGTAAGCACAAGTACCGATGAACTGGTCGCGAAGGCCCAGGCAGGCACCTTCACCGCTGAAATGCTCGGGACCTGTATCTACCGATGTGTAGGATATGACTCTTTTCACTCCCTATATGCAACCACCTGGGAAATGGACAAAGAGCTAGGAACTGAATACCATCCCAAGCTTCTTAAATATCTCAAGATGGTCCAGTCTAAAGACCTTTCCGTTGCTGGAGCCTTAACAGAGGCCAGAGGAAGTAGAAAACAAAAAACCCCTGATTGGCCAGATCCATTTCTCTCTTTAAAACTTGTAGACAAAAACAAAGATGGGATCGTGGTCAAGGGGGCAAAAATCAATATAAGCGGCGCATTTGCAAGTCATTATATCAATGTACTGCCACAGGCCGCTCACTACAAAGGGGAGGAGGACTATGCTATCGCCTTTGCTACCCCAGTTGATGCCGATGGAATAACCTATATCTGTCAGTATACCCCCTATTCAGCAGAAAGAGACCAGGCAGATGATCTGGAAGAACTTGGCAATCCCGTTTTTGGCCAGAGAGAGACTTCTATGGTCATCTTTGATAATGTATTTATTCCATGGGAGAGGGTATTCCACTGTGGTGAATATCAATATTCTGTAAAATTTGTGACCAGATTTGCAAAGACCCATAGGATGACATGTGGTGGAACCTGCAAGGTAGGATTTATGAACCAGATAATCGGCGCCTGCAAGCTTATTCAGGAATATAAAGGCTTGGAGAAGGCAACCCATATAAATGAGCAGCTTATGGAAATGGTTGCCTTAAGGGAAACCAGTCGGGCCTGTGGCCTGGCAGCAGCCTACAATGGTTGTGAGGAACCAAAGGGCTCAGGTGTGTTTCTTCCTGATGAGCTCATGGGCAATGTATCTAAGCTAAATGTCTGTAATGCCTTCTGGAGGATTATGGCACTCGCAGGAGATATCGGTGGTGGATTGATAGTTACCCTCCCCTCCCTGAAAGAGCTAAAAAATCCGGATGTTAAGGACTATGTGACCGAATATCTTGGTTTTGGTTCAGATGCGCCCGCTGAAAATATTATGAAGGTTACTAAATTGTTACAAAACTGGACTGCAGGGCTCCATGGTGTAGGTACGTGGCATGGCGCTGGCCCTGTCATGGCCCAAAAGATCATGCTCCAGAGGGTTATCGACTACGAGCATGATAAATGGATTGCAAAAAGAACACTGAATATAAAAGATTAGTGTTTGTTGGGTTTATTGTGTTTATTGAGTTCATAGGGTTTTAACAAGAAAACTCAAAAGGCATAACGAACTCAATAAACCATTTACTATCTCTGGAGAAAAACATGAATACATATACCGGAAGGCAGAGGGTTAAGGCTGCATTTAAAAAGGAATATGCCGATGTAGTTCCAGCATATCCTATATTAGGTCAATTTACCTCTCAGCTCATTGGTATCTCCATAAAAGAGTTTCTAACAGACAAAGAAAAACTTGCTGAGGCAGAGATTGCCGCCTATGAGAGATACAGACCCGATATTATTGTAGTCATGGCAAATTTGCTCATGGAGGCCGAGGCCATGGGAAATGAGCTGAAATTTCCAGATGACGGGATGTGTATATCCAAAAAGCTGGCCCTCGAGGATAAAGCAAAACTAGACAGCCTCACCATACCAGACCCATATAAAGATGGAAATTTGCCTGGCTATCTATATGCATGTAAGATGATCAAGGATGCTATAAGTGATTCTAGTGTTGGGGCAGTTATTGCCGGGCCATGGACTATCGCAATTGCCCTAAGGGGTGCCACTGAACTGATAAGAGATGCAATGAAAGACCCTGCGTATGTTCATGAACTAATGGAGTTCACTACAGAGGTAGCCATCCGGTTTGGAATGGCAATCCCATCAACTGGAGCAGGTATGAGTTATTCGGAGGCACCTGCCTCATCCAGCCTGATCTCTCCAAAGATGTACAGGGAGTTTGTGCTTCCATATCACAAAAAGGCAATAGGGAGATTGAAGGAGGAAGGCATTAACTGCACCCTGCATATCTGAGGGTATGCAGATCCCATCCTGGAAGAGATGGTAGAAACAGGTGCAGCGGCAATAAGTGTTGATGAACCCACAAATCTGGCCAAGGCAGTTGAGGTTGCAAGGGGCAAGGCAGTGGTCATTGGTAATGTGAGTACAAATCTATTTTTCTTAGGCAGCAAGCATGATATGGAAAAAGCAATCCAAAACTGTATTAATATAGCTGCTCCCAAAAGTGGGTTTATCCTTGCCTCTGGATGTGAGGTTCCAGGGATTGCTCCACCCGAAAAAATCCAGTGGTTTATGGATGCTGCAAGGAAACTTGGGAGATACCAGTAAGGGAATTCTTTATTCTTGATCTAGGATTTCGTCTGGAACTATCCCCTTGAGGTGGCGGAATTTATCGGTCATATGAGGAATCTGCATTGCCTCCATGAACTGCTGCTGAAAATCCTTTTCCACAGTCAACTCGATGTATTCCACATTCCGTGAAACCCAGTTGGCCTCTTCTCTCTTTTTTCGGTTGAGCAATGCGGCTCGAGCTCCATCGCCGGCAGCATTGCCTATAGAGATGATCTTGTCCATTTCGCAGTCAGGAAAAAGTCCCATGATAAGAGCCTTTTCTCGATCAACATGGGTGCCAAAAGCGCCTGCTATCTTTACCTTGTCCACCTTATTTATACCTATTCGCCTCATCATCAGCTTACACCCGCAGTAGAGGGCACCCTTGGCCAGCTGGATCTGACGTACGTCTTTCTGGGTAATCACAACATCTTTACCGATGCTGGTCTCCTCTTTCCAGGCAATGACAAATTCGGGCTGATTATTGTCGGAGTTCTTTCGAAAGCGATTGGACTTCTGTTTTGGATTAAATCTCCCGCTTTTGAGAACCACCCCTGAACGATACAACTCACCCAGCACATCCAAAATACCCGAACCACAGATCCCCTTTGCCTGCATCTCCTCGGGCTTTGAGTAACTTCTCCAGGAATCTCGCCCGATTACCTTATAGTCCACCTCGCCGGTGCCGGGGTCGATAGTGATCCGCTCGATGGCCCCCGGCGCTGCGCGCATGCCAAAGGCCAGTTGAGCGCCCTCCAATGCAGGGCCGGTGGCACAGGAAGAGGAGATCAGCTTTTCCTTGTTTCCAAGCACAAGTTCGCCGTTAGTGCCGATGTCGATAATCAGCTGAATTTCGTCTTTCTTGTAAGGCTCCTCCGCAATGAGCACCCCGACATTATCGGCTCCTACAAATCCGGCCTCAATCGGTAAGATATGTACATAGGCCGATTCGTTTATCTGAATTCCGAGGTCCCGCGCCTTGATGTCAAGGCCCTTGTGAACCACTGGAGGAAAAGGCGCGAGCCCCACATGCTCCGGGTTGAGCTTCAGAAGGATGTGGTGCATCGCTGTGTTACCGACAATGGTCATGTCAAGTATATCACTCGGATTGAGGCGGAGATAGTGGTTGTCTTCCTCTTTCTCCGCGGTTGCTGTTTCATCACTCCCCCCGTTTTTCTTATTCGCTTTGGGCGGATGGGGGCCCTCGCATGCTTGTTTTACTAAGCTATTCAGCCCCTCGATGATATCGTCACTCATTTCTTGAAGTCCATCCTGGTGCATCATGTGATACGTGATGCGACTCATCACATCCTCGCCATACTTACACTGGGGGTTCATCATTGAGACGGTATCAAGGACCTCCATGGTGGCCAGATTGCAAAAATAGGCGGCCACCGTAGTCGTTCCTACATCAATAGCTAAACCATAATAGTCCTCTCTCTTGCCTGGCAAAACTTGGATGATCTCCCTGTCCATCCAAACGGCCACGGTCACTTTCCACTTGCCTTCCCGAAGTTGGGTTGGCAGCCTTTTCAATGTCAAATAGTCAACCTCCAAATCATTCAGGCCGTACTTGCTATTGAGTTCTTCCATGATCCGTTCCAGATCGGCAGTGGGCTCCTCAAACGTTGGCTCAGCCACCTCAACATAGTAATACTTGACCGCGGGATCCCATTCAAT
>JAFDDT010000163.1 GCA_019310725.1 Deltaproteobacteria bacterium | reverse complement strand
TCCATTTCATCCAAAGCCAGGGCATCTTCGGGACAAAACTCCACACAGATGCCACATCCTTTACACCATTGGGTGTTGATAACGGGCCTGCCTTTGTTTTTCTTGGCCATTATAGTGATCCTTTATCATATTAGCCCTATATGTCAAGCATTTTAGTAAAATATACACTCCTTTTGCTAAGGGAGCATTATGGATGGATAGGCGGGGAGTATCTGTAAGCAGTTGGAATTACACATAAAATAGGCGTTGAGGTGAGAGCACTGATATTTTGCTTGACAAAGTGTGCCAAATTTATGAATCTGTCGACAATCGACTATTTTCCAGGTTTCAAGGTTATGGGTGATTATAATAAACCTAATAAAGAAAAAGAGTGGAATCGACTTGAGATAAGGAGTTTGACCGCGGTAGTCCTGGATGGCATACGCAGGCGGATTCTGACAGGGGATTTTCGGCCAGGTGAAAGAATAAATGAATCTGAGATTGCCTTAAACCTAGGTATAAGCAGGTCGCCTGTGAGAGAGGCCCTTCGGGTTTTAGAAGGAGAGGGCCTCATCACTACCTTAGCGAGGAAAGGTTCTTTTATTACGAGCATAAGCGCCGAGGATGTAGAAGAGCTTTTTGGAATCAGGGAACTTTTAGAATGTCACGCAATAGACTGCATAAAGAAGAGGGCGAAAAAATCCCCGGATGATTTAGAAGCCCTGATAGAGGAGATAGAAAGGGAACTACTAAAGAAACCTGATATCTTTACGGTTATCTCAGGTTTTCACTTTAACCTTGTGGAACTTTCTGACAACTATCGATTAATAGAATTGTATAGGATACTTGGGATATCACTCAGAAGGTATCAGCTTATTTACCACAGCATAGAAGGACAAAGAGATGTTTCCATGGAACATCATCAGGCAATTGTTGTCGCACTCAAGAGAGGGAATTATTCTGATATCAAGAAGTTGCTTAAGAGACACATAAGATATGTAGAGAACACCGTAAAAAAGCAGATCAAGGAGATCTTATCTGATTAATGCAAAGGCCTTGGTGGAAGGAAGATCAAAGGGAGGTATTCTAATATGGATGTCAATAGAGCTAAAGTGGGAAGGCGTTTAGCGAAAATTGTAGGAAAAGAACATGTGTTTACGGATAGGCCCACATCGGTAGTTTACGCAAAGGATACCATGCCCTGGGATGTAGAGGAAAAAAATATACCGTATGCTGTTGTGAGGCCATCTAACAGTCAGGAGATTTCAAAGATACTAAAGTATGCCAACGAGAAATTGATACCAGTTCATATCCATGGCTCTGGCACATCACTCGTAGGGTTAGCCAGGCCAAAGACGAAGTGTATCGTGTTAGATACGGCAAGGATGAAAGAGATCAGAGTATATCCAGAAAGAGGGTACTTTGAGGCTGAACCAGGTCTACATATAGTGCAGGTTAAAAAGGAATTGGCAAAGCACAATGCAATGCTACCACTATTTCCTGGAAGTGAATTGGCAGCTACTATTGGCGGTACTGTAGCCGTGAATACAAGCGCCCATGGGGTTGACGCTGCTCTGGGTAAGCCAGGGGATTTTATCCTGGGATTTGAGGTGGTGTTACCAACAGGAGAGGTTATACAAACAGGAACAGAGTCAACCAGGAGACCAGCGGGCATTGAGCTAACAAAGTTTTTTGTTGGTTCAGAAGGTCTCTTAGGCGTTTTAACCTTGCTCAGAATGAGATTGATACCATTGCCTTATTTTGAACATATAGTAGCCTACTACAATAAGACAGAGGATATTCTGGATACGGTGATGGAGATGTACAAGCAAGGTATCTTTCCTCCGTTGTTCTATGAGTATCTTGACGAGCGCGCCTCTAAAATTGGTTTTGAGGCAGTAGGCCTAAAAGAGCCTGTAGGTGCTGTGGCCATGATGAGGATTCATTCATGGAGCAAAGCTGGCGCTAAGGAGCGGGCCCAGAACTTCCTTAAATTTCTGAGCGTCGCGAACCCTATCGAGGCGAGAATCGTAACAGACCCCGAAGAATGGAACCAGATATGGAGCAGCAGGGCGGAGGCTGGAAATTATATGTATCGCCTGGGGATGACCTTTGGAAGCGAGATTTCTCCCAGGGTAGACAAGCTGAAAGATGCCTACCAGGAGGCACAATCTATCGTTCTGAATTTAGAGAGTTACAAAAATACCGAATTTATCTCTTTTGGTCATATTGGCGCCCCCACCATTCATGCCTATGCCTTTATTCCCACCAAGGATATTTCTAATGAGGTTAAGAGGGCCCTAACATTGGAGATGAGAGAGAAGACCGAGGATTTGAATATAAAGTATGGGGGGTGTGGGGGAGAATGGGGACTGACTGCCCAGAGGGTACCATTCCTCAAAAAAAAGTACAGAAAGGAGGTCTACGAGGTTTTAGTGAAGATGAAAAAGACCCTCGATCCAAACGACATCCTTAATAGGGGAAACTTGCAGGGATGGGTGTAGACCAGGGCCAGGCAATCAGAGAAACCCTGCTGAAGGAGATTGGAAAATGCAGGGCATGCAGATTCTGCGTTGATGTATGCCCGGCATATCAGGCTGCAGAGTGGGTTGAAAACATGTCACCATATGGTAGGCTCCAGATACTGAAATATCTCATTAATGGCACCTTGAATAAAGATGATCCATTGGTATATTCACTTTATACTTGTCTCCAGTGTGGGCGCTGCAATCGTGTGTGTCAGGCCAAGGGACAAGATCTGGAGGTTTCAAATTTAGTCAGACTGGGGAAGTATCTCCTGTCACAAGGGCTTGTGAAAGGGAAAAAGAGTGAAAAGGTCTAAGAGGTTTGTCTCTGAGGTATTATCTACTCTCAAGGACAATATTCAAAGAACAGGAGATCCTCTTGGCATGAAGACTGTGTACTGGACCGAGTGGGCAAGAGGGCCAAATCTTCCCAGAAGCGGAAAAACTGTATTGCTTACTGCGAGAATGTATCAAATGTTACCTTATATTATGCAGGTTACAGGCCTTATTGCATCAGCCAAGCCTTTTGTCTCGAGGAGTGGTTTCGGAGCCATGGTCAATCTGGGGAACCGCATTATGGGAGATAAAATAATACGGCTGAAGTCATTGGGTTCCAAGAACATAAGATCTAAAAGCAAAAAAATCCTCTTGGGGATAACCAATGCATTATCCACAATAGGTCAAAGACCGGCCTATCTCTATGAGGATGAGCCTTATAGCGGCGTGCTTTTGTATGATCTGGGCCTTGATGAGTATATTGAAGAGCATATAGTAAAGGTATATCGACTGCTCAAACGCCATAATGTAAAGAAGGTGATAGGTGTTGATCCTCACACAGTTTTTATGTTGAAAGAGATTTACCCAAGGTATATTGAAGATTACGATATCGAGGTAAAGCACTATTTAGAGATCCTTTCAGAGAACGATGAGGCACTAAAAAAATCGTGCAAAAAAAGTCTTGAAAACGAGTTTGTAATTCATGATTCTTGCTACATGACACGGGAGCTAGGCATAATCGAGCAAGCAAGAAGTATATCAGCGAGCCTGGGCATAACTATTTTGGAACCTGGGAATACAAAATTGGATACCGCCTGCTGCGGGGGGCCTATTGAGTATGCCTTTCGAGACCTGACTGAAAAGGTTTCCACAACCCGCATACAGGAATTAGCCAATATCTCCAAGAACATCATTGTTGAGTGCCCCATATGCCTCATTAATCTGAGCAAATATGAAAAAGAGATGGGTATCAAGGTTTGGGACATGGGTGAGCTTCTTCTTGAGGCATTTTAGGCACTTGACATGAACGAATGAGGTTAATGCGTAAGCATCTGGCCTCCTTATAGCCAAAACTTTCGAGAATAGAAAGTTGTGATCGAACGGGGGTTTGAGATGATTCAAGATTTGAAGCAAAGGAGGATTTTGGATTAGGCCACTATTGGATTTCCATCTGGAATGCAGGCTATACTTTCTGGCTTTGCTATTGTAAAGAAGTAAGAGAGAGCTGGCCTATAACGCAGCCAAAAAAGAGGCCCTAAACGCTTTTCTCTGAGAAAGGAGGTGACCTATCAACGAGGGGAAGCAATAGGGACTTTGGTGGTGAAGCAGCGGCAACGGAGTGCTTCAAAACACTGATAAGGGAAAAAGGAGGTGTCACATGAAAGGTAAAAGGTTTTTGTTTCGTTTAAGCGTTGTTTGTTTGGCCTTGACATTTACAATAGGTATGGCCTATGGGATTTCAGAGGCTGGAGCAAAGAAAATAAAATGGACCTTTAATCAACAGGCCCTGGGGAAATGGTGCGATAATAAGTTCTTTGGCGAAGTGCTGCCTAAACGTTTGGCAGAGGCGACACGTGGGCGTTTGGAACTTCACGTGCCAATAAATCTGTTGCCCATAATGGAAGTTTTACATGGGGTTCGCGATGGCATTGTTCAGGGTGCTATAGCGGGAACACCTTACTACAGCGGCGAGTGGCCTATCGGTAGTTTCCATGCCATTCCTGGCGTCCTCCGGGAGAATGATGAATTCCCGGCAGTGGCACAAGCTATCGCATGGGATTACTGGGACAGATCGCTCCAAAAGAAATACGGTATTCGGCTCAAGGGAATAAATCATTGGGCCGGTATCACCCTTTACGCCAACAAGCCAATCCGGATTCTTAGCGAATTCAAAGGTGTGAAAATAAGGGGAATGGGCTACTATGATTCGCTCGCCTTTGAAAAGGTTGGTGCGGCAGGAATAATGGTGCCGTGGGATGAAGCATTCCTTGCAGTGCAAAGAGGCGTGGTAGATGGACTGGTAACAGGACTGGTGGCATATGATAGCATGGGATTCTGGGAGTACGCGAAATATATTAACATGTGGCCGGTACACGGTGCGTCTTGTGCTGCGATGATAATTGTCAATGAGAAGGCCTGGAACGCCCTGCCAGAAGACCTCAAGCCGATAGTGGCAAAGGTACTGAGAGAGGCTGGACAAGAAAATTGCAAATGCAATTCATCATTGGTTGCTGCCAGCCTGGAATCGCTGAAAAAGAGAGGATGTGAGGTAATCAAACCATCCGAAGAGGAATTTCAAAAGAGCCTCGGGATGATGGAGCCCGTTCGGCAAAAATGGTTAGAGCAATGTGACAAGGCCGGCACTCCTGAGGCACGGGAGATGCTTGAGAAAATAGAGGCGTATCTGGCTGGTTACCGCGCAGGAAAGAAGGCACAATAACTACTGCATGCCGGAATACATAAGGGGATTATTGTTGGTATCTTTCCAGGCTCAGGGCCTGTGCGTCCGGGCCTGGAAAGACAGGAAATCTTTATTGAATTGGGAGCTGTGGGGGTATGAAAAAAATTCTATGGATGGAGTGGCTGTTTCAGAAAACACAGAAAGTTTCGATGTTTCTGGGTTACTTCAGTGGTGTCCTCGTCCTTTTGATGGTGGCGTGCATTATCTACGATGTAGTCATGCGACATATTTTTAACGACCCGACAATCTGGGCAGATGAATTCTCGTGCTACCTTCTGGTTGCTATTACGTTTTTGGGAGCAGCCTACACGCTCGTGATTGATGGCCATATCCGCGTGGAGACAATTGTCGAAAGATTGCCGCACAAAGTGCGTGAGTGGGTAGAATTCATCGCGGATATCCTGGGCTTTGGATTTCTCATCATCTTCGGCTGTTTTGCTTTTGGGCTGGCGTGGAGCTCGTATATCGATGTTAACCTTGCATCAACACTCGTGCGTACCCCTCTTTTTATACCCCAGTTATCGGTCGCTCTTGGTCTGACGTGGCTTTGCCTCCAGATGTTAGGCGTAATCCTGCAACGTTCCGTAAGGATATGGAAAAAAGAATGAGACCATGGAGGAGTTTCTATGCAGGGCAGCTAAGAAAGGATGCTCAATATGAGTGTGACCTTAAGCGTAATTGTATTAGTTCTGCTATTGCTGCTGCTCTTATTTGCCGGGGTGCATGTGGCTTTTGCACTTGGAATAGTCGGGTTTGTCGGTGCGGTCTTTCTCTTGCCCGGCTCCACGCAGAACATGATGGGGAAGCTTGGATTTTCGGCTATTAACAAGTTCCCGCTTACACCGGTGCCGATGTTTATCCTTATGGGTGAGCTCCTGGTCTATGCAAGGATGAACGAGAACCTCTATGGCACATTGTCAGTGTGGTTACGTAATGTTCGCGGGGGCTTATGTCATGCGACTACGGCATCCTGCGCTATCTTTGCTGCCATGTCCGGCTCGAGTCTGGCGACCTCTGCCACCCTCGGTCTTATTGCCGGCCCCGAGATGATCAAACGGGGGTATTCCAGAAGTTTGACATACGGCACCATTGCGGCGGGGGGTACCCTTGGCATTCTCATTCCGCCGAGCATAACGATGATTGTTTACGGGAATCTGGCGGGAGTGTCCATAGGACATTGTTTTGTCGCCGGTGTGATTCCGGGGATAATCTGTGCCGCAATGTTCATTGTGCTCGTAGACATTTGGGGAAGATTGTCTCCGAAGAGCATGCCGATGCCAGAGAGGTCTGCTATGAGATTGGGAGACAAACTGGTTGCAACGTTCAGGCTTATTCCGGCTGCGGCGCTGATTTTTATGGTACTGGGAGGCATTTACCTGGGAGTTACCACACCTACTGAGGCAGGGGCTGTCGGGGCCTTTGGTGCCTTGATATTGTGCTTAATGCAGCGCACGTTAACCTGGAGCAATCTGTGGAAGGCTCTGCTTTCAGCAGTGAGAACCACCAGCTTTATCATGATTATTCTCGCCGGCGCCTCAATGGTGAGCTTTGTCGTGCAGTACCTGAGGGTTCCCTCAATGCTCACCGATTTCGTGATCCAATTGGAGGCCTCACCCTATTTAGTAATGGCCTTCTTTTACCTCCTGTATATTATCCTTGGGATGTTTGTGGACCCTATCTCTATGATGGTGATGACGGTCCCCACTATTCTTCCTACGGTAGTCCAGCTGGGATTTGACCCCATCTGGTTCGCGGTTGTCATAACACTAGCATGTGAGATAGGGTTGATTAGCCCGCCGGTGGGTCTGAACCTTTATATTTTGCAGGGGATTAGTGACTGCACCCTGGCCGAAGTCGCGATAGGTGCTGCGCCCTTTCTATTCGCCCTGATTTTCGGTCTGGCACTATTTACTGCCTTCCCGATATTAAGCCTCTGGTTGCCCAGTTTAATGTGAGAAGGACAGCGGAAGGGTTTATTGGCGGTGCATGTTTGAATCCAAAATTAGGGCAAAGGCTTCAAGATGCTACCATGCAATTGGAAAATGTTCTTCGCTTGAAGGCTTTCCTGCTTTCTAGGCCTATTGAATCTTGAAAAAGATGATG
>JAFDDT010000162.1 GCA_019310725.1 Deltaproteobacteria bacterium | reverse complement strand
GGATGTTCCCGGTTGTGAACGATCCTGATCTCCCATGGAAATTTCTTTCCCTTGACCCATTGTCCTCCGACCAGTGGCGTGCGGCAGTAATTCTCTTTGTTGTACTTTATGTGCCCCACAATAGTGTCCATGTCTGTTTCTGCAATGGCCTGGCGGATCTTTTCTCTGTCCAGACTCCCTGCTCTTCGCAAGACATCGGCTGCGATCTCATAGCCAGCATACTTATAACCAAGAGTCGCGAGCTCTTGCTTCCCCGTAGACTTTGTCCAATCGTCACAAAGGTCTTTCGCACTGTAACCTCTCAGGGAGGACTTGAAGGGATGATGAGCACTCCACCAGACCTCTGTGGTCAGCCCATTGGGTAGATCACCCCCCAGGGCCCCCACGGCTGCGGGAAAAAGGATCGCCTTGCCGATGGTAGCGACCTTAGGCACGAATCCTAGCCGGTGGCACTGTCTCCAGGCCGTGGCAAAGTCCGGTGGGATCATATTTCCGAGTAAAATCTCCACCCTCTCTTTTTTCCAACGGTTGATGTGCGTGCTGAAATCCTGAAGACCATAGGGCCATCTTCCCAAGTCGATGACCTTTTTGTAGCCCATGCCCGGCAGCACATCCTTGAAAACCTTTGACCAGGAGACACCATCGGGATCATTGGGCATCAATATTCCAACGACCTTGTTGGTTTCGACTTTTTCCCACATGCCAGTGTAGGCCGGAACGATATCCTTCTCAACCGACCAAAAGGCATGAAAGGCCCATTTGTAGGGGCCACCTTCCAACCAGGGCTCTAAGGGTGAATCCAGGGAGA
Organism: Deltaproteobacteria bacterium; assembly: GCA_019310725.1. Taxonomy (GTDB): domain Bacteria; phylum Desulfobacterota; class DSM-4660; order Desulfatiglandales; family B25-G16; genus JADFWK01. The sequence goes on along the minus strand of JAFDDT010000162.1, from coordinate 6,551 downwards.
TACCAGGAATTTTGTACCTTTCGCACATGCTCGATACCGGGTTCACCGTATCAGGTGTGTGGTAAAAGACCATGAGGTCCACTTTGTCCTTCAGGATGAGTCTAGAAGCGATCTCTCCTGCCTTGGTTGGGTTACTCTCGGTGTCCAATATCTTCACTTTGATGGGTAACTTCTTTCCCAATTCCTTAATGTAGATGCCACCGTCCTTGTTGATCTCTTTCAGTACCCTATCGTCTACCCAGGGCGTCCCTTCCCCGAAAGACGCTATGGGCCCAGTGCCAGGATTAGGCCGACCGATCAAAATGTAGTCGCGGCGAGCTGCTTGGGCTTTCCTCACCAGGTTTGGAAGCACCAGGCCTGAGGTCATAGCGGCCCCCATAGCCATTGCTCCTTTTTTCATAAACTCTCGCCTGTTCATACCCTCTTGCCTGGTCTTCTTCTTTTTCTTGTCCATGTTCCCCTCCTTGTTTTGTTTAAAGGTTGAAGTTATGTGACCATGACTGGTCTACTTACGTCCGACGGGAGGGCAGGATTGTAAAACCGGTTTTTTCCTGCAACGTCCCCATGATTCCCTTGGGGGCCACCAGCATGATCGTGATGGCTATTATCCCCAGTATGAGCAGGCTCACATGGCCATACTCGGCTAGCCACTGGGAAAGCAGTACATAAATAAAAGCTCCCACAATAGGTCCTTCAATGGTCCCAATGCCACCGATGACAACGATAAAGACCAGCACGATCGTCCAGTCTATTGCAAAGGCCTTATACGGCTGTATAAATATCTGGAAAACATATAGGACTCCGGCCGTAGTGCCGGTAATGAGTGCTGCAACCAGGAAACAGAACAGCTTTGAACGAAAAATTTCCACCCCCATGGCCTCAGACACTTCCTCATCATCCCGCATGGCCATAAGCCCCAAGCCTATCTTGGAACGGAGAATAACAAAAACTGTTATCAAAGTACCCACACCCATGATAAGTGCGGCGTAATAGATTGTGCTCATTGAGGGCGGAGTGGCTGGTTTGACGAACAATCCCGTTCCATACTTGACGTATTTCCAATTGCTGAACCACAGCAGCAGGATCTCGGCAAAAACCCATGTACCAATGCCAAAGAATATCCCCTTCATCCTGAAGATGAAAAGAGACATAAACAGGGCAAGCAACACGGAGAACAGCCCACCAATAAGTACGCTCAACCATACATAGACCCCGTAATAATTGGTCAGGACCGCCATGGTATATCCACCAAAGCCGACAAACGCCTGCTGGCCAAGAGATAATAAACCGGAATAGCCAACCAGCAGATTCCACATTTGGGCCATGGATGCATACAGGAAAAAGAGAAGACAAAAGAACAGAACATAATCCGAGCCCCAAATAGGGACCGTGCTTAGAGTCACAAAGATCAGTCCCAAAATATGCCATCTGTATTTGAGAGTCTTGTTCACCGCAACTCCTTACACCTTACCAAATATTCCCTGCGGCCGCACGCCCAGGACAATGAGCAACACCAGGTAGCCAATCAGCAATTGGTACCCAGGCCCCGCGAATTGAGCGCCGATAAGCTGGGCTTCGGCCAAAATTATCCCACCAACAAGACATCCCTTCATGCTGCCCAGGCCCCCAATTATCATCACGCCAAAGGCGATGATCAGATACTGTGGGCCAGTGTGTGGATAAAAGGTAAATGTCATCCCCACCAATACGCCGGCCACCGCGGCTGTCATCATGGCAATGCCCATGGCATAGGCATAAATGTTCTTGGTGTTGATGCCCATTAATCGGGCGCCTATCTCATCATCTGATGCAGCCCGTATGGCCCTGCCTATGTATGTGTTTTTGAAAAACAGGTGAAGCACAAGAATAACAGCGCACCCTATTAGGAAATCCACGAAATAGAGAACCGGTAGGTTCACGGAGCCGCCCAATGGAATCGTTTTTATGGACAGATCCGTCATCAGGCTTCGCGCATCAGGAGTAAATATCAAAAGCAAAAGATTTTGAAGGATGATCGATAATCCGAAAGCTACTAGCAGGGGAGGTTCCATTTCCTTTCCCAAGACTCTGTTCAGAAGGAATCCCTGAACGAAAAAGCCCACAAAAAACATGACCGGCACAACCGCCAGGAGGGTCCAGAATGGGTTGAAGCCCAACCATGAAACCAGGACCAGACTAAGGTAGCTTCCTAGAATCATCAAATCGCCATGGGCGAGGTTCACCAGCTTTACAATCCCAAACATGGTGGTCATTCCTATAGCGATGACGGCATACAAACCGCCCAACAACAGGCCATTCAACATAGGTTGTAAGAGATCTTCCACAGGATTCCCTCCGTTCGGTAAGGAACTTCAAGGCTCCGTTACCCCGTCACATCAAATACCAAAATACGCGTTTTTTACCTGCTCTTCGGTAAGCGAAGACGGTTGCCCCTCGAGAACAATTTTCCCCTCCAGCATAACATAGGCCTGACTTGCCGCCTTAAGGCTCCGCTTCACATCCTGTTCAACCAGTACAATGGTAATACCTTCCTGGTTGATCTGCCCCAATCGTTTATAGATGTCCTTAATGATCACAGGCGCTAGGCCGAGAGAGATCTCGTCGCAAAGGATGAGTTTTGGCTCAGACATCATGGCTCGCGCAATAGCCAGCATCTGCTGCTCACCTCCACTGAGGGTGTCCGCCATCTGATCGTGACGTTCGTTAAGCACCGGAAACAGTTCATAGGCTTTGCTGATGGTCTCTTCTCTTTTAGATCTTCTTCTTGGCGTATAGGATCCCATGACAAGGTTCTCGTAGACTGTCAGCCGTGGAAATATACGTCTCCCCTCAGGAACCAGCGTTACCCCGCGCGGCACCGTCTCATGAGGGGGCAGGCCGTCGATCCTTTCCCCAAAAAGCTCGATGGTCCCTCGCGTTGGGTCCAAAAGACCTGATATGGTATTCAGAAGGGTGGATTTGCCTGATCCATTGGCGCCAATGACCGATACAATCTTTCCTTCTCTAACCTCAAGGGAGACATTCCAAAGGGCCTGGAAATCTTTGTAAAAAATGTCTAGATCTCTGACTTTGAGGGCTAGGCTCTCAGACACTATTCATCCTCCGCTCCTAGATAACATTCCATTACCTCCTTCGAACGCATGACTTCTTCCGGATTTCCACAATTAAGCCAGCGGCCTTCGGATATCGCCAGTAACCGATCTACCCCTTTGGACATGGTCATGAGTATATGTTCAATCCAGACGATGGTGATACCCCTGTTCTGGATATCTTTTACAATTTTCATGACCTGCTCTGTCTCCCCCTCGGTCAGCCCGCTGGCCACCTCATCGAGCAAAATGAGGCTTGGCTGTGTGGCCAGTGCCCTTCCCAACTCCAGGGTTTTCCTGTCGAGAAGGGGTAATCCCCCTGCCAACAGGTTTTTCTTCGGAGACATCGCAATCAGGTCTAAGATCTCGTGGATTTCCTTCCGGGCTCGCCCTTCGCTTAATCCCGCGCCATGCACAGCTCCCACGAGGAGATTCTCAAATATGGTCATCTTGCCAAAGGGGCGCGGAATCTGGTAGGTTCGTCCTATACCTCGGCGACACCTCCTCGAAGGGGTTTCATGGGTGATGTCATTTCCTCTAAAGGAAATTGTACCTCCGTCTGCTTTGAGGAGCCCCGTTAGCAAGTTGAATACGGTAGTCTTGCCGGCGCCATTGGGGCCCATCATCCCCAGAATCTCCCCTTGTCTGACTTCGAAAGACAAATCATCGACGGCAACAAGTTTGCCAAAACTCCTCTTCAAATTATTTACAACCAGGATATCGGGCATAGTTCAGCAGCCAGTTAGAGTACTTGTACATTAATACGCGGGTAGAAAACTTTAACCAATGGAAAACTGCGGTCATCCAATGAAATTATTGGTATCGTTCAAAAGTGTTTACATGAGCCATTGTGAGCACTAATTCACACCCTAAAGGAGGTCATGGCTGTTTTTGAAAGGCCACATCTCAAGAAAATCCCACTGGGTCTTGCAGTGGCCAAATACGTGGGGTTTACACCTCGAGAGCCCTTGGAGTCTTTACCTGGTTTATCTAGACCCCACGTATCTGGCCACATCCCTTAAAGCTCATAGATGGAGCCTTGAGAAAATTGGCATGACCTGATGGAGCTAAATATATATACCTTCTATAACCAATACACCATTAAGTGAACACTTTTGAACGTTACTAAATTATTAAGGCCTGAAAATTTTCTTGATCCGGTTACTGCTTTTAATTATCGCACTCAGTGGCCGACATCGGCCAGGCAGAAAACAAGTCACCATCTCAGGCTTTCCAGATTCTGAGGAAAGTGTATGTTTCTTGTTTCGCCTCAAGCAGACCTAGTATATGTCATGATTTGATTTTTTCAGTGAACTAGTACACCGGAGTTCAGAGTTGAGTCGAAATCTTTGCCGCTGTGTCCTTCACTTGAGAAACAATTGGTGAATCAACATTCCAGCTAATCCGCTGAGAGGGTCCAGCTACTGTAACGGCTGCCACCGCTTTTTTTTCGTGGTTGAATATTGGGGCACCAACAGCGCTGATTCCAGTGTCAATCTCCTCGTTGTCATAGGAGAATCCTTGATGCCTTATTAGTTTCAGCTGACGCTTAAATATTCTTGTGTCTGTAATAGTATTCGGGGTTAAGCGGGGCATCTCTTGATCAAGCAAATTCTCTCTTATTTCCGGTAATGAGAAAGCCAGTATGGCTTTTGCTCCTGCTGCCGCATGAATGGGAAGCCTGTCTCCAAGGGTGCCCGCGATGCGCACACGTCGGGGCCCCTCAGCGATATAAGCCATGAAGGTGCTTTTTCCCGAAAGCGCTTCCAAAACGATTGTTTCTCTGAGTCTGTCCCTTAATTCATCAATATAGGGTTTTGCGATTTGGACCATATTTGTTTTTAGAGAATGCCTGGCAGCTGATCCGAGACTCAAAATAGATGCTCCCAGCCTAAATTTCCTTGTTTGAGGGTCCTGCTCTAGAAAGGCAGACCTCATTAAGGTAAGCAGAATTCGTGAAACTGTTGCCTTATGAAAACCAAGTTTCTGGCTGATTTCGACAGTACCCAGCTCCTGGTTGTGAGGCCCAAAGGTTAGAAGGATTGCTAAGGTTTTTTCTATAGAGGTTATTTTTCTGGGTGCCTGTCTCATAGCGTAATACTTAGTATCATAATATAAAATTAACCTGTATCGATATTTGTATATTTTGTCAAGCTCGTTATCTTACGAAAAACTCCTGTGTTTTGCTGTTATTTCCTTTTATATTATGTCTTTCTCTTCCTTATGAATAGTTTCAATCAAAATCAAGCAAAATCCCCCATATCCTTCATTCCCAAATTCAAAAACGGATTCTATTTTCGAGGTCAGGATAGCCAGCAACAGGGATCATAAAACTAAATTATGGAAAAGGGTTGCTCCCTTCCATATTCTTGACGGAAGATTGACAGTGCTTTAGAAATGTTATAACTTTTATTACTAAAGCGTGATAAACAGGATGCGAAACCACCTCAGCAAAAAAAACGGGGCCTGGAAAGACTCACAACATAATGGAAGTGGGGAAGGCGATCATCCAAATCCCTTAGAATTGAAACTCTCCGAAGTAGTGGAAATTCCCAAGGGCAGTGATTTCTTCCTCGGACCTGGCCTTCAGTTTGTAACCATGGACTCTCTTCTTCGGATCGTCTCATTTCATGGATATCTGAGCACCGGGGCATTCATAGGTCTTCAGATGCTCGCTTTGGGAAGGCGGCTCCTGGGCATCGAGGAGAATGAAAGAATCCACGTCTTGTGCGAGACAGGGAACTGCCTCCCTGACCCATTCCAGGTTCTCGCCGGAGCCACCATAGGCAATAGGGGGCTTATGATAAGGGATATAGGTAAGATGGCCGTGACAATCACGCGACACACCCCCCCAGGGGAACGCGCCCCGGGTGTCAGAATAATACTGGATCCGGCGAAAACTAGGAAGTTTGACAGGCTCCACGCATGGTACATGAACACAGAAAAGGTTCCACATCGAGAGGTCGTACAAATATTAAGGGAAGCTGGCGAAACTGCATACTCCTACGCCTATGTAAAGGTTCCTGTCACAGGGAAGTGGAAAAAACGTGTTGCTATTTGTAGTATTTGTGGAGAGCCATTCGTTCAGACAGACAGGGACAAGAGCTACTGTGTAACCTGTGTCAATAACAAGGGGATGGGAGAATTATCATAGACCCTCAGTCAGCCTCCCTGCTAAAAGAAGATAGTGCCAAGGTTCATACTGCCCTCAAGCTCTATATTCAGTACCTGCTTTTCATAACCAGGATACGCTATCTCCAGCCGGTACTGACCGCCCTGTTCCGTAAGACCATCCAGTTTAAAATCCCCATAGTTATTGGTCACAGCCTCAGCGATTGTCTTCTTTGAGTTTTTGATAAGCAATACTGTAGCTCCCTCGGCACACTCATCTGTATCCCTTACAGCCACACTGCCCGCAATGAAACAGGTAGTGTAAAGGTACAGATTTTTGTAATATACACG
>JAFDDT010000161.1 GCA_019310725.1 Deltaproteobacteria bacterium | reverse complement strand
TAATTTTGCATTGAGCGTCTTTAAAACTTGACACATTTGTTAAGAAGCTGCCTTATGAAGACATCTAGTTTCGTCAACGGGGAACCTATAGTATGAAAAATTTTTCTGATAAATTTTTCTTGACAAAACAAAAAGACTTGGGGTATTTGATAATTGGATTAATTAATAGACCAACCACATGGCTGAACAAGAATTCCCATCTTTGGTCCCACCCAAGAGAGAAAGACTTTCGGATGCTATAGCATCTCAAATCAAAACTCTGATTTTCTCAAATAATGTTGAAGAGCGACAGAAACTACCTTCCGAACGCAATCTTGCGGATCAACTGGGAGTCAGTAGAGTTGTGGTCAGAGATGCCCTCAGATCATTGGAACAATCAGGACTCATCGAGATTCGGCCTGGTTCATTGGGGGGGTCCTTTGTAACCTATAATTTATACAAACCTTTCTTTAACTCCATTTATGACCTTTTCCGTGAAGGGAAACTTACGCTACACTATTTTTACGAGGTCAGAGAGGCCATTGAGTGCTACAGCATAAAACTGGCGGTAAAAAGAGTGAATGCGGAAGACCTTCGCAGACTCCAGATTATAAACAAGAGACTAATCGATGATATAGCGGATAGGACAAAGCTCCGTGAGAATAATCTGGCCTTTCATCTTGCCATTGCTGATATTTCAGGAAATCCTTTGATAAAAATGATGGTTCAATCTTTGATTGAACTGTTGAATACGCTTTACCCTCAATCTCGCCAATCTTCGGAATATATCAGAAACACCTTTCACCGGCATGAGGCTATCATCCAAGCATTGAAGGAGAGAAATGGTGAACAGTGCGAAAAACTGATGGCTATTGACACGGAGTACACGAAAAAGCTTGTCGTTTGAGTGAGAGTAATAAGGGCAACTCGCCCATGATCTCATTATCTGATGAAAGGAGGTATGTTGATTGCTGTTCCGTCCGTTGGACCTTTCTTTGTGTGGCAGAGATCGAATCGGCCAGCCAGTAAGCGGGTTCATGGAGGCGCAAGGTAATCGGCAATCATTTTAGCGCTTATTCGCCTTCGCCAGAGTACCCTGCAGCGACTCGACTTGGCTCGCCGAAGTCTTGCTGCTGGGAGCTTCATTAACCATAAAAAGGGAGGATGGAAAATGAGAAAGAAAGGATCTTTAACATCAACAGGTTTTCTTTGTCTTTTAGTAACCCTGGTCAGCGTTTTTCTCACCATGGGGGCTTCTGCTCCGGCTGCAGCACAGGAGCAATTCAAGCTGGATATATCCACTCTTCCAGCTGGATTCTCCTCATACATTATGGGGGTGGCCCTGGCAGAGCAGATCAATAAGAACAGTACGTGGTTGCATGCTACAGCCATGGAGGGAAGAGGCCCTGCCGAGCATATGAAAACATTGGTTAGGAAGCCCGAAAAGAGAAAAAATTACCTGTTTTTTAATACTCCCTGGGACATATGGGAGGCAAAACACGGATGGGGTGCATATAAGAAATTCCCCTTTAACTATGATGAATTCCGTTTTGTATCTATCTTGGGTATAGCTGGTAATGGGCTTTGCACCTTAGATCCGAACATAAAAAGCTTGAGGGACTTGGTAGGCAAAAAGGTGATCTTCGACTCTGCCCCAGGCAAGAGCCGTCAAATGACGTTTACCGGTATACTCAAAGAGATGGGGATTCCGTTAGACAAGATTAAGTATCAATATTCTACAGGAAAAATGGCTGCGGATACCCTTAGAGATGGACTCGTAGATGTGATTTATACCGGGCATGTTCTGAAAAAGCTCCCCAATACATGGGCCAACAGCCCTTTCCAGGCTGAGCTGGTTGCCACGAAAAAGGTATATTTCATCTCGTTTGATTTAGAGGCAGTGAAGGCCTATAAGGCAAAAACAGGACATCCCTTGGGCGTTGTTATGGTTCCACCCAAGATGCTGAGCCCCTATCAGACTGAAGCGAACGGCATCTTGATCAAACCTTTGGGGTTTTGTGCCCACATCAGTATGCCCGATCGGGTGGTAACTGAGGTGCTGAGGGTGGTTTACGAAAACGCCCATCGGTTCAAGGAATATAACCCCATAGGTGCAATTATTACCAAGAACACGCTTGCTTCTTTGAGCATACCTGAGGCAGCATATCACCCGGCTTCAGTCAAATTCTTCAAGGAAAAAGGCATTAAGATCACGGGCTTCGATGTCCGCTGAGACTATAATGCCCCACCTTCTTTCAGGGAATTGAAGGCACAGCATTCCTTTTGAGGGCTTCGCGAAGGCAAATTTAGGCCTTTCGTGGAGCCCTGCAGGGGGGATTTGCCTTTAATCTATGGGATAGGGCCCTTGCCGCAGAGAAAAAGGTAACTCGACTCCCCACAAAAAGAGATTACTTTTGTGTCTCTCAAGATCGGCTGATGTAGCACGGTAAGGATCTCCAGAGGCAAAGGACAAAATGGGAGAGAGAGGGGTTCTATATAACTGATTTTGTTAACAGGGATGTATGGTAGTTTCCGGCGGACTAAAGAATATGGATACCTTTCTAAAAGAGATCCGGGAAAATAGGGCCTATATCCTGGTGGTGATTTTTGGTTTAGCAATGGCCCTTTACCACCTGATATCTACCCAGGTGTTGCTCCAGGCAGCCAAGGCCCATTTTAATACCCATCTGGGGTTCTGCTTGTTGCTGGTGTTTGTGGGAGATTTCGCGACTAATAAAGACAAATTTCGACGGCTCTGGCCCTTAGCCCTGGCTTTATTAGCCCTGATTTCCACCGGATATGTGCAGCTGCTTTGGCCGGAATTGGAAGATAGGGCCTACTTTAACACCAATCTGGATCTCGTGATAGGGGTGATACTGATTTTTCTGGTTCTGGAGGCAACCCGCCGGGACTTTGGCATCGTGCTCCCCATAATTACCCTGCTTATTGCCCTCTATCCCTTTGTGGGCAGATCGTTCCCAGAGCCGTTCCGGTGCCAGGCATTGGATCTTGACCAGACCATTTCTAATCTCTCCATAGGGATTCAAAATGGCATATACGGCATCGTTTTGCCCACATCTGCCAATTTCATTTTCTTGTTTGTTTTATTTGGCGGTGTCCTACAGGGCCTAGGGGGAACCAAATTCTTTATGTTATTCGCGCGAATGGTCGCAGGCAAGATGCAAGGGGGCCCTGGTATGATGGCCGTGATGAGCAGCTCCCTTGTCGGATCGATAACCGGTAGCGCCGCCGCAAATGTGGCTATAACGGGGTCCTTTACTATACCCCTCATGAAAAAAGTGGGTTACAAAGCAAAATATGCAGCTGCCATCGAGGCGGCGGCTTCGAATGGGGGGCAGATCATGCCTCCTGTTATGGGTATTGTAGCATTTGGCATGGCGGGTATCACCGGAATACCCTATTTGACCATTATTGTTATGGCGGTAATCCCCGCGTTGCTCTACTTCTGGGCTGTAGGCTTATATGTTTATTTTCGGGCAGGACAATTCAAAATCACAGCAATGAGTGAACAGAAGGTCGATATGAGGAAGTTGCTCTTTTCGCTGCCCTCCTTCATTACCCCTTTCATCGTTATCCTGGCCCTTTTTATAAAGGGCTATAGCGTTATGTACGTTGCTTTTTGGGCTATTATGAGCTCTGTGATTGTATCATTTTTCAAAAAAGATCGTCCCTCCCTTAGTGAAGTTATTCAAGGCTTTGTGAGGGGTGCCAGGGCAGGTGCAGGAATCGGCGCATCCGCAGCCTGTGTGGGGCTCATTATGGCAACCGTGACAATGAGCGGTATCGGCGTAAAGCTTTCCTCTGGCATACAGGCATGGAGCGGGGGGTATCTTTTAGTCGCATTGGTCATCATTGCAGGGATATGTGTGCTCATGGGTTTTGGCGGACCTTCTCTAACGGCATATTTTATTGTATCCATGTTTGCTGCTCCAGCCTTAATGAAAATGGGAATTGGCTTTGAGCAGTCACATTTTTTCGTCATGTTTTTCGCTGTGTTCGCATTCCTGACACCACCTGTTGCCTTGGTTGCTCTCATTGCATCGAAGCTGGCAGATGCCTCTTACATGGCATCTGCTATTGAGGCCACAAAGGCAGCGATAGGAGGCTTTATCATCCCTATCATGTTCATATACTGTCCCTTTTTACTTCTACAACCGCAGGAACCCCTTGGGGCAGTTATGGGTACTATTGCTGCCGTTGCGTGTTTGTTTACTCTGGAGGTGGCATTTGTGGGCTACTATCTGCAGAGCTGCACTATAATGGAAAGATTCTTGGGTGGTGTGGGGGGATTGTCGTTATTGGTATTTTTTATAGTTAAAAGCCCTATCCTATTCTTCGGGGGATTGATCCTGTGCGCATTTCTAACCCTCTTGCAATGGAGAAAGAAAAATGTCCGCGCAAGGGAAGGGGATCTACAGGTAGAACAAGCTTAAACCAGGGAGGAGACAAATTGGGATTCAAGCACATTTATTTCGATGAGGATGTCTGTGATGGGTGCAACATGTGTGTCGAGGTGTGTATGTGCGATGTATTTGCGCCCAATCCGGCAAAAGGTAAGCCACCCCTTGTTCTGTATCCTGAGGAATGCTGGTTTGGCGGCTGCTGTATCTCACACTGCCCCCATCAGGATGAAGGGGCGATCAAGATCATCACTCCATTCCAAATGAGGGGTTCGTTCAAGCGGTAACATGGTATAACCATTCAGGTAGTGACGCGGTGAAAGATCTTAGGAGCAAAAGATGATGAAATCAAAAGTCATACCAGTTGAAACTGATGTCCTGGTGATTGGGGGGGGGCTGGCCGGATGCATGGCAGCGATTAAGGCGAGTCAAGAGGAGGGAATGCGGGTGACCCTGGTAGACAAGTCCAACACCATACGAAGCGGTTGTGCTGCTTCTGGAATAGACCACACATGGGCCTATATCCCTCCGGTCCATGAGAAGATGGGCTATACCATTGAAGATATGGCAGAAGACCATCGCCAGGGAACGGCCTATGGCTTTTTCAGAAGAGACCTTTTCTTTCTGGTCGCCGGTGCCAATTTTGACCGGGTGCTGGACCTGGAAAGCTGGGGTATCAACTTCAGATATGAAGACAGCAAGGTCCTGGGTGGATTCAGGATCGTACCCCAGTTTCATAGCGTACCAACCTCGTTTAACTTTGACGGGAAACCGTTAAAGCCGACCCTCACGCAGGAGGCCAGAAGGAGAGGGGTTACTATCATCAACCGGGTGCAGATGACCGATTTAATTACTGCCGATGGCCAGACATCAGGGGCCGTGGGCGTCAGTGTACGTACCGGTGATATCTACTTTTTCAAGGCAAAGGCTGTTGTGTTATCCAGCGGGAGGTCGAACCGGTTGAGTCGCAATCCCACTGGCTTTGATTTTAATACGCGGATGCCTTCGCCCATGAGTGGTGACGGCACCTCTATGGCCATCCGCACTGGTTTGCCTATAGTAGGGATTGAATTCCTGAGCAATATTCTTGGATTGGGTGCGTGTGGCAATTACAATCCAAATTATGGCGATCCTCGAAATACGGTTCAGCCGGCTGCCCGCGTCGTTGATGGGGAGGGAAATGTCATTGTTGATAGGACTTACTTTTATGACTGGGGAAACCTGGGCAAAGAAAAATGGACGGAGGAAGTCAGGCGAACATGGTTAGAGGAAAGGAAGGTGTGGCGTGGCATGAGACCCACTCTGATCAAGAGGCACGCCGAGGGTGGGGGCCCATTTTACCTGGATTTCAGTCAGGCTACTGATGAGGAAATTGCATATATTGAATGGTCCATCGGGAATGAGGGCAAAGGTACCCAGTTTCTGCGTTATTTTCAGGGTGAGGAAGGGGCAGATCTCAGAAAGAACAGACAAGAATATGCCGGTTCTTGGCCTCGTGAGATATCGGGCACGGCAGCCAAGGGACTATGGGTAGACAAGGACCTTGAGACAGACATTAAGAATCTGTTTGCCGCAGGCGATGAGGTGGCCGGACTTCCCTGGCAGGCCTCTTCAGGGGCCTTTACACAGGGCTGGTATGCCGGGGAGATGGCTGCAAAACGGGCCAAGGCACAAAAGGCGTTTCTGCCCATAAGCGAGGACACGGTGAAGGCTCGAAAGGAAATGTGTACTGAAATACTAAATCGTAAGCAGGGATTTTGCTGGAAAGAGGTGGAGACTGGGGTTCAGAATCTTATGGACTTTTACTGTGGTGATGTTCGCAGCGAGGCCATGTTGAAGCGGGGGCTGGAGCGTCTTGAAGATGCCAGGGTGGCTCCCTTGAAGGCCGGAAATCCTCATGAACTGGGACGGTGCCTGGATGTGAAATCCATCATTGACAATGCTGAGCTAGTCTTGAGATCCTCTATGGAGAGGAAGGAGAGCAGGCCCATTCCCTTCGGGTTTCGCAGGGCCGACTATCCCGAGCAAGATGATGAAAACTGGAAGATCTTTTTGGCCATCCGTAAGGATGAGAACGGAGAATTCAAATTCTCCAGGCTCCCCACTGATGGATGAGTGGCGAGGGTTGCTACTGATTAGACCGTGGGAAACCAGGTATCTAATGAATAGACAACTATTACAGGAAACGGACTGAAGTATGGATTGGAATAAATTGGTTCAAAAGCACGGCATACCTGAGTGGCCGTATCCCATAGAATACGGTAAGGAAACTGAGGTTGACACAGAGGTGCTTGTTTTGGGTGGCGGTATAGCCGGATGCTGGGCTGCTATTAGCGCGGCTCGAAAGGGTGTTAAGGTTGTGTTGGTAGAAAAGGGGGCCACCATACGGAGTGGGGGAGGGGGATCAGGCTGTGACCACTGGATAAATACCCCTCACCCGAATTCTACCGTTACTGCCGAAGAGGTGGTGGAGTGGGAGCTTGAGTATACCGGAGGCTATACTAATGCCATTTCACGGTATATTGCTGCCAGGGAGAGCTATGAAACCCTCCTGGAACTGGAGCAGATAGGGGGAAAGATCAGGGATACCGAAGATGAATTCAAGGGGGCCCCGTTCCGGGATGAACAAACCAAGTTTCTATTTGCCTATGATTATGAGAATAAGATCCATTTCCGCGTATGGGGCACCACCTTTAAACCGGCCCTGTTCGACGAGTGCAATCGGCTGGGTGTCCAGATCTACGACAGGGTTATGGCCACCAGCCTGCTCACCGAGGGAGGTAAGGCAGGGAAAAGGGTTGTGGGTGCAGCGGGCCTCAATGTGCGTACCGGGGAGTTTTTTATCTTCAGGGCCCCAGCAGTTATTGATTGTATGTCGCGACACCAGCGAAATTGGTGTTTTTCAACTGAGCTCAGGGGAATCTCAAATTTCAGGCTGGAGGGCAGGTGTGGAGTTTACCATGATGGAGAAATCCAGACCTACCTCATTTGGCAGCGGTCATGTTTTTCCACACTATGGCCATGGAAACCCGCTTAACACGTGGTTTCCATGCACCATGGTCGATGCTTACGGAAAAGAGATCCCCTACGTGGATAGGGACGGAAAGGTCCTCAAGAACGAAGAAGAGCGCACACGGCCAGCGCCTGGCCAGAAATTCTTAGGCGAGCGAACGAGTGCTTACAGGCACAAGAGGCCGGAATTAACGCCGGATCTCTTGGAGCGGGTGAAAGAGGGAGAATTTGGCCTTCCCCTGTATGCTGATTTGTCCAGCATGTCTGAGCATGAAAGAAAGGCTATCTGGGGACTCATGGTGGGGGAGGAAGGAAGGACCAAGATCCCCATTCTTCAAACCTATACTGAGGCAGGGTTTGATCCCAATAAAGACCTCCTTCAGAGCTATATGCTCCTGGGAAGCGACCCGATGAGGGGAAGCGTGCGTCCTCAGGATAGAACAGGAGGAGAAATCGGTGATGCCGGCGGGCCAATCGTAGACTGGGATCTCATGACCAACGTGAAGGGGTTTTATGTGACTGGAGACGCCCTGTTTGCAGCAAACTACCACTATCATGCTGCTACCACCGGGAGATACGCAGGCAGGAAGGCAGCAGAGTATGCGGTGAAGGCGGCTGTGCTGCCAATTTCTCGGGGGCAGGTTGAGGAAGAAAAGGCCCGTGTATATGCACCGTTGAACAGCAGTGGAGCGATGGAATGGAAAGAGCTGAATGCAGCGCTGTGCAGGGTCATGCAAAACTATTGCGGGGAGTATAAGAATGAGGGGCTTCTAGAGATTGGCTTGATCTGGCTTGAAGATCTTAAGGAGAATGAGGCGCCTAGGGTATGTGCTGATAACCCACACAAACTGATGCGTACTTTGGAGGTGTTCAATATTCTCACCTGCAATGAGATTATTCTTCACTCCTCCATGGCACGGAAGGCCAGCAGTCGATATCTGGACTTTTTCCGTCTGGACTATCCAGAAGTAGATCCGCCTGATTGGCAAAAGTGGGTTACTGTCAAACGAGAGGATGGAAAGGTAAAAAGTCGAGTGCTTCCCATAGATTTTTGGGGTCCCTTAAAAGAGAACTATGAGAAACATCGCTGAGAGAGGTTTCAAGGAGGAAACGGATGACGCAAAAAAAGGTATATGCCTTTCCCAACCGGTGCACTCCAACTAACCCAGTGGTATTCAACCCGGATATCTGTAACGGATGCAACACCTGTGTAGATGTATGCCAGGTGGATCTCTTCATACCAAATCCACAAAAAGGAAAACCCCCTATCATCCTCTATCCAGAGGAGTGCTGGTATGGAGGGTGTTGTGTTGCTATGTGCCCTAAACCTGGTGCCATTAAACTCAACCATGCCCTCCCCCAGCGAGTGCGCTGGAAGCGCAAGGAAACAGGCGAACATTTTCGGGTTTA
>JAFDDT010000160.1 GCA_019310725.1 Deltaproteobacteria bacterium | reverse complement strand
GCCCTTGCCAAAGGGCCTCAATTATGTGTAGTAAAGAACTGAATAGGTGCAGAAAATGAAGGACACTCAGGGAATAACGAAGCTCAACTTCACATAATCTTGAGCTTCACATAAGACTATCACCTCATCATTGAAACCCCGGGAGGGAATCTGAGTAAGGTAATGCAATACATCAACGGGTCGTACACCACCTTTTTCAACCGTAAAGAAGAAACGGGGTCAGGTCTTGACCTGGGACAATTTGTGGTGCGAATGGGGTTGGATCACCTCAAATGAAACATTAGATAGAAGATGGAAACTTCCAGATTTCATGCCAGCTCAAGTGTCCCTTAAAGGGTCAAAATTGTGTTTCCGGGAAAGTGAACAACCAATAGGGAAAAGCCATGTCTTTCCGTTTCTAGAGAAGAATTGAGATTGCGCCACCTGTCTGCCGCGCCGGGCACCTGTCTGCGGGCGGACACACACAGGCAGGGGGGTGACACTGAACCTGAGTAAGCCTGCCTGCCGAAGCTTCGGCGCAGGCAGGTCGGGGGGACCGAGTCTTTGAGGCGGGGAGTACGTCAAAAATTTTTTATAAACCGGGAGGGAGTAAGGATCGTCATTTTCCCGTATGATTTAAGCCTTAGCAAGTGATGATCTCCAGTGATAATAAACTTTGCCTTTCCAGCTCTAGCACAGTGAATAAACTTATCATCTGAAGGGTCTTCTTTAACCAACACGTCTCCAGAGCCGGATGCGACAACATCAAAATACGGCAATATTTCTCCGTGCATAATGTAAGTAATCTCCGCTTCGGACAATTTAAATTTTGGGTAAGCCAGGACTTTAATGTATTCGTCAATCATTTCTTTTGAGGCTTGCGGTTTAATACGGCCATTTTTCCACAAAGGCATCAATCTTCCAGGCGTACCGCCAAATAATAAGGCTGAGATAAGTACATTTGTATCTATGACAACTCTCATTTCTTTGATCTGGCCCATTGTATTGCTTCCGCAACACTGTCTTCCTTCAGGCCGAGTTTTTTCATCTTTGAACGGATCTGATCCAGGCTCATATCGAAAATTCTGACAGGCTTGAGCATGACAACCCCGTCTTTAAACTCAATCTCGAAATGTTTGACATCCGGTATTTTTTCAATAATTTTTTTGGGGATCGTAATCTGATTTTTAGACGTCATTCTGCCGAGCATTTTCATTCTCCTATTTCCTTGCTAATCTATTTCCTTACTATATTACAGTTTTAAAATGAAAAGTCAACGCTGATTTAATGGAGTGGCAAAGCGGGGCCCTGATAAAAATTAGCCTGAAAATGGACAGGTAATGTACGGGAAGTTAGGCCGGCCGAGTCCAGGGCTTTATGAACAGGACATTGGCTAAGTTGGCCAAGGGGTGCTTGATTAAAGTCCATGGCTCCGGGCGAGGGACTTTTTATACCTTAGATTAAGGGCCGGGACTTCCTCCCCTTCTTCAAGAACCATTATGAGCTGACAGCCACGGCTCCTCGCTCGGCGAGCCTGTGCCAGTCAAAGCCGCAAATCCTGGAATCCTGGGCTCCGGCTCGGAAAGAACATCCAAAACACCTCCATATCTCGGGGAATTAATCGCAGGCTTGGTTCCCCGTTTTTCGTTTCCAGGACATGAGTGTCGTCTTTTCATGCCTTTGCCCTGTTACCAAATTGAGGGGCGGATGGAGGAGCTACGTATTTATTTCAGGATGTCCCAATTTCCCTCCGGTTTCCGATTCATAGCGGAAACATGCCTGCCAAAGAGATGTTGGATGCCTTGCTAATCTTATGAGAAGGCATACTTCTCTTCGCCCCGGTTCTCCAATTGCTAGAGCCGGTCTCACACCATTGATTCCCGGGGCCAGGCCGATCTTCAGGGTCTGGATGCGAAAGAGATTGGCCCGGTGGATTAGCCCAAATAGGCTAAATATCTCCTCTTATCTTTGAAAAAGAGTCCTGGTCCAGGGATTTACTAGTGGGACCTTTTTGAGGCCTTCAGGGGATTTAACCTGTGGTTTTGTGCCGTTGTTTGGGTCTTCATATGAGTTGCCATATTACAGGCGCCATTTTTCCATTTGATGGCAGGGTCAGGGAAACTCATACAAAATGTTCCGGTGGGATACTCGACGATTCTCTGGCAGCCATCACACTGATCAACAATCGGGTGGCAGCTACCTCCATTAAAATCGCATCCTCTTTTGGTCATAAAGATGCACTCAACACCTTTCTTTACCGTTGTACAAACCATGATAACCACATCCTTTCTTTATAGAAAATTACATAGGCGTTCACAGGTTCACAGTTCACCGTTCAAGGTTGTTTTTGTTTTAGCCTTTACTAACCATTAACCTTGAACCCCTGAACCCCTGAACGGTTGCAAAATGACTTATAGTTCCTTTAAAAAATTAATCGAACAACGAATTGTGCCTTATGCCCTAACATATTCTCATTGTCAATAAAAAAATTCCCAAGATATACTTTTGTGATATTTTCTTGACAAATGTATTTCAACGTCATACAATGTTTTAGCGTTTTTTGATTATAAGGTGGGAGGTCTAACATGAAAAAGGCTGCTTCGCTGAGGTTATCGGAGGATATTTTAAGAAAGATAAAGGCTCGGGCAAAGGTACACAGAAGGAACTTTTCCAATCAAGTCGAAGAATATTTAAATATTGCGATGGCAGTTGAGGATAATCCTGATCTGCCGTATTCGTTTATTAAAGAGACGTTAATAGCGAGAGAAGAGATAGACGCTGGGCTGGGAAAACCTTATCAGTGGGGATTAATTAAGTGAGTTTGAATCTCATATCTTCCCCCATTTTATTAAGGACCAAAAAGAAACAAACCGAAGGCTTTCAGAAAGAATTGGACAAACAAGTAAAGTCAATTTTAGAAAACCCCTTGGCTGGAAAATCTAAAAAAGGAGTAATAAAGGGGGTTGGATTTCAAAAATTTAAATACAAAAATCAGCTCTATCTCATCTCTTATGAACCTGATTTTAAGAAAAAAGAGCTTTATCTCTATACCTTTGGTGCTCATGAGGGTTTTTATCGGGATTTAGAGCGCTATGTTAGATAATTTACCATTTTTTCAAAGGCGAAAAAGTGGAATGATAGGAAATGATAGGGACTTGCTTTTCTGGAGGTTAAATATAATAAGATTTGGGAGATGGCAAAGGGAAATGAATTATTCAAATAGACCCATCAACCTTTTCAGTCTCTTCACAGCACTGGGGAGAACGTCTCCTATTTTTTCATGAAATCGCAAGTGGGCATGACGCTCAAAGGGGGTTTCACCCTGATTGATGATAACCAGTTTTGCCCCAGAGCGAAGGGCTTCTGCGGGCATGTCTGCCGCTGGCGTTACCACAAGGCTTGAGCCAACAACTACGAAAAGGTCAGTTTTTCGCGAGTGCCCAAAGGAAAGCATGAGATCTCTTTCCGGAAGGGGTTGGCCGAAATCCACTACGCTTCGAACCAGGTTACCGCCACATTGGCATAGAGTTATACCAGCAGTTTTGTCCACTTTTTTGCCACATCTCGTGCACCTCAGTTTGGTTATGTTCCCATGAAGCTCGGCCAATAAATCGGGATGAATACCTGATTTCAGATGGAGGTTGTCCACATTTTGGGAGATCAGGAACGCTAGTTTTCCCAGTTTTTGGAGATCAGCAATAGCAATGTGACCGCTATTGGGCTCCACTGAGTCCCAGGGGCGGCTCATGGGTCTGGGTGGAAGCCCTTTGTCTCTCCGAGTCCACATGCCATTGGGCCCTCTAAAATCAGGAAGCCCTGATTCCGTGCTGATTCCAGCTCCGGTAAAAACAACGGGGTGTCTGGATTCATATAACCATTCAGCAAGGGTTTGGATTCTCTTTCCGAGATTCTCTTTCATTGCCTATTTTACTATACTCAAGGTGTGTCTGCTTTCCACTGTATCCGATAGAAATCGTAAGGCTTTAAAAATCCGCCGGTTTACAGATGATTTCTCTCATCTTGAGATCAAAGAAATTTTGCGTATGGGCTGGTTTCAGCAGAAGGGCTGTATCTACCCCGTTTGCCGTACCACCGATTGAGATAACATCCTCGTCTGTTCTGATAAGACCGGCGTCTGCGGCCATGAGGGCAATCTCAATGGCAACCTTGGTTCCTTGCCCGAATGTTCGCAAGGTATAGGCAATAACCTCATCTATTTGATAGGTCCCCGTTTTATTTCTAACCGCCCTTCCCACCCCACCAAAGGCATGCTGGGCAGTCAAGACAGAGGCACCCCTTTCCAGAAGTCGTTCCCTGTCGTTTTGGGCAAGCTCTTGATAATCTGGCTTTTTAAACCCTGTTGCATGGGTTACAATCACCAGAGAAAAGCCTTTTCCAAACAGATCGAGGGCTCTGAACGCGGTTTCACCGCTACAGCTTGAAATTACAATCTTTCTGATTCGTAACTTTTTTGCCCTTTCATTAGCAGCCTGTAAGGTGGCCTGTGTATTGTTTGAGCCAGGGTTTGTAAAATAGCGGCAGTTTACCATGTGAAAGGTTTTATTCGCTTTGAGTTCCTTTGATTTTTTCATCATATCTGTTTTCCCCCTGTTCCTTAAGATCATGTGCACCCCTCCCGGGCCCTTTTCAATCAAAAGATGATTTATATCTCTGAACTGCTTCGGTAATGTTATGATCGTGGCATTTGGAAGGATTTCAAGGATATTCTGAATGGCTGACTCCCTACCTTCGGTATTTTTAAAACAGACCGTTGTGTTTAGGCTGGAGAATAATTGCAGTTGTTTGAATCTTGTCAGGCTTGGCAGGGAAACACCTTCCAGGCCTGTGCTCAGGAGGTCGAGAATCCCATAGGTGAGAATCGCATCTCTAAAATTTTTCTGAAGGCTGAAAAGGCCTGTTTCAAGGTCACTGCCCTCATGACAGTATTCTTGACCCTCCTCTATCATGTGGCCATCTATCTCGAGTGTCTCAATCGGTACATACTGTATGCCTACGTAAAGAAAGCCCCTCAGAAGAGGGAATGCAAGGGCTTTTCTCTCGGCAGAATACCCGATCAGTTTTTTGGCGAGCAGCTCATCATAGATTATAGCTTTACCTATGTTTTTCTTACCGTGTAAGTATGTGACGGCCTTTTGTTCAACCTCTCTGTTATGAGCCATTGCCCTAAAGAGTTGATCAAAGTCTTGCTCGTTTTTCATTTCAGAGGTACCTTTGTAGCAGGTTTCCTTTTTGATGCGTCGGTGATTTATGCCGCTCACATGGAAAATCATGAAGTGGCAGATGGGTGTCTATTCTCCAATTATTTTCACCAGCGCCCTTTTACGTCTCCGGCCGTCAAACTCGCCGTAAAATATCTGCTCCCACGGTCCGAAGTCCATCTCACCGTTGGTCACAGCCACCACTACCTCCCGCCCCATGATCTGCCTTTTCATGTGGGCATCCGCATTATCCTCGCCTACGTTGTGCCGGTATTCGGAGACGGGCTCATGAGGGGCAAGTTTTTCCAGCCAGACATCGTAGTCGTGGTGAAGCCCTGATTCATCGTCATTTATGAACACACTGGCTGTTATGTGCATAGCATTGCAGAGAATAAAACCTTCTGTAATCCCGCTTTCTTTCAGACACTCTTCCACCTGAGGGGTGATATTGACGAATGCCCTCCTGGTAGGGATCTGGAACCAGAGTTCCTTCCGATAACTTTTCATACATACCTCCTGCGTGTAGTCTTTGCCAATATGGATAGCCTCATACAATGCTCATATGCTGAGCTTGCTATTTTCAGTTTCAAATCTATTTTTTCGTAGGTGGTGCCATCTCGTATTGCCATTGACTCCCTCCTCTTATCAGATCGAAATTATAATAAACAGGTGCACGAGAAAAATCTACGATTTATTTCATTTCTTGATTTCAGAAAAAAATGGTGATAAATGCTTTTCAGGGGTATGTTCGCAAGAAGGGAGAACCAACCCCCTTTGAGGGATGGATTCATTGCGATCAGATTAAAGGATTTCGACCAGAAAAGGAGAATAAATAATGCCTATCTATGAATATAGGTGCAATCACTGTGGCCAGATATCAGAGATATTAGTTGGGGCTAGCCCTGATAGTGAAACGCTCACCTGCACCCAATGCGGCAGTGATGATGTAGTGAAGATCTTATCTGTTTCGTCATTTACTGTTGCAGATAGTGGCCGGGCCCCTGGCACTACCTGTTGTGGAAGAGCACAGCGCTGCGATAGCCCTTCCTGCACAACCGGAGAAACCTGCAGGAGGGATTAATAAAGAAGGGGGGATAGTGAGAGAGGTGCCTGTTGAATTTGATAAGGCAATAGAAGAAATCCAGGCATCCATTATAAGGGATGCACGGAAGATATACTCAGAAAAGGTGATTGAACGGTGGCTTAATCCTAAATATTTTGGAGAGATGGAGAGCCCTCATGGGAGTGCAACCACTACCGGACCATGTGGAGATACGATGACGATTTTCCTGAAAATGAAGGATAATAAGATCATCGACGCCCGGTTTGTCGCTGACGGATGTATGACCACTGTTGTAGCAGGCAGTATGGCCTGTGAGTTGGCCATTGGTAGAACTATTAAGGATGCATATAAGATCAGCGATGAGGTAATTTTGGAAAGTTTAGACGGGCTCCCAGATGAAAGTGTTCACTGCGCTCTTTTGGCCTCTAATGCCTTAAAAGAGACTTTGGCTGACTACCTGAGTTCCAAGAATGAACCGTGGAGGAGGCTTTATAGAAAAAAGTAGTACCATGGGGGGATTCAAGATCCAGTATAAGAATGCCACCTTTTCTAAGGAGAAGATAGAACTCGACGGCAAGTCTTTCAGTCATTGCGCGTTTAAGGATTGTATCATTGTCCTTGAGAAGGGCGAAACCAATATTACTGGTTGTCGCATTGAAAATTGCAAATTGTTGCTGAGAGGTAATGCTTACACAGTTGGTAAGATTATCAAGCTTTTTACCGGGAAAAGTCCTCTCAAGGTGTTGGATTTAGAGGAGCCGTTGTTTGAGGTGGATGCCCGGAAAAATCCTTAGATCCCAATTGTTTTTCTGTACCTCAGGCAATTAGCATTATTGTTATTATGGTCCAGCAAAGAGACATACCCTATGTTCCGGTAAGCCTTTTCTCGAGCACCCTCAAGGGTTGAGTCCCCAGCAATGATATGTAATACTCTTCCGCCGTCTGAGATGAGGCCTTTGTCCGGATCTTCTCTGACACCCGAAAAGTACGTAGCAATCCCCCTTTCGAGCCTATCTAGTCCGGTTAGCTGATGGCCTTTGCCGTAACGTGCGGGATATCCCTTGTTCCATCCTTTGCTCGCCTTTGAGCGGCCTTCCGTACTGATTGTTCCAGACAGGGGTGATTTGATCCAATTTCCCTTCCCACACTGCCATACCTATTTCTAGTAGGTCTGTGCTCAATTTCCGGCAGAGAACCTCCCACTCGGGATCGCCATGTCTTACATTGATTTCAAATACATCCAGGCTGTTGTAAGGATCGAGATTGAGGCCAAAGTATAAGACCCCCTTATAGTTCCATCCCAAACCGAGATCACCCCGATTGTAGACCGCATTCACCGATGGGTTTACAATCTCTTTCATGATCCTATTTATCAGCCATGGGGTTACCAGTTTGTGCGGCACATAACATCCTGTTCCGCCTGTATTAGGATTTCCGTTGAACTGCTTGATTGATTCCTCATCATCTGGGTCGAAGGCCTTTTTGTAATCCTGGACAAACATCTTCAAAGGCAGCACATGCTCGCCGTCCAAGTAAGCAAAAAATGAGATTTCAGTGCCGTATTTTCTCTCTTCGATAACAACCTTATCTCCGGATCTTCCAAATATCTTTTCCACCATTATTTTTTCAATTGCGTCCTCGGCTTGCGCAACATCGTCACAGCCTATGGCGCCTTTTCCTGCTGCGAGGCCATTTGCCTTTACAAAAACCTGGTACCCAATATTTCTGACGTATCTTTTGGCCTTTTCTGGATCATCAAACACTGCATACTCTGGTTTGCCTACTCCGATGCCCCGTAAGATATTATCCGTAAATTCTCTGTCACTCTCTAATCTCACATACTCTCGCTTTGGCCCAATAGTTCTTATCCCTTTCTCGTTTAGAACATCCGCAAGGCCCTCTTCCAGAGGATTTTCTGAACCTATGTCTACCAGATCAACCTTGTTTTCCAGACAAAACTTCGCCACCTCATTGAAATCCCTTATATCATAACACTCTATCAAATTTCTTTTTCCCTTTGCTGAATAAGGCACGCCGGCATTGCCAGGGAAAAAATACACTTTTTCAACATGCTGGCTGTCTCCGTATTTATCAGCAAGGGAGTGATCTCTCCCTCCTGTACCGTATACAAGGACCTTCATCGTTTTCCTCCGGTAAAGGTGGCAATAGAGATATGGACCTCGATGAGGATGGTGATCGGCGCAAGAGTTACGTTGCTGAAGTATAAGGGGATTGCCAGGGCGTGTCAACAGTAATTGGTGCATGGCTGAACCCATTTAGGCTTGTTATTTTTTTTTATATTTTGTTATACTTCCCCACATTTGACAGGTACATAACAAGCCTCACTCCCTATCTCCTTTAGAAAAATGAAGATCGGTATCATTTCAGATACCCACCTCAAAGAGGTGAGTCAGCAGTTAATTGATATGTATGACCAATACTTCTCTGATGTGGATATGATTGTTCATGCAGGGGATCTTGTCTCCATGGAAATCGTTGATTTCTTGGGTCAGAAGCCGCTCCATGTAGTGCAGGGCAACATGGATAACCGGGATATAAGAGAGCGGTTCCCTAAGAAAGAGGTAATCGTGGCAGATGGATTCCGGCTGGGATTGATTCATGGATGGGGATCGCCATTTGGTATGGAAAGAAGGATAAGATCTCAGTTCAATGATGTAGATGCTATTATCTTTGGCCATACTCACAGGCCTGCTAATCGCCGTGACAAGGGTGTGCTGTTTTTTAATCCAGGGACTGCTTCAGGGTTTGCCGTATCTGGGTCCCATTCGATCGGGATTTTGGGTTTAGAGGAGGAAATAAAGGGTAGGATAATTGTAGTGTGAGGTTATGTGATGAGGGTTCTTTGGGCGCCTTGGCGCATGGTATATGTCGGTTGTGGCGATGTGAGGGGTGAGTGCATATTTTGTCCTGGTGATGATCGGAGTCGTGATGAAGAGAGACTAATTCTATTCACTGGCGATCGGAGCACTGTTTTCATGAACAGGTTTCCCTATATAAACGGCCATCTGTTGGTTGCCCCAGTGCGGCATGTTTCCACGTTGAATTCCCTTCTCCCAGAGGAGAAGCTCGACGTCATAACTGTGGTGGAAAAGTCCATCGATGCCCTCAAGGAGGTTATGAGTCCGGAGGGATTTAATGTCGGTATGAACCTCGGAAAAGTGGCAGGGGCAGGGGTAGAGGACCATATCCATTTTCACATTGTTCCGCGATGGAGCGGTGATACTAACTATATGACGGTACTTGAAGATGTGCGGGTTATCCCTGAACATATACATACTACCTACCAGAAACTGTTGCCTTTCTTCAAACAGTGTTAGGCGTTGTTCAGGGTAACGTCAAAGTCCAGGGTATGGGTGTCTTTTTTTTGGTTATGCCCCTGGCCCAGACCTGGTATGCTGGGTTGCGGTTATAAAAAGCAATCCATGCATAAGCAGTAAAC
>JAFDDT010000159.1 GCA_019310725.1 Deltaproteobacteria bacterium | reverse complement strand
GGGTTATGCCCTGATATAGTTTAGACCTCATATCCTTAGCAGGCAGTAAGGTACAAAGTGGCTGGAAGGATAATTACAACGGACTGCTCACACCGATGGTGAATTAATGTATTCCCTGATTTTCTATTTGGGAAGAAACACTATAGGAATCATAAGAGAGACGGGGCAGATCTTTATCCTGCTCGTACAGGCCTTTGCCTGGATGGTGCTACCCCCTTACCGGGTTAAGGCAATCATCAAACAGATGGAATTTGTTGGAGTCAAATCGACCTTTGTGGTTGTTCTGACAGGCACCTTTACCGGCATGGTACTTGCTCTTCAAAGCCATCATGGATTTAAGCTTTTTGGAGCAGAGACCCTCGTCGGCTCAACAGTTGCGTTAGCCATGACCAGAGAACTGGGACCTGTTTTAACGGCCCTGATGGTTAATGGGAGGGCAGGTTCTGCAATGGCTACAGAAATCGGGACCATGAGGGTAACCGAGCAGATTGACGCCCTCTATGTGATGGCTGCAAATCCAATTAACTATCTTATTGTCCCCAGGATTATTGCAGGCATTATTATGCTTCCAGTTCTGACCATTGTCTCAGATCTTTTGGGTATACTAGGTGGTTACTTTGTTGGTGTCATTCTCCTTAATATAAATTCAGGGATGTTTGTGGCCAATATACTTGAAATGCTCGAAGTCGAGGATATATTTCACGGCCTTATTAAATCCATCTTTTTTGGCCTGATACTATCCTACATAGGATGCTATAAAGGATTTTACGCAGAAGGGGGAGCAGAAGGCGTAGGAAAGGCAACTACGCAGGCAGTAGTGCTTTCATCGGTCTTGATCCTGATAAGCGATTATCTCCTTACATCTATAATGTTTTAGGTTTTGGCGAGCAGAAGTTCGAGAACAATTTTGTGCTTTTTGGACTGTACAATAAGAAAAAGCTCTTGAGTCAGGCGAATATACGATATGAGATATGGGCTGGGTATCGCATATCTTACAAACCTTAGTTCGTTTTCTGCATATGATAGATTTAATAGATATCTGCAAATCATTTGGAAATAATGTCGTACTTAACGATCTGAATCTAAACATTGAGGCGGGTAAGGTCACGGTTATTATTGGCCAGAGTGGGGTTGGAAAGAGTGTTTTACTAAAACATATAATAGGTCTGCTTCGGCCGGATAGTGGAAGGGTAGACATCGATGGCCAGGATATAACTACATTCAACGACCGCCAGTTAAATGAATTGCGGAAAAGATTTGGCATGCTCTTTCAGGGGGCGGCCCTGTTTGACTCTATGACAGTAGGCCAAAATGTTGCATTCCCCTTAGTAGAGCACACAAAGCTCACAAAAAGCGAAATAATGGAAATCGTCAGTGAAAAGCTTTCCCATGTTGGTCTAAAGGGTGTGGAAGACAAAATGCCTTCAGAGCTTTCCGGAGGCATGAAAAAGAGGGTTGGCCTGGCCAGGGCTATCGCCCTTGAGCCAGAGATTATCCTTTTTGACGAACCCACCACCGGACTTGACCCGATCATGGCTGATGCAATTGGCCAGCTCATTATTGACATCCAGAATCGCCTTAATGTAACCTGTGTAGCTATAAGCCATGATATTAAGAGTACATTCAAGATCGCGCATAAAATCGCCATGCTACATGAGGGAAAAATAATAGAATATGGGACCCCTGAGGAAATCGAAAAGAGCAAAAACCCTGCTCTTATACAATTTCTAGAAGGTAATGTGGAGGGCCCAATACGGGTTGTTTAAGCAATTTAATGTGTTACGCTTCTCAATAAGTTCGGGTTCTGTCATTGCGAGCAAAGCGAAGCAATCTCTAACATCGCAATGAGATTGCCACGTCGCTCTGCTCCTCGCAATCACCGTAAACGTCAACGGCAAGGAATCAGCCGAACTTTTTGAGAAGTTGCCGATAAGCCAGGTCTGAAATTATGAACAACGCTAGTGCAGAAATTAAGGTTGGGCTATTTGTGTTAGCAGGCATCATTATACTCGCCTACATGTCCGTAAAGGTAGGCAAGTTTGAGATTGGAAGAAACAAGGGATATGAGATCGTTGCCTATTTTGATAGTGCCTCAGGGCTTAATATAGATGTGACGGTGGAGATAGCAGGTATAGAGGTAGGGAGGATCAAAAACATTGCTCTGGAAAGAGGGAAGGCCAAGGTAACCATGAGAATCAAGCCTGACATATCAGTACCATCTGATTCAAAGGCCTTTATCCGCACAAAAGGTGTAATGGGCGACAAATTCATTGAGATACTCCCTGGCAGACCAGAATTCCCATCTTTAAAGAGTGGAGAAAGGCTAGTTAACACCTATACTCCAACTGATATAGATCAATTGCTGAACAGACTTGGAGATGTTGCCTTAGACATAAGAAAGGTCTCACAATCCCTCGGCAATGTCCTGGGAGGAAAAGAAGGGGAAGTGAAGATGAGGCAGATCTTGGACAATATCAACTCCGCCACTGCCTCTTTAAATAGGATCATCTTAGATAATGAAAAGAGGGTAAACGCCCTCCTGGCCAATTTTCAGGAGTTCAGCAGAGACATGAAGGAGGTTTCAGATGCCAATAAGGAGGTGATTAGTGAAATCGTGGCTAACGTGAGGGAAACCACGATTCAACTCAAAGATGCGATTGAATCCTTTAACCAGATAGCCCAAAGAATTGAACGCGGAGAGGGTACCCTGGGCAGATTGCTACATGACACAAAGACTATCGAAGATCTCAATGCTACACTGGCCTCCCTAAAGAGTGTCGCCGAAAAGATCGACTCTGGTAAAGGAACAATTGGTACATTGATTAATGATGAAGAGGTTGCAGAGAACCTAGGAGAAACGCTGCAGGGAATAAACGAGTACTTTACCAGGACCGATGCATTCAAATTTGATATAGATTTCCGCCTAGAGCAACTCACCCGGCACCACGACACCAAAACATATCTTGACCTCAAGATTCAACCCAAGGCTGATAAATACTATCTCCTCGGTCTTGTATCAGACCCTCGTGGAAGAGTAACTGTTACGGATACCGTCACCACCGAGACCCCAGGTGGGGGGACAACAGTGACACATGAGGTAAAGAGTGAGAGGGATAGGTTAAAATTTAATGCCCAGATAGCAAAGCGGTATCAAGATCTGGTGCTCCGTGGAGGAATAATAGAATCATCGGGTGGTATTGGCCTGGATTACTATCTTTTCGACGACCGGCTAAAACTAACCCTGGAGGCCTTTGATTTTGATATCGACAGAAGAGCCCACCTAAAAACTGGGATAGATCTTTCCTTTTTTAAATACCTTTATCTTACTGCTGGCTACGACGATTTTATCAGCGACGAGGGGATGTCTTCCCTCTTTGTAGGTGCAGGCCTGCAATTCACCGATGATGACATCAAGTATCTCCTAACCAGTGCCCCGCTGCCAACACCATAGGACTGTCAGTTGTCAGTTGTCTGTTGTTCTTTGTTGCGCTGGAAAAGCCAGGATGTATTCCAGACATGCCTTCATTCCGCCGTAATCTGATGGGGATGGGCCTGAGGGAATTGCCGCACCCTGTGCTCTAAAGCGTACTAAAGATTGGTCATAACTCCCAGAGATTATGCGGAATCAGCTTTGCTGATTTCTTCCAATGGACAACTGACAACAAGCAACGGACGGTATTATATTAAATACGCAATCTTGTAATAGATCAACTTTTGGTATTCAATAATAACCTCTCGGGCATATTTTCTCTTTTTCCACCAATCCTTAGGATCAAAAAGTTGGTAATGGGATGGGAGCGAGATTATCTCGACATCATCATCCTTAAAGACCTTTTTGAAGGTCAACCAGACCCTCCGAGAATGGGTGAGTGAGGTGATTACGATCACTGTCTTAAATCCCTTATCTAGCACCAATTTCCGGATTAACTTAGCCTCATCTATCGTGCTATCAACCCTCTGCTCCGGTGAGAGAATCACCTTCTCCGGGATTTCGAAGCCCTCCATGATCGATTTAAATAAATCAAATCCAGTAGGATAGTTCTTGATCTGTTTCTTAAGATGATCGAAACCATCTGGCTCCTCCTCTTTTGCTCTAAAAATGTAGGGTCCAAGACCCTGCCGGTAAACATCAACCACCGCAAGGGCCCTCTCTACATCGTCCCCGGCGACACATACAATGAGATCAGCCTTCCTTGGCTCAGCTTCCACGATAAGGTATTTACCCATCTGGACTAGCAGAGGAACACGATAGGATGACAAGAGGAAATAGATAATAACAAGAAAAACAATAACCCATCTGAGAATGGAAACCCCCCGTCTTTTCTTCTTCATATCCGTTGTTCCCGGAAGCCCCAGTTCATCAGTTTTTTCTGAAAATTCCTCATCTCTGTAATCCATGATAAAACCTTCCCTGTCTAAAAAGTTTTGGCACTATCAAGTAACATGGTGACCGGTCCATCATTCACAAGGTGGACATCCATCATCTCCTGAAATCTTCCTTCGGCCACCTGAATACCCTTGTCCTTCAAAGAGGAGATGAATTGTCGATATAGACCATTTGCAACACCAGGATCAGCCGCCCGAACAAAAGAAGGCCTCCTTCCCTTGGTGCAGTCCCCCCAGAGAGTGAACTGTGATACAACAAGTGCAGCGCCACTTGTTTCCAAAAGCGATAGATTCATCTTTCCCAGATCATCGCTAAAGATTCTCAGGTGAGCTATTTTCGATGCCAGGTAATCTGCATCGCCACTGTTATCCTCTGTGCCTACGCCCAAAAAGATCAAGAGACCGTGCCCAATCTCGCCCACAACCTCATTGCCAATACGTACCCGAGCCATCTTGACCCGCTGTACCACAGCTCTCACAGAGTCCTCTTCGATAGAAGATAATGTTCGTTGATCATGGCTTGTTGTGGTCTTGAGTTTCTTATCTTTCTTATGCTAAAACCCAATAAACATCAAATCCTCTATGAAACCAACAGCAATACTCATTAATCCCTGGGTGTACGATTTTGCAGCCTATGATCTATGGGCAAAACCGCTAGGTCTACTCTATCTGGCTGGCAGATTGCGCAAATCAGGTTTCACAGTACATCTCATAGATTGCCTCGATGCGTACCACGCACTCATGGAGGAAACACCTGACATGAAGAAACCGGTTCGACGTCGGTATGGAACCGGGAAATTCTGGAAACAGAATATCTCCAAGCCTCCACAGCTATCAACTATTCCAAGGGCTTACAGTCGATACGGCATAACCCCCCAGGTATTCACCACTGCGTTGAAACAGACAAAAAGACCAGAGGCAATATTTATTACCTCCCTCATGACCTACTGGTACCCTGGCGTCTTCGAGGCTGTCCACCTTGCCAAACATGTTTATCCAGATGTGCCGGTAATACTCGGCGGGATTTACGCCACCCTATGCCCAGAGCATGCAAGTTCCTATTCCGGTGCCGATTTCGTTATCTCTTCCCCTAGCCACTTCTGGCCTGGAGACTTGACCCGGTTCTTGAAAAAAAATATACCAGATTTTGCACCTGAAGAAAAGCTCGAAGCTTTCTTGCCCTATCCAGCATTTGATTTGCTCACCAAGATAGATTATGTATCTGTGCTGGGCTCTTCCGGATGCCCTTTTCGATGCCCCTACTGCGCCTCCTCTTACTTGCACCCACAATACACGAAAAGGGAGCCCCTCGAGTTATTTGAAGAAGTCCTCTTCTGGCATAGAGAATATGACGTCATAGATTTTGCTTTCTATGATGACGCCCTTCTTGTAGATGCCGATACCCATATCAGTCTATTTCTAGAAAAGATAGTACGCAACAATTTCAACCTCAGATTCCACTGTCCTAACGGCCTTCACATTACCTATATAGACCAAGAAATAGCAAACCTGCTCTATAAGGCAGGTTTCAAATCGATCAGGTTGGGCTTGGAAACCGCTGATATCGAATTTCAGAAAAGACTGGGAAGGAAGTTTTCGGAGGGGGAATTTCAGCAGGCAGTAGAGCACCTCAAAAGAGCGGGATTTACCACGGATCAGATAGGCTCATATGTATTGATTGGGCTCCCTGGCCAAACAGGTGATCAGGTTGCTGAAACCATGACATATGCAGGAAGAATGGGAACCATGCCCTATTTAAGTGAATACTCGCCTATCCCTCATACAGCGATGTGGAAAGAGGCAGTGGCAGTTTCAAGATTTGACCTAGTTTCCGACCCCATCTTCCACAATAACAGCATTATTCCCTGTTGGGATGGGGATGTCTTTGAAAAGGTCAGCACATTGAAGGCCATGGTCAAGGAGATAAGGGACGAGGCAAGGAAAAAATAGGTTTTTAAGTGACTAAAGTGAGCTAAAGTGCCTAAAGTAAATTTTTTTCAACCCCCAATCCTGACAGACCCGTAAAAAGCCTCAACAACATGTCATTTCTAGCAAAGCGAGAAATCTTGCCAGTGTAACATCCCGAAAACACAAGATTTCGATTTTGATACAAATGCGGTGTTTATCCTTTTTATCTGATACGCCATGAGGTCTTCTATGGAAGCAAACCGTGAACGGTGAACCCTGAACCTGACAACCTGGGCAGTTAACTTTAGTTCACTTTTAACTTTAGGCCCGTCTGCCTCGCAAGGCCCTGCCCGCTCGTGCCTCGCAGCGGCAGGCGGGCTTGGCAAGCGGGCAGGCACTTTAGACACTTATTGTCTAAAGACAATTCATCAGGCTGGCAGCATACCCGGCACCGAAACCATTATCAATATTTACTACGGTTACCCCTGAGGCACAGCTATTCAACATGCCCAGAAGCGCGGATATGCCCTCGAAGCTGGCACCATATCCAGCACTTGTTGGGACCGCAACAACCGGCTTGTCTACAAGACCCCCAACTATGCTTGGCAACGCTCCTTCCATGCCAGCGACAACAACAATCACAGAGGCCTCCATAATGGTCTCCATTTTTTCCAGAAGCCTATGTAAACCAGAAACCCCCACATCAAAAAGGGTTTTGACCTCATTTCCCATAAACTGCGCTGTAATTACTGCCTCTTCAGCAACAGGTATATCAGCAGTACCGGCACTGATTACGAGGATGGTGCCCTTCCCTCGCTTCCCCACTGGCCTTGCCGCTAGGGTCAGAATCCTTGCATCAGGGTGGTAATGGCTTTTAGGGAACCGTTTCTGAATAATCTTGGCCTTGTTAGCAGTCAGCCTGGTAACCAAAACATTTTCCCCTTTCTCTGCCATCTTTTCAATTATTGTTATAATGTGCTCTATCTTCTTCCTGCGCCCATAGATAACCTCTGGGAATCCCCTCCTTAAAGGCCGATGATGATCGATAGAGGCAAAACCAATATCTTCGAAAGGAAGGCTCCTGAGTTTTTCAAGGGCATCATCTACCTCTATGGTACCATCTTTTACCTTGTGTAACAGATCTTTAAGGAGTCCGACATCCATAGTAACTAAAGTGCCTCAGTTGTCATTTGTCATTTGTCATTTGTCAATTGTCA
>JAFDDT010000158.1 GCA_019310725.1 Deltaproteobacteria bacterium | reverse complement strand
AGTCTCCTACGTTTTTATCCATAATATCGCTCATATATTTGCCTGCGACAGAGATTAAGGTCCAATCTGAGCCCGCCAAGTGGCCTATATCTGTCTCTAGTGTCTGAATTGCAAATGCCTAATTCTATTGTTGACAAGGGTAAAAATAGCTGGTAAATATATATATTGTCAACAGTAAACAGTTTTCTCACCATTTGCCCGGGATTATAAGGATATGAGGACTGAAATCCAACGGTGAAATTGCAAGGCGCCACACAGGGGGAGTGCCCCTAATTTTAAACGATTTCGTCTTATGATTAGAATACTTAGCTGAGGAGGTCAGGAATGGATATTCAGAAGGCGATTATGATGAATGAAAAAGACAATGTGGCCACACTCCTAGCCCACGTTGATAAAAATAACGCGGCCCAGGTTATGGTCGGAGGAAGGTTGATGGAAGTTCGAATACAGGGAAAAATTCAGTTCGGTCATAAATTTGCGTTGAGGAAAATAGATAAAGGCGAAAATGTGATCAAATATGGTGAACCTATCGGTCAGGCAACCCAGGATATCGAAGAAGGACAGCACGTTCATGTACACAATGTTGAAAGCCTGAGGGCACGGGGAGATCTCCTCTAGAGGATTGATCCCCCGGGAGATCTATAAATCTAAATAAAGGAGACGCATAGAGATGAAGATATCAGGTTATTTAAGACCGGACGGATCTATTGGATTTAGGAATCATGTAGCTGTTCTTACCTCAGTAGGCTGCGCCAATGATCTGGCCCTCAAGCTAGGGCGAATGTATTCTAATGTACTGCTTCTCACCCATCGACAGGGATGCAGTCAACTGGGCGCCGACAATGACCAGACCTTTCGCACCCTAGCAGGCCTGGGGAAAAACCCCAACATCGCCGGTGTGCTGGTCGTCGGGCTGGGATGCGAAACGATCCCTGCGGAACATCTAGCAAATGAGATCTCCAAGACCAAGAAGATGGTGGAATACCTGGATTTTCTCGATGATGAAGGGCTAATGGCAGCGATTCCTAAGGGAGCAAGAGCTTTAGAAGGGATGATGCATGAAGCCTCTCAAATGACAAGGGTTCCCTGCAGCATAGAACAATTGACTCTCGGTCTTAAATGTGGCCTTTCGGATACGACCTCCGGCATTACATCCAACCCTGCCACCGGAGTCGCGGCTGACATGATCATCGAATCCGGGGCAAGGGTTATTTTCAGCGAAACCCCCGAACTCATCGGAGCGGAACGTATTGTGGGTAAAAGGGCGGCGAGTCGCGAGGTCGAGGAGAAGCTCTATCGCATTGTAAAGGAGTTCAAAGAAAGGGCGAAGGCCTCAGACATGGATCTCCAAGAGGCTAACGTTGCCCCAGGTAATATTGCTGGGGGGCTTACCACTATTGAGGAAAAATCCCTTGGCTCTATCATGAAGGGTGGCAGCAAGACACTGCAAGGGGTCCTCCAATATGGAGAGATCCCCAAAGGGAAGGGCTTGTTCTTTATGGACGGTCCGGGTCGTACTCCAGAGGCCTTAACCGGGCTCAATGCAGCCGGAGCGCAAATCATCATCTTTCCTACTGGAGGAGGATCTCCGGGAGGATCTCTCATCTCTCCCGTCATCAAGGTTACGGGAAATCCACAAACAGCTCAGCGCCTTAGAGACCATATCGATGTTGATGTCAGTTCCGTTATCAGAGGGGAGGAACCGTTGGAAAAGGCCGGGGAAAGAATCTTCCAAAGGCTATTGAAGGTGGCCAATGGAGAGCTGACAAAATCAGAGACGCTTGGATATGGTTCTATCGCCGTCTGGAACATAGGCCTTTTATGTGGATAAGGACTGGTTTGAGGAAGATGGGTAAATGCATGTGAATGGAAAAACGGATAGGAGCCAATTTAAGGAAAAGGAAATTTAGGCTCTCCTGGTTTTTGAGGGAGGAACTTTATTATGAGCGAACAAGATAATTCTGCTAAGGGCATTTTAATTTGGATGTTAGATGATCTGTTTGATTCCCATGCAGTAGAAATAGTAAGGGAAATGCTCCAGGAACAAGGGTATAGATTGGCAGTCACCAGAAGTGTCTCTTATAGAGGTGACTATCCTAAGCATGCCCCTTATGCAAAAGGTATATTGTTACAGGTTAATTTTCCGTTACGTGAAGAGGATATTAAGGGATTGACTTCCTGTAAAATAATATCTGTTACCGGGATAGGCTATGATGAATTCGATTTAGCTGCGGCTACTAGAAAGGGAATTCTTGCTACCAATGCGCCCAGTTTCTGTGTAGAAGAAGTTTCTGGCCATGCGTTAGCATTAATCTTAGCGCTTAACAGGCATTTGCCAGAATGCCAAAATATAACCAGAAAGGGTTTGTGGGAGTTTAAAGATGGATGGTCCATCAGGAGGCTTAAAGGGCAGATCCTGGGATTAGTGGGCGTCGGTAAGATTGGCAGAGCAGTCGCCAGTAAGGCAAAGGCCTTTGGGTTGCAGGTTAAAGCCTATGATCCATATTTATCGAAATCCGAAATGAATATGTTAAATGTAGATAGCGTTGAATTTGACGACCTCGTCAGCAATGCTGATTTTATTTCGCTCCATGTGCCATTGAATAAAGAAACCTATCATTTGATCGATGCACGTGTTTTTGATTCCATGAAAGACACGGCCTTTTTAATAAATACCTGCAGGGGAGATGTGGTGGACGAGTCAGCGTTAATCGATGCGCTGAAAACAAAAAAGATTGCCGGTGCAGGTCTGGACGTTTTATCGCAAGAGCCTCCAGAAGCCCGGAATCCCCTGTTATCGATGCCCAATGTTATTGTATCCCCTCATTCGGCATTTATCTCTCATGAGGCCTTAATTGAATTGGCAGCCACATGTACAAAAGCGATAATTGATGCGCTGGAAGGAAAAGCACCTGATAATATACTTAATCCAGAAGTGTTGACTAAGAACCAGTAATGTCCAGTTAGGGGGCAAAAGATGTGCAAGAATTCGCATCTGTCAGAATGGTTTAGCTATTGGAACATATCAAAATTGTATGACTGGCGGTGCTTCGGAGCTTGTTGTCAATAAAATAAACACTACAGGAGGCAAAAATGACAGAAGATGCTTCAAGGAAAACAATTGTTAATTCGTGGAACGAATGGGACCCGTTAAAGCACATTATTGTGGGACGCGCCGACGGGACAATGGTCCAGGCCCCTGAGCTTGCAGTCCAACGAGACTGGCCGGAGCACGGGTTCCCTTTAGGCACCTATGGGCCGATGCCCAAGGAAATGGAAGAGAAGGCCAACGAACAGCTGGGCAATTTCGCCAAAATCCTCGAAAGCAGGGGCATTCGGGTAGACCGGCCTACCCCTCTCGATTTCAGCCAGACGGTTCAAACCCCCGACTGGGTGCAGAATTCGATGTTCGGCTGTATGCCCCCTCGGGATTTATTACTCACAGTCGGTAATGAAATCCTGGAAGCGACAATGTCCTTCCGCAGCCGCTGGTTTGAGTATCTTTGCTACCGCCCGTTGCTGGAACAGTACTTCAAAGAAGATCCGAACTTCCGCATGGAAGCAGCGCCCAAACCACGCCTGACGGAACGAAGCTATAAGAAAGACTTCTGGAAGGAATGGAACTCCCTAAGTAAAGAAGAGCAGTATAGGCGCGCGGAAAAAACCGGCTGGATACCAACTGAACAGGAACCACTTTTCGATGCCGCCGATGTTGTGCGCTTCGGAAAGGATCTTTTTGTCCAGAAGTCAATGGTTACTAATGATGCCGGCATTGACTGGTTGCGACGACATTACCCTAACCATCGAATCCATAAGGTGAGGTACAAGGAACTCACGCCGTGGCATATGGACACGACCCTTGTTCCTCTTCGCCCAGGCCTGGTGATTTTTAATCCGGTTCGAACCCCTTTGGAAAAGGCGCAAAGGGAACTGTTCGAGAAAAATGACTGGGAGATTATACAAGGACCTAAATCGGTTCTTGACAAGAAAAGGCCCATGACCTTCTGTAGCATCTGGCTTAACCTGAACATTCTGGTTCTGGATCCGAAGACCGTCTGTGTTGAGGCCAGTGAGACTCCTGTTATTGAACTGCTCGATAAGCACGGCCTTGAAGTTATTCCCGTTCCCTTCTATGAAGTATCTCCATTTGGTGGCGGCCTGCACTGCGGGTCCGCAGATGTTTTCCGGGAGGGGACGTGTGAGGATTACTTTCCAAAGCAGGTGGAGGGATTTTAGAGAATTTGACCTATTGTTAACTTATGGACAAGGGCTGTTTGATACTATTCTGATTGCGCTCCCCATTTCACGCAGAAAATCAAGCACCTCAGCAGCACCGGGGTAGACTTCCCTGGAATACAGGTACACCATCAGTATCAAATATTACACCTTGAAATTTTCCCTTCACAATTGGCTCTTCGAGTTTGTTCAGCATATTTATGTAAAAATTCTTTGAATTTATTGAACATATTTCTATGATTATTGACAAAGGAAAAAATAGATGGTATCTTGTTTTTTTGTCAACAGTAAACAGTTTTCTTTTGTAGCTGAGAGGTAAAATTTGATTGCCCTAGAAGATCTGCCAATCGCCAATGCCTTTGTATCCTTTAAAGCACATGCAAAATTTAGCCAGTGCTCAAACAGGTATGGACACCAAAGGAAAAGCCGATAATCAGTGTGGATAGCTTATCAACCCTTTAACCTTTATAAGGAGGCAAAAGATCACGTCGTGCCTATCTTTCAAAAGCAGAAAAGAACAACCTTTAAGACCGTGGCCCTGAAACAAATCAAAGAGGCCATTCATTCGGGAAAGCTGAAGCCGGGAGATCGGATTGTCGAAGCCGAGCTAGCAAGAGAGATGGGAATTAGCCGCTTTCCTATCCGCGAAGCCATCAGCTCTCTCGAGAAAGAAGGGACCCTTATTACCATCCCTTTTAGGGGAACGTATGTTACCCAGTTTGATGAAAACGACTTGGAAGAACTATACACCCTTAGAAGCGCACTTGAAGAACTGGCTATTCGGATTCTTATGGAAAAAATTACCAGTAAAAAGATCAAAAAACTGGAATCGATATTTGCTGCCATGGAGCAAGCAACTCATAAGGGTAAAGTGGGCAGGCTGATTTTTGGAGATATGCAATTTCACCAAGCAATTTGTGAGCTATCTGGCCATAGAAGGCTATTGGAAATCTGGCTAACCTTAAAGGATCAGCTAGGGTCATTTATAGCACTGGAAGAGCATTCCTACGGAGGGCCGGATCAGCTCCTGAAAACTCACTACCCACTTATAGAGGCGATAAAGAAAGGGGACAGCTCACTCGCCGAAAAACGTATAAGAGAGCATCTATTTGAGGCACTGCAAGTAGTAAAAGAAGCCCTCCGGAAAAAACCTGAGGGCAAGCCTGATTGACAGCAGAAAGTGAGTGGAGTGAATAGTTCGATACATTCTATTCTTAAAAGAGAAGCAGGGGGATTCAATGAGTAATTTTCGAATCAGCGAAATAAAGGCAAGACAAATTATAGATTGCCGGGGTTGGCCTACTGTGCAGGCGGATGTGTGGGTTGATGGCCGGTTGATGGGACGGGCCGATGTTCCTGCAGGACGGTCTACGGGAAGCCATGAGGCCCATGATCTTCGCGATGGGGACGAGCGTTGGTATAGGGGATTGGGCGTTGAAAAGGCGGTGACAAATGTCAACAATGATATTGCCTCGGTCCTGAGGGGCTGGGATGTCACAGAACAAAGAAAAATTGACATGGAAATGAATGAATTAGACGGCACTCCCAACAAGAGCCGCCTGGGGGCCAATGCAATTTTGGGCGTGTCACTTGCTGTGGCAAGAGCAGCTGCTAACGCATGCGGTGTTTCTCTATACCGGTATATCAATCCTACCAGTCACGTTATCCCGGTGCCTCTGATGAACTTTTTGAATGGCGGGAAACTCACGGCCAATGATCTTGAGATTCAGGAATTCATCATAATGCCGGTAGGAGCCACATCCTATAAAGAATCCCTTCAAATGACTACGGAGATCAATGAGGTTTTGCGAGATCTGGTGATCGAAAGATACGGTATCCTTGCAACAAATACCGGTGATGAGGGCGGGTTTGCTACGCCCATGCGGGGCATTCACGAGCCCTTTGAGTTTCTATCCAGGGCTGTTGAAAAGGCAGGATACACCGATGACATTGTGTATGCAATGGATTGCGCCAGCACACATTGGTACGACAAAGAGAAAAAGATCTATGAACTGGATGGTAAGGCCTACGATCGAGATGCGCTGATTGGTCTCTATAAAGAGATGACGGAAAAATACCCCATCGTCTCAATGGAAGACCCCCTGGAAGAAGATGACTTTGAGGGTTATGCTCTACTTACTAAGGAACTAGGAATTCAGATTGTCGGAGATGATCTGTTTGTCACCAATGTGGAACGCCTCAGGCAGGGTATCCAAAAAGGTGCAGCCAATGCAATGCTTTTCAAGGTCAATCAGATCGGGACCCTTTCTGAAGCCTTGGATGCAGCAGAATTTGCCTATCGCCATAATTATGGGGTTCAGGTCTCGGAAAGATCTGGTGAAACGGAAGATCCTCTGATATCGGATCTGGTTGTAGCGCTGAACAGCGGACAGATTAAAACAGGTATGCCGGTCAGAGGCGAGAGAACTTCTAAACACAACCGTCTGCTCCAGATCGAAGAGGAACTCGGAACAGCAGCAACCTATGCAGGCAGGAATTTTGCTAAACCAGCATAGAAGTTTATGCACTATTTCTTCACAATTTTTCAAACCGCAGGGGATCCCAAAAGAGAACTGCGATTTCCAGGTCTGTACCTGTCTGATTGAGAAAAAAATAGAGGCTATGGCCCTAAAAAGCGTCATGGGCTGCCTAGCACGTGCCTGCAGTGAACAGTTGAGCTAAAACCTACAACCACTATGACCTTGAAGATTTTCTAATTCAATACCATCTTTTGTTGTACAGAAGTCCGCTCTCTGCGGCATTTACATTATGATGCACAAAATCATAAACAAAAGAAAATTGATCATGTCTATATGTGAATACCATGATCAAGAAATTTTATTACGCTGCGACACTATTTATTAATTGGAGTTTTAGGTTTTGGGTGAAAGAACAATACCAATGCCATTTGGTAAGGGTTATCTCTGCCTAAAAATTCCAGAGAGAAATCTCCAAAAAGTTTATTCTCTTAATGAGCCACCAAGCCTAATGGATGAAGAAAAAGAACTTGAAATAAGTCTGAAGAATCCTATCCAAAGCAAGCCCGTTTCCGCTCTTGTTGGTCGCCAGGATAAGGTATGTATCATTCTTAGTGATATTACTCGACCAGTACCAAATGATAGGATACTTACAGCTCTTCTAAAAGAATTAAGTAATATTTCGAGAAAGAACATCACAGTAGTAATTGCTACCGGGCTACATCGAAAGAATACAAAAGACGAATTAAAAATTATGCTAGGTAATCATATTTTTAATGAAATAAGAGTCATTAATCATGATGCTTTTGATAAGAAAAAACTACGCTATATTGGAAAA
>JAFDDT010000157.1 GCA_019310725.1 Deltaproteobacteria bacterium | reverse complement strand
ATTTAGGACTGGGAGCAACCAGTCAGGAAATATGTTTTAAACAAGGGTAGGAGCTATCCTGTTGGTGAAGATACCTGGTCACTGCCCATTATTTGATCCAACCCATCTCTTTATAGTACCTTAGAGCACCGGGATGCATAGGAATACCGATTTCTTTGCCCATATCTCCACGCTTGCCCAGCGCTATAGCCTTTGTAACCCTGGTATAGAGGTCAAAGTTATCGGCAATGCTCTTGGCGATGCTATATGCAACATCGTCGGGCATATCTTTGCTACAAAGGGTGACGACATATGCAACAATTCCCTTAACCGGATAGTCCACCCCTCTATATGATCCTGGCGCTAAGGTATATGGGTCCAGTCCCTTATGTTTTTTCACTACGGTGGCTATGGCATCCTCAGAGAGAGGTAGAAGCCTGATCTGCCGCTTGCTACTCACCGCAATGATTGGTGGGGCTGGATATGCCATTGCACCGTAGAGAATGGCATCTATATGACCATCGATCATCTGCTGCCCCGCCTCTCTAAAACTCATGTACCGCGTCTTGACGTCTTCAAGGGATATGCCATAGGCCTCCAGCACATATCTGGTAACAGGCGCTATCGCGGAACCTTTGGGTCCCGGCGTAATGCGTTTGCCCTTCAGTTGTTTAACCTCGGTAATGCCGGAATCAGCCCATACCGCAAACTGTGTTGGTTCTGGAAAGAGAACTGCGAGTCCGCGGATGTTGCGCAGCTTCCCATACTTTTCGAAGAACTCCTTGCCATCCCAAGCTTCCGCCGCCATGGTAGAGAACGAAAAGGAGGTGTTTATCTTGCCTTCGTTGATTGCTACCACATTGGCCGCACCCCCTAAGGGGAGGGTGGAACCTTTCACATTGGGATTGGCTTTCAATACATCATCCAGCATAGCGGTACCGAGTGCCTGCCACACACCACCGGCAGGGGCTGTGCCCCATCGAATCTCATAGGCCGATGCGTCTTTGATCACGGGCGCAAAAGACAAAAATGCAGCCACAGCAAAGACTAGAACAAGAACAAAAAGCAACCGTTTTTTAACCATTTTTTCCCTCCTTCTATTAATGTAGGTAATGCAGGTACCTCTCTAATGGATACCTACCCTTGTTTAATCCGTTAAAACTTTTCCTGTGTTGACTTGCACACAGGTTATTCGATGTCTGAAATGAAGCCTTTATCATTTTCCTCACTCTCCTGCACATCACCATGAACAGAGCGGACCGAGAGTCCAGCTCTCTTGTCCTTTGTGCAATGAAGAGTATTAGGCCTAGGCCTCATCCACTCGATTGCGCCCATGCAGCTGCCCAAAGAATAAGAGAACAAACAAAATCCCCCCAACCAAGCTATAGTTTGCCGATGGATAGATCAACAGAAGCGCTGCAACCAAGGAGATGATTCGTTCGTACCACTTGAGATTCCGCAGGAGATATCCCTCCCCTGCTACAGCCAGGCACCATGCTCCCAGACCGGCAGTGAGCACGGCAACAATAACCTTCCAAACCGGGCCTACCAGCAAAAGGGACTGATCATAGGCAAACATGATTGGGACAATAAAGGCCACGATCCCTATACGTGTAGCCAGCCATCCTGTACGCCAGCCATCAGCCTTGGCAATAGCCGCTGCGGTAAATGCCGCGGCAGCAACTGGTGGTGAAATCAGGGACAGACAGGAATAGTAGAAGGCAAAAAGATGGGCTACATAATCAGGCAGGCCCAGGGCAATGAGGGCAGGGATTACAGTGGCCACCTGAACAATATAAGCAGGGGTGGTCGGTATGCCCAAACCCAGAAGCAACGCAACAAACATACCGAGAATAAGACCTATGAACAAATTTCCACCCGCCAGATCAATGAAGACTCTGCCCAGTCGGTTACCGAGACCTGTGATATCAACGGAGCCGACAATGATCCCTGCCGCTGCCGTAGAGATGAGAACGATCAGCATGCCCTTTGCCCCATCTTCAAGGGCAGCAAGGAGACCAGAGAAATTCAGACGTGTTGTAGATCGGAGTTGACAGGCCACCAGAGCGGTTATAACACCGTAGCCACCAGCGAGTCGTGGAGTGTAGCCGGTAACCAGCATATAGACC
Source organism: Deltaproteobacteria bacterium (assembly GCA_019310725.1). Lineage (GTDB taxonomy): Bacteria > Desulfobacterota > DSM-4660 > Desulfatiglandales > B25-G16 > JADFWK01. The sequence continues at coordinate 5,467 of JAFDDT010000157.1, read as the reverse complement.
AAGACCGCAATAGGGAGAATCATGTGCCCGTAGCTCTTTAGGGTATCCTGTATAGTCGTTTCCGGTTCCATACCTGGTAAGTTGAGACGCTTGGCTTCAAGGTGAACCGTAACAAAGATACACACAAAAAACAGAATGGCAGGGAAAAGCGCATAGTAGATGATGGTTCTGTAGGGAATACCACTAAAGGCTGACATCACAAAGGCGGCGGCACCCATCACAGGAGGCATGAGCTGTCCACCGGTAGAGGCCAGAGCCTCAACCGCCCCGGCGAATTCGGCTTTGTATCCAGCTTTTTTCATCATAGGGATAGTAACGCTGCCTGTGGTAGCGACGTTTGCAGCACCACTGCCTGTGATGGTACCCATCAAGGAGCTCGCTATTACGGCCACCTTGGCTGGCCCGCCAGACATGCGTCCAGTCAATCCGGTGGCGATGTTGCTGAACAAGTAAGAACCGCCACCGTGCATAAGGACAGCACCAAAGATAATGAAGAGAGCTATCACCGTTGCTGAAACCCCCAAGGGAATACCGAAGATACCTCCCATTGACAGGTAGTTGAAATCCACTAGGTCCGTCCACTGGATTGGTGATGAATAAAGAAATCCTGGTAAATACGGGCCAATAAAGGGATAAATGAGAAATGCAACCACCACGTAGAAAAGGGCCCTGCCAAACACACGCCTGGTGGCCTCAAGCACCAAGATGATTATGGCTACCCCCAAAAATTTTTCATACCAGGTTAGGGGAGTTATCAGCCTGAAACGTTCCACCATAACCCATTCGTAGTTGCTCAAAAGATAGGTGATGGCACCTATGGATAGCGCCACAAAGCACCAATCGAGCCAATTAGGTCTTGTTTTACCCTTTTTCTTTGCGCCTGAGATGTGAACCAAAAACACAAGAACTAACCCCAGACCGAGGTGGATACCTCGCTGTATAAGGGCATCAAAGGCGCCAAAGATTGCTGTATAGATCTGAAAGATGGCCAATGTTACTGCCACCAGAGCAGCCGTACGCTGGTGCCAGGCCCTGTAAGACCAAAAATCCCTCCAGGTACACGGTTCAGTCAAGATGCCCCCTTTTTTAACGATGGCTCAGATCTTAGCATGTGCACTGTATCTTCTTTTTTACTTCAGCAAGCGCGGAACCACATCAATGCCGCCTTAAACCTGGCAATCTTTACCCTATTTTCGCTCACCCTCTTTCATAGCTGTCCACACCGTTTCTGCAGTCAAAGGGATCTCAAAGAATTGACAGCCTGTTGCCCTGGCAACAGCATTGAGGATAGCAGGAGCAGTTGGAATGAGGGCTGGTTCTCCTACCCCCTTTGCTCCATAAGGTCCTGATGGTTCTGGGTCTTCAACAATGATCGTCTGGATCTCAGGTATATCCATGGCGGTTGGGATCAGATACTCCTGAAAATCGGGATTCAGGATCTTGCCTTGGTGCGTTACCACATTTTCCATTGTTCCATAACCAACCCCCATTACCACGCCGCCCTGGATTTGAGCTTCTACAGTATTCGGGTTGATGGACTGACCCACATCATGGGCAGCTATTACTTTTACCATCTCTATCTGCCCGGTGTCTCTGTCCACTTTTGCCAAGGCGACTTGAGTTGCAAAGGCATACGTGCCGTAGGGAACCCCCTGGCCCGAATCGGGATCGAGATGGGTGGTATCAGGGTCGAAGTAACCTGTGGACTGAAAGGAAACCCCCTCCTTTACAGCATTCTCGAATAACTCATCCAGAGTGATAATTATTTCCCTTGTGTCAGTAAAAAACTCACTGTTCTCGAACCTTACTGCCTGTTCTTTACACTGCAAGAGATGGGCAGCATAGTGGATAAATCGATTCCTGAGCTCCTTGCCTCCTTCAAACACAGCACGCCCCACAACGTAGGTCAGTCTGCTCGCCGTGGAGGTACCGCTGTCTGGTGTGACATCTGTGTCAGTTCCTGCAAACCGGAGTCGTTCTATGGGAACCCCTATGCTTTCCGCCCCAATTTGGCTCAAGATAGTAGCGGCCCCTTGGCCTCCATCGCATACACCAGCGAACAGATGTATGGTACTATCCTTTTCACATGAAAATCTGACCTCAGCAGGATTGGGAATGCCGGTTGAGCCGATACCATAAAACATGGAGGCCACTCCCAATCCATAGTGGTACTGACCATCGCTGTAACGCCACCTTTGACCCGTCTTTTCCAGGTACTGGCGCACTTCGTGGCAGGTTTTTTCAAGCCCTACACTGTTTTCAAGCCTCTGGCCTGTTATGGTATACGAGCCTTTCTTCATGTAATTTAGCCTTCTAATCTCGATGGGGTCCATTTCGACTCTTTCAGCGAGCAGATCCATTTGGGTCTCATAAGCTATGGCCATTTGAGGAACACCAAATCCGCGTATTGCCCCGGCGTTGGAATTATTAGTGTGGATACAATAGGCATTTACAAGAACATTGGGGATGTCATAGGGTCCGCTCGCGTGAACAGCCGATCGGGATACGACAGAAGGGCTGAAACCGGAATATGCCCCGACATCGGCCAATATCTTGATCCTGGCTGCAACAAGTCTCCCATCCTGTCGGGCACCGAGAGTATGCTCAATGATATAGGGATGCCGCTTTGTAGAGCAGATGAACGATTCCTCCCTGGTATACACCATCTTGGAGGGCTGCCCTGTGAGGTAGGTGGCAAGGGCACAGTAATACGATGGACACACCCCTGATTTGCCGCCAAAATACCCTCCGACGGTGGATAAGATCAGCCGGAGGTCCTGTGGGTCGAGATTGAGTATGGCTGACAACTCGATATGATCGGCATTGATATACTTGCTTGGTGCCCAGACCGTCAACTTTCCATCGTGATAACTGGCTACTGCTGCTTCAGGCTCCAGGTAAGCATGCTCAATTGTCTGGGTGCGGTAGGTATTGAAGATAACGATGTCGGCTGTGTTGAGTGCCTGGTCAGCATCACCATGTCGAATAGTCCTTACCTTGACAATATTTCCCCCCTCGTGAATCGCTGGCGCTTTTGGGTCCATTGCCTCTTCAATAGTGAAGACAGGCGGGAGTTCCTCTAGATGGACCTGTATGTGCCTGATCGCCTCAAGCGCTACCTCCTCAGAGGTTGCTGCAACCAATGCGATTGGATCCCCGATGACATTAACCTCGTTTTCACACAGGAGATATTCATCCTTTACCCTGGGACCGGCACGATTAGTCCCTGGTATGTCTTGAGCCGTAAAAACCCCTTTCACCCCAGGGAGGGCTAAGGCTTTGCTGGCATCTATACCCTCTATACGAGCCCTCGGTACGCTACTTCTCAGGACCTTGAGCCGGAGCATGTCCGGAAAGCTAATGTCAGCGGCATACAAGGCCTTTCCCTTGAGTTTGTTTTTGGCATCGACTCTGAGGATTGGCGTACCAACCGTTTGTAGCATGGATATCTTGCCCCCCTATCTTTTTTTGTCGGCTGGTTTATAGAAGCTCTTATCTTTGCTAAGCTGCACTATGGGAGACGCCTTTTGATCGGCGGTGACTATTTTTTCTGCCTCATCCGGCTTGAAATAACATCCACAGAATGGGCAATGCAGGTCTACATCCAGAGAAAGGAGTGAGACATCCCCGTAATACTCTCTGGAGCACTTGGGACATGTTATGTAAAAGATGTTCATGTTATACCCCCATCATGTTATTCATCTAGATAGTCTCTCAACGATACCTTGCGTAGGATCTCCTCAGGGACCAGGCCTCTTCGAGGAAACGGACGGTCCAGAGGTCTGGTGGCATCTATTATCATCCCACTCCCTTTGATCTCATGTCTGAGGGAGGGATCAAGCACGTGTCCCTGCAGCCCTTTTAGGTTCTGTATGTCAGTCTCTGGCTGGACCCGCGTAGATACGGCCCACATGACTTGTTTGAGGTTAGTTGGATCAATATCTTCATCAACGACGATAGCAATTTTGATGAAGTTGCTTGCGGTGAAGGCTGCCATGGCAGCCTGCATGGGTTCTCCTTCCACCTTTTTTTTCATTCGGATAATGATGGTCAGTGGCCCTCCTGAATCCACCCAACTGGTGTCAATAACATTCGGGGTTGCTTCTCTCATGGTCCTGAGGATGCTGGCCTCTATAGGCAGGTGGGCATTCATGTGCTCTGTTTTACAGGGAAAGATATCTATGATGATCCCATCAGAGCGGAAATTTATGGCCTTGGCCTCAAAAAGCCAGGACACGCGTTGAGGGCCGGTGTATCCTGTGTATTCCCCAAAGGGGCCTTCTACTGTCCGTTGTCCTGCAACGATTTCCCCCTCAATCACTATCTCTGCGTCTGCTGGAATATATAGATCGTCTCCATAGGAAAGTGAGGGGGTGATTCTGATGTTTTCTCCGAGAAAGCCACCTGCAGCCTTGTACTCATCTCGATCAAGCGGGGTTAGTAGTGCACCGGTCATATGAAAGGCAGGATGATGGCCCAGCACCACTGCGATAGGCAAATTCCTGTGGGTCTGTTCGGCTTCAGCAAAGTATGTCCAGAGGTGCCGTGGAGACATATAGATGGCCAAATGCTGTGGGTCCAGGTACATCATTCTGTTCCAGGAGATGTTGTATCGTGCTGTTGTCAGGTTTTTTGACACCGCGATTGGCGAAAAATAGCGATCTCCATCCATCTCGACATGCCTGACAATCGGGATCATATTAAGATCCAGATCGTCTCCCACCAGCGTGTTTTCCTTTACCGGAGAGTTTTGGGGCGCAACAATGGCAGGTTCTTTCTCCAAATCCTGCCTTTTGAGGATCTCTTCCATGAGCTGTTTCTTCGGTGTTTCAGGAGGAAGATCCAGAGCCACAGCCATTTTTGAAAAGGTCCCAAAGGTATTCATTAGCAGTTTGAACCTGTGATCCTCACCTTTAAGGGCTTTGGGGGCCTCAAAAAGCACCGCAGGGAAACGCCCCTTAGATTCTAGTTTTTCCATCACCGCTGTAGCTTCAAATTTGTTGGGGTCGACTATCTTTTTGACCCGGATCAATTCTTTGGGGGCGTTATGCTCAAGGGCCTGGATCCATTGTCTTAAATCTTTCACTGGTAGAACCTCCTCGGCAGGCAGCCTCTATGTTCTTTGACCGGTTTCATCGTCTTTACTCACAGACTCTATCGCCTCTATGATTTTTGTGTAGCCTGTACAGCGACATAGATTGCCTGAGATGGCTTTCTTGATTTCCTCAATTGAGGGATGGGGGTTTTGATCGAGGAGGTTTTTGGCTGCAAGCAGCATTCCGGGAGTGCAAAAGCCACACTGGACAGCACCCTTTTCCAAAAATGCCTCCTGTATCGGGTGCAAATCGCCTTCGCCAGCTAGCCCCTCAACCGTTAGAATCTTACTGCCATTAGCCTTCATCGCGGGGACCAGACAGGAATTAACGAGCCTACCATCCATGATCACAGAACAAGCGCCGCATTCCCC
>JAFDDT010000156.1 GCA_019310725.1 Deltaproteobacteria bacterium | reverse complement strand
CGCTTAGTTCCTGCGGCACTTGTCCTTTAGCAAACAGAGGAGCGCTTGATACTGAAATATCCAAACTACTCCAGCCATCTGTCTCCACCGAATCCCATCCCGATGCCGACATTGTGCATCTTCTGGATGAGGTGGTCGAAGAGGTCTTCACCGATGGAAGTAGCACAGCTAGCGTCCACAAGGTTTTCAGAATCGTAAGTGAAAGTGGTAGGGATGAGGCAGAGCGCGAGATCGGATTTAACTCTCGCACCGAGACCATAACTCTACTTTATGCGAGAACCATCACCCCGGAGGGGAATATCATCGGCTTGAAGAAAAATGCATCAAAGATCATGACTCCCTACAGTGATTTTCCCGAATATAGCGACTACAAAGAACTAACCTTCTCCATGCCGGGGGTAACTATAGGCTCGATTATTGACTATAAGTATGTGAAAAAGGAGAAGGAGCCAACAATTGTAGGGCACTTTTCGAGCTCGCACTTTTTTCAACGTCTCAACCCCGTCCTTCTTTCCAGGTACAAGATCATCGTGCCTGATAATATGGATCTGAAGTACCGACTGTTGCACCCTCCCAAGGGCGTCCAATTGCTCCCCACCGTCATCAGCCAAGGAGGCAAGAAGATCTATCTCTGGGAGTACAGGGATATTCCCCAAATCGTGGATGAAATCCTTGCGCCTCCTTTCAGGGACATCGCCTTTAAAATCCTGGCAAGTACCCTCAATTCATGGGAGGATGTCTCCCGCTGGTGGAGGAAAGAGCTCAAGGGAAAGACCGAGGCTGATAATGCCATTGAGAACAAGGTAGCTGAGTTGACGGAAGGTCTTTCTAGCTCCCGGGAAAAGATACAAACCATCTTCGACTGGGTGAGCCGGGAGATAAGATACGTCAATGTTGATTTGGGGAAATCCGGCTTCGAACCTGAACCTGCCCCAGAGGTGTTCGAGAACAGATACGGCGACTGCAAAGATAAGAGCACCCTTTTAATCAGTATGCTCAAGACAGCACGTATACCTGCTTACTATGTAGCGATCCCTACCCTCTGTATGGGCAAATTAGTCGAAGATTTTCCCCACCCCTTTCAGTTCAACCACTGTATCGTGGCAGTGGAAAATGAGCATGCATACCACTTCCTCGACCCCACAGCTGAACACTACCGCTTTGATTACCTCCCCGTCGACATACAAGATCGGGGCGTCCTCATTGTCAAAGGCGAAACCACTATCATTGGCAAAACCCTTCTGCAAGAAGCGGAGGATAACGCCGACATCAAGGAACACCACATTAAGATAGCGGCTGATGGAGCTATAGAGGTCAGCGTCAACATGCTCAGGTCCGGCTCATGGGAGGCATGGCGTCGTTATTTCTACGCTGAGTCTAGCCCCACAGAAATCAAGGAGTCTCTGGAGAAGAATGTGCATAAGATATCTCCTGGCGCGAAACTGTTAGAATACACCTACACTGATCCCTTGGACTTCAAAAAAGAATTCAGGGAGTACCTTAAATTTTACACGCCGGATTATTGTAAAAAGGCGGGCGATATCCTCATATTCCAAGTGCCTATTAAAGAAAGAAGTTGGTATGAAACGGCCAAAGAGGAGAGAAGGTACCCTCTCTTGTACATCTGGAGCACTTATCGCAGGGATGACGTGAAGTTTAACATCCCTGAGGGGTATGAGGTCTATTATCTGCCGGAACCGGTGGAGATAGAGAACTCCCACCTCAAGTATCGTGCCAGCTATCGGAGCGAAGGGGCCAGGGTATTCTATCAAAGCGAGGTCATCAGAAAGGCGGGGCAAATCCCTCTGGATGAGTATGCAGATTATCGCGAATCCTGCCAGGCAATGGAGAAGAGTCATGGGAGGTGTGTGTTGTTCAGCGAGAAGAAATGATAAACATGATTAATAGCGCTCATTGTGACACTCTATGTCATGATAACCAAAAGCTTTTTGAAAAAGGAGCTGATGGATACCAAACTCTGTGACTTTGTAGGACTCCCTTAGCCCTTTTGGTATGGAGCTTTGGTTTGTTAGCATTCATGGATAATAAAAAATACTAACCACCTAGACAACAAATTATCCTTTAGATTCATAGTACTTATAATAACCCTGAAGAACGACATTAACACGGAGATACTATCTACTCTCCTATCCCGGCAGTTTGTACTGGCGTTACGCTGAAATTTCGGTATTATTTCCCGATTGCTCTGTGTAACGAATAAACGGAGGTTATAAAATTGTTTATCAAGGAAATCCTGTCAACAAAAGGTAGGCTTAACAGGGCTAAGTTTTTCTGGATTATCCTTGCAATTCTCTTTGCCACAATAATTATTGGACAAGTCACACGGTATTTCTTTTTTGCAATTGGTTACGATGAGGCAACTGTAAACTCTTATATGCCTATTATTGTCTTGATCAAAATAATTCTTGATTCCATTCAGGTCGTAAAAAGGTTTCACGACCTGGACAGACCTGGAAGTCATCTCTTGTTATATCTTGTCCCAATTTATAATATCTATTTGGCATTCGTTCTTTTCCTTGTTCCGGGGACCGTTGGGTCAAACCAATATGGTGAAGACCCCTTGGAAATAACAAAATAAAAGGCATGAAAAGGATATTTCAGTTATTCGAACAAAAGCAAGAATCGCGTCTTTGATGATTAATAACGGCAATTGTTAATGTGGGATTTACGTCAGCAAATAGTAATTTACCTAACAATTCACGGGACCCCGTTTTACTCCGCCCGTGATTTCCGGCCATGACTAAGAAATAAAAAAATATTATGAGTGATACATACGAAGATATAATGTACGACATGGCGATGGAGGAAGAATATCGCGAAAAATATGAAGCAGAATTGATTGATAAGGCTATCGCTGAATTACCTATTGATAATATCCGTTTTTACCTAGGAACTTATGGGGATGCGATAGAAGCACGAGTCAAAAAATGCCTTGATCAGGCAAATCAATTGATAAAAGATAAGAACTTTGGGTCTGCTTTAGTAATATCTGTCACAGGTATTGAAATAATTTTTAGATTTTTTATTTTGAGACCTCTTGTAGAAGGGGCTTTCCTTTCCGATGAGTTAGCTGGTATCCTTATACAAAGAATATTACCCGGTCAAACTGCTCGAGATCGTGAATTGTTACCTATGATAACAAAGCATTGGAATATTCCATTAACCGACTTGAAGTTATCAAATGATAAAAAATTATGGCATACTCTAAGATCTGAAATGCTTCCCAAGAGAAATGCAGTCGTACATAAAGCTGATGATGTTGAAGAAAAATATCCCTTATGCGCAATAGAATGTGCAAGTGTATTATTGAAAGAAGTTGTAGTGCCGATGGCAAAAAACTTTGGACTAACGTGGCCAGAAACAGGGGTTTGGCATAAAATTGATCATAGAACTGAAACGGGTGGAGGAACAACAATTTATACTCCTTCATCACCTTTTAAATAGAAGTTATAACAACTCATTCCACCGGGACTGTACTCGCGGCTTTTTGAAGCCGCTCATCCAGCCGGTGAATTGGAATGAGGGAGCAGAGATGGACGGTACGGTATACCCATGGAGTCGGATTGAGAACGACTTCGACGATAGCCTCGTCCTGGGCAATGGTGCATCCATCGCGTTCGACGGGCGATTCGCCTACAGCTCCTTGAAGGATAGTGCTCAAGAGCGCAAGCTAATCTCCGCTGACGTGCAGCAAGTGTTTGACCATCTTGACACTGCGGACTTCGAGCTGGTGCTGCGGATGCTGTGGCACGCGAGCCAGATCAATCAAGCGCTTGAGATCCCTGACACTAGAACGACGCAGGCCTATGAAAGCGTTCGCGATGGGCTAATTGAAGTTGTCCGCACGATCCACGTTCCGTACGACGAAGTTCGCGATCGGATCGTGACCGCCGCGAGGTTCATGTCACGCTTCTCGACGGTGATCTCTCTCTGCTACGATGTTCTTGTCTACTGGGCGATTCTGAAGGGAAACGAGGACGCTCCAAACCGATTCAAGGACTGCTTTGTGAATGGCGAGTTTCAGCAAGATTGGCGACGGTTCAGAGAACCCTACGGAGTCAATCGCCGAGCCACGTTGGTCGTGTACCCGCACGGCAACCTAGCTCTGGCGGCGGATCTCCGTGGCGGAGAGTTCAAGATAAGCGCGACTTCGGGAACCCGGCTCTTGGATACGGTCTTCGATCACTGGCGCACTGGAGAGAAAACTCCAGTGTTCGTTAGCGAAGGGACCTCAGTGCAGAAGCGGGCCGCCATTCGGCGCAGCCCTTACCTCTCGACCGTCTACGAAGAGATTCTGCTTGACTTGGGCAAATCCGTTGTTGTCATCGGCTGGTCCATGAGTGAGAACGACGCTCACCTACTCAATCAGGTATGCGAGAGCGGGGCACGCCGATTCGCTATCGCAGTAGATCGCGAGGCGGCAAACCTCCATGAGTTTCAGGCAATGGTTCATCGTAAGTTTGAAGGGCGAATCGGCCGCAATGAGTTCGAGTTGATGTTCTTCGATAGAAGCAGTGAAGGTTGCTGGGTCGCTCCCTGACGGCGCGTCTCGCCGCAGCTGATGCCGAAACCCTTAGACGGCCTAAGAAGATGTTCTGAAATACCTTGAAGCTGCTCTTAATGGCGGCTACACGGGGAACGAACACGAAGCATGAAAGAATTTACCGCAAAACAAGTTTTCATTTTGGTGTTTGCCATTATTGCGGGCATCGCATTCATGGAAACATCCTCACCACTATGGACTTTCATTTTTTGGCGCGAGTTTTTACTAAAAATCTTGCTCTACGGCGCAATATCTGAGTTCATAGTGATTGCTTTAAGTGTGTGGACAAAGAAACATCATTGATCCGTCTTGCACGCTCGGCTGCCGAGGAATTAAGGGGATCCAATACTTAGCTTTCGCCTAACATTCTGCTTCACTCTGCCCGGTGTTCGGCTACCGCTTTACACCGGCAGGTGAGCAGTACGCTTGAAAAGGTAATGGATCATATTATGAAAATCATATCTTTTTTAACTTTCACAGTGACACTAATTGCATTTTCAATCTATCCTGTGTTTGCAAAAGAGCCGCTGCTTCCAGGCACCGAAGACCTTGCTCGCAGAATGATCCAAGGTGTTGATATTGTTAAGCTTATATTATACAAAGTATTAACCGAAGATTATTCAAATGTTTATAAAAATAGGGATGAGGATTATTGCAAAGATCTTGCAGCTGCATCAGTAAATGAAATTTTCAATAGCCACAATGAAAAAACATCAATATTTTTCAATAACAATAAAGAAAATGTTGTAAATGGCATAATAAATCTAGGGAAAAAACATCCTGATTTAAAACGCCCAATTACAGATGCATTAAGAGTATTCGTCCAAGCAAACTGGATGTTATCAGGTAACTCAAAATGCTATTCAGATTTAAAAGTTTTTCAGAATGCTATGGATAGAGGAATTTTCATTAAGGGTGGGGATCCACCTGAACCTGCGTCATTTTTGGAAATGGTCGAAGAATTAGCAAAAAATCACAACCTTTATTAAAAAGCCCAACGAATTAGGAGTTCAACAATAGCCTGGAGAGCGAGACGCGGGAAAACGCGCGCGCCTCAGGCTGAGCGTTGGCCGTAAGCAAATATGAGGGCTAATGGAATATAATGAATTACTCAAAAAAGTAGAACAAGGTCTTTTCTGGCTCGATGCTAACGCCAGACATGCCATTGAACTCCATGAAACATTTGCTTTTCCTGCGTATGAGCCATCAATCCGGGCACTGATCAAAGGCACCAACAAGGTTCGGTGCTATAAGATTTGTTTGGATGCTATCTATTTCGAATTTGTAATGACACTTATGCGAATGTATGACAGCTACGAACGCGATACCATTTGTTTAAAAACGTTATTTGAATACCTATCCGATAGTTTCGTTCAAGATTTCGAGGCTAAGACCCGAAGAAAAGTTGAGAATGAAATCCAATCGGCTCGAAAGGAATTTAAGAGCCTGAATGGATCACACCTTGTAGGTCGTCTCAGGACGGTAAGAAATAATATGTTTGCCCATACTTCACCCAATTTTAGCAGAAATCAGGTCGCAAAATATGGACACGCTGAAAAATTGCTTAAGAGAACTTTGCCAATGTTAAATAGCCTTAATTCAGCAATTGGTGGTAAAGCCGAGCCGTACGATAAAGTAAAGGAATATTGGAAAAAGTATTCAAGGGAGTTTTGGCAGACCTTGCTCAGTAAAGATAGCTAATGGCCAATCGGGTAGCCGGGGCCTCTCCCCTCAGGCCTAATACCACCTAGCATGCGGGTCTCCTTCGACAGGCTCAGGACAAGCTCACTGAGGCGGTACACAGAGCCTACCGGAGCGTAATCGGGTAATGGATATTCACCCACAGCTCTTTGACAGATAGAAGCCCTTGATCCTTCGGTTCCGCCCAGAGGCCTCGCGGTTGCGGCCCCCAGCCAGGACACGGGATCTAAGAAGTTGCTCTTCGGCGAGTATTTGTGTCAGTGTATATTTGCGCTAACAGGGTTCATCCTGATACGCTTTTTAAATACGTCTTTAGTGGCAGATTTTGCCCGTGTTATGTATAAGCAATACTACAAATGATAGCCTTTCATAGCTACAGGACAGGCATACAGGGGACTTCCCTGCCTCGCCGTAGCTTTAGCGAAGGCGGGTCACCCCATAAGTTCACGCCCATGCCGGGAGTACACAAAGGCATTGAGTAAGACGCTTCTTACGTCGTGCCTCTGATGCCTGACCGCAGAGATATTAAATGGCTTATTACTGTTTCCTGTGTAATGAGAAACATGACGATTCCCCGACGGAAGAACATTTTATTCCGAGATCTATTGATGGTCCAGAATACCAATGGCTGCCAGTTTGCCAAGCCAGCAACACTCGATCCAATTGTGTGTTTGATAATGATGCAAGGGACATGCTGTACTGGGTGAGATACCAAAACACCAAGGCACTCAAACGATCGGGAGAAGCTCTTCTAGCCAATGGGACTCTCAAACCATTTAAATTTTCTTACTATGAAGATTCGGAACCAGAGGAGGCCACTGCATTCCGCTACATTTACGACAGAGAATCAAATACACATATACCCAGCGAAAATGTCTATGCAATCGCATTCCCGGTTGGTTTAAGGCCCGACGAGCAGAAAACGTTTTGTAGGGGGGTGGCAAAAATTTCAATCGGGGCATTGGCCTACCTTCTAAAAAATCAAGGGGTGGATGTTCCAACAATCAGGCAAATATTTTTGCAAACGTCAATCGATGCAATTCGCCATTTTGCACTTGATCTACCATGGCCTGGAAACGCGGTCGCAATGAGATTTTCACTGGGGCGAAGTGATGTGCTTGTGCGACTTCAGCGCTCTTGCGATAACCAACAAGTCCGGAACCATGTATTAAAAATTGTTTTTCAAGAGGATAACTCCATTCATGTAGAGGGAATGTTATATAGTCAATATGGTTGGATGCTTGATCTATCAAATCAAATTTCTTTTGAAGAGCGGGAACTACGATTGGAAAACTCAATTACCCATATGAGTGCACCCGCGACTTTGAGAGACCTGAGTCTATCACCCGACACGATTTGCATTGTAAATCCAAATTTCAGAGGTCAAAAGCCAACCATTCCTTATCATTGGAAAATATTTAACACGATACTGTCTAACGATTTTCTGCACCTGCTTGGTGTTACGCTGCGCTCCACACCAGCCGGTGAGAAATGCATGTAATGTTGAGGGGAGCAATATGAATTCAAACACGTGGAAGATTGAATTAAGAAACAATCGTTGTGGTTCTTGCAAAGGATGGGACTTCCTTGGGATTCTCAATTTCAAGATAACCTCTCCCACCGGGGACTACTATCCTAAAAGCATTGGTTTTTGGAGAATTTTTATAGAAGACAAATTCCAAGGCTTTGAATGGGAGAAGATCTTCGAACAGTACTTGGATCAATTTGTTAAATGGGGAATTGCCATAATCGAAAGGCTCATTGACGGGAAGAAGCTCGATCAAGAAGTCTTAATTCATACATCGTACAACCATAATCCTTTGGGCAGACACTTTGGCGAAATTCTAATGAGGGATGATCTTATTCCGAAATCAAAATCAGCCGGTCAAAACATTTATGAATACACCCCTTCCAAATAGTTTTACATGCATAACGCGCCAGTGGAGTGGGGCCGCTCCTAACGTCGCGGCCCCTCAGTTCCAAAGTTATACATGCCAAAATGAAAATATCTCTATTTGATTTATCAAAGCATGAACATTCTTTAGTGGAAAAAGCCCCCTCTGAGTTTGGTCCGGGTTTTATCAATGCGCACGATTTGGTCTTCTTCACGTGGTCTTTTATTTCGACTGTGAAACCTGAAGCATACGTTTTTTCACTTTTTCTGATAAATGGGGCCAGGCATAATTAAATAAGTCTTTTTCTACTCCAGAGAACTTGTACTTCAATTTTTATTCTTTACACAATCGTTTCCTCTATTATTGCTCATGAATTATTGAATCACCGGGCAAGATATTTTGCATATAAGGCTCGGATTTTTCTTCTTGAAGTCCATAAAAGCCTTCTCATAGTTGTTTATGCGAGATAATCTCATTCTCTCTAAGCCAGTCTAAATACTGAGAAAGGGCCTCTTTCCAAGATTTTATTGGTTCACCCTTTCGTTCTTTAACCCTTTCATCATATTAGGAATTGGAAACTAAGGTATCAAGGTATAGACTGGTTACTTAGGATACATTTTGAGAAAGCTATCGGGCGTTAATATTTTAATTTTGCGAAAGGGATTCAGAACCAGCAAATCTTCATCACCGGAAATTATGAAATTAGCTTTACCGCAGACAGCAAGTTCCAAAAACTTGTTGTCTTGAGGATCTCGACATGCTGATAGTGTTTCATTGATTTCGACAGGTTTTGAGTAAAGGATAAAGCTGGTTAGGAACTACTTCCGCTCTTCATGTGAGATATACTGATCAAATTTGTTTCGCGACAGAACTTCTTCTAATTCAGTAAAAGTCGATGAAGAGAAAAGAATAGCTCCCTGATTGATGCCAATATCAAATGCTTTTGATGGCTTTGAGCCTTCAAAAAGTAAGGCGCTTATGATAATATTTGTATCATAAACTAAGCGCAATTAGCATATACCTTCATAGAATGTGGCTGACTGTTTCGCCGAGAATGTTTTCCAGAACGTCAGGTGTTATACCACGGGCTTTGGCGTTGCGGCTTATCTTCGACATTATTCTTTGAAGGGTCTGGCGCTCCTCCTGGGGCTGAATTATGACAGTATAGCTTTTATCAGGGCTGATATGTATTCTGTCCGTCAATATCTTGGGAAGGTCACTTCCTTTAACGTTATCAAGGATGGTTGAGGGCATTTTTCTATTTCTCCGTTATGGATCTTTGCGTTAAGGTTTCAAGGTAAAATGTAAAAAATGAAAATAGTTATGATTTTATTTTTGAAATTATGCTTGAATTGCAGTTGGCTGTCAATGGATATTTGGTAAATGCAAATACGCGAGATTCTCTAGCTACTTAATTCCAAATCTGGCAGGAAGTGGCCATAGTGGCAGCCCCCTCCCAACAGAACGGCTCGTACCGGCCAGGTAAGCCGCTCCTCGATCAGCGACTGAACAATGGTAGTTCAAGAGTTTGTTTGTAGAATAATGGGGGACACTCGTCCAGAAATTGGTTTCAAAAACAATGGGGTCGACCATTCTTCATTTTTGACAACTTGGTGAGCGGGCGTGCGAATATTTCCTTTTGCCATTTTTCGGGATCAAACCGTTTCTTTTGACACAATCCCCTTCCCGCTGAGCGCTGATGAACCATTGAAACAGCTGCCAGGATATTTCACAGCTGAATCTTGGATTTTTTCTTCTCTAAGGTTTTTGAGATATTAATGAAATGCACGCTGGTGTAAAATTTGACCCCCACATTTACATATGTTAATAGGGCGACTTAGGATAACGAGATTTAGAGAATTAGCCTTTCAATGGATATAAAATATGCCTGTTAATATTTTAGAACTGATTCAATACATCACCTGGCTTTCAACTGAGAGAGAAGAGGCTCTATCTCCTATCAGATTGGTCAAATTCATTTATCTGGCTGATCTATATTATGCCAAAGAAAATAAGGGTGTTACCTTAACTGGATGGACGTGGAAATTTGTACACTATGGTCCGTTCTGTGTGGAGTCATTGCAGGCTATCAAGGGAGCCGTTGATAAGGGGGTTATAGAAGCCTTTTCTTTTGAAAGTCAATTTGATGATGAGGAGCACTTTCTTTACAAGCATGACTCCGATATGGAACCCTCTATTAGCTCAATCCTGCCATATTACGTCACAGGGCCACTCCAAGCTGCAATAGGAAAATGGGCCGGAGATACCTATGGCCTGCTTGACCATATTTATTTTGAGACAGAACCTATGAAGAATGTTCATCCCGGCGATATACTCGACTTTTCCAAAATACAAGAAGTCATACAAGTTGAAAAAATTTCAATAAAAAAACTATCTAAACGGAAACTTGCCGAGGGGAAAAAGCTCATTTCAGTAATGAGAGAACGCCAATCAAAGCGTATTAAGCAAGACTATGAGCGCCCAATATTTGATAAAGCTTATGTCGAAGCCCTGAGTTTTCTCAATGGTGAAGGATTAGATGTATCAATCACGGGTGAGGCTGAAATTGAAGACTCTGTAACAGAATTAGATTAACACATGGGAATCACCCAATTAATAGATCCTTTTTATATAGATATATCGAAAGAGAAATTTAGAGATAGGCCGACATTGGGTCAATTATGCTGGGTACCATCACCTCAACCAAACATTATTCCTCAAATTTTTGAAGCTCAAAGAGCCGATCCAACAGAGCACCGCATTACCCGATTCAGCATCAGAAATATTAAAGAAACAGATTTCTTGAGAAGAGAAGAACTCCCGCTCTATAGGCTTAAATTACGGTTAAACGAGGAGTTGATCATTCAAAAAGCTAAGCGACGGCCTGCAATTGTATTGCTTACGAGTAACACCATCTTCCCAGATATAGACAAACTTCTAAGAGCTCTGAGCAAAAGTCATTTGCAGCAAGAGAGTATCTTCGTTATTCCTATCTTCGGCTTCGAGAACTCAGACCACCCTGGAGGATTTCCGCCAATAATGATCAGCCGAATAAAAGCCTTAATGTATAACCAGTTCTTTTTTTGTCCGAGGACACCTTCAGGTGTGGACCTGATTGAAGGGATTGCCAGGTTGGACCGACTACAGATTATTTTCCCTGGGCATAGGGCAAGTTACAAGCCCTTGCCCATAAAATTGTCGGATGATGCTATAGCCATCTTGATGAATCTCCTTGCATCCTGGTTATGTATTGGAGGAACGCCGGACGATGAAAAGTACTTAAAAGATTTGAGAGAGTTACTCAAAGAAACCTTGCCTGATTAGACAATTGAGATAAGGATCCTCAAAGAATAAAGAATTTTGGGTCACCCATTTATAAAGAGGGACATCGTTAAAATAACTAAATAACTCTATGAAAGCGGCGTTCATGCAGAAATTGCTGAACTTCCTTTGAGGCAGTAAATGAAAGGTTTTGTCGGCGTCACGGATAATGATTGGTTTGCATTCCTCTCCCAGCAGCCAGGGATTGATGAGGTAAACTTCTGGCAGCCGAGCGGGAGGCAGTTATTTCAGGGACTAATGCCGAGTGAACCTTTCTTATTCAAGCTTTATGTCCCGAAGAATTACATTGTCGGCCGTGGTTTCTTTGCCCAGTAGCATAATAGCCATTTTTTAAGTCGCGGAACTGGCTGGGCAGCATAATTCTTCTGTCATTATCTTTTGCTAGCCCAATTTTGAAAAGGTATTGGAACCATGTACCTGGATTCGAAGTTCGCTCGTATTGATGAATCCCTGATGCTGGGACTGCTTTCTAGGATGTGAGACTATGAAAATTGAAATATACTGTGACGAGGCCCACCCTGATTTGTTTTCCTCAAAGAGTCCGCAGGCCCAGTACATGCTCATAGGAAGCCTCTGGCTCAGGGCCGAGGATCGATCAGACTACAAGACCGCTATACATAAGCTTAGAGATCAATACAAGATTGGTGGTGAGTTCAAGTGGAGAAGGGTTTCACCTTCAAGGATTGAATTTTACAAAGCGCTTATAGAGTGGTTTTGTGAGCTGGGGGAAAACCTAAGATTTCGTTGTATCGCCATCGACCACAAACAGGTCGACCTAGTCAAATTCCATGAAAACGACCAGGAACTTGGGTTTTATAAATTTTACTATCAACTGCTGCACCACTGGATTCATGATTTCAATGAATACTCCGTGTTCTGTGATTATAAAAGCAACCGAAAAAGCGACAGACTGCACGCACTAAAAAGATGCATGAAGAATGCAAACCTCTCAGCAAATATCCTAAATGTTCAAGCGATTCGATCTAAGGAGTCGGTTCTTGTTCAACTGGCGGATGTTCTTGTGGGGATAGCCTCAGAGGGCTTGAATAAAAGGGGGACTCCCGGGAGTGCCAAGCGACAAGTCGTGCGATACGTTGAGAGCCTGTTGGAGCGGAAAATCGCACCAACCGCTCTTAGCGAGAAAAAATTTAACATCTTCAAGATCAATCTGGCGGGAGGATGGTAGATGCCATACCCCTCCCTGGCTCGCTATAAAACTGAAGCTCAGTATCGGGCTCATTTCGAGCGGGTCTATTGCAGCCGCGCCATAGTGACTTTTGATGGAATCCCAGTCAGGTTTAAGAAAAAAGACTTCGATCATGCCTTTTATGAGTCCACGTTATCCAAAGACGACGCCTTCTCTCGCAAGCGCGCGCAGAGAATTGATTGGATTAAAGCTGCCCTGGAAGACCCGAAGAGCGAGAGGTACCTCGGTTGGGATAACAAGAGAAAAAGGTACGACAGAAGAAGGAGAGTGGCGCTGGTAATGGGAGACTATGTCTGTGATCGGCATAAGTTCCAAAGGTAACGGGAGATTCATAACAGCCTTTCTTGCTGACAGCGGGAGGACAGTACAGATGATCAGGCAAAACCCGAAATGGGAATAAAAAAACCGCTGATTTGCCAGGCTGGCTCAGCGGGGGCCTTTTAAGATTCTGCTGCCACTGGCAGAGAACACTTTTACTATACGCATATTATCGGATTTGTCAAGGGAAAACTTAAGACATGTAGTATTTGGCTGAATGCCTGGGTTTGGGCGGAAGGAAAGCCATAAATCTCAGAGCTCTTGCATTTCAGAGAATTTAAGCGGAAACAGGTTTGAATAGAAATCGATGATAAGGGATTGCCCTCTGTAAGTTGAAGTGGGACGTCGGAGCGGCCGGCAAGGGTCCAATCCAGTTGGTGAAAGTCCAGCCATATCAGTTGCTCGGAAAAACATTGGGGTCGACCATTCTTCATTTTTGACAACTTGGTGAGCGGGCGTGCAAATATTTCCTTTTGCCATTCTTCGGGATCAAGCTCTTCCTGTAGCCACAATCACCTCCTCGCTGAGCGCTGATAGATTTCTGAAAAAGCGGTCCCGATGCCCCCCATCTTGACAGGTGCTTTTTCACCCGCCCAGGATTTGGATTCGGCCTCCTGCTCGTAGAGCCCACAGCTCGGAGAGATTCTCCCTCCCCGCTATGTCTACCCCCAAACTAAAAAACACTCAACGATGTTGCTTGCTAAGTTCCCCGTTAATTAACCGATCTGATATGAGCCATGGCACCTGCCCGCCATTGCCACGTATGCCAGGATTGAAGCTGTATCCTGCGCCAGGTGATGGCAGGCGGGGGCGGATTCGAAGATTTCCGGTAATGGCCAACCGGCCAAGGTAGGATTCTCCCGTTGTTAAATTCATTATTTGGGCTTTATTGGGGAAAAACCTGGCAGATCGGGAGAAAGAATTATTAGGGAAATTGAACTCCATTATGATTAGCAAGATTCGAGGTTCTAAGGTTTCCAAAAAGGCAAAGCTGCTGTTACACAAATTTGTGAAACAGGTGGAAAAAATCTTCAAGAACCTGCCTAAG
>JAFDDT010000155.1 GCA_019310725.1 Deltaproteobacteria bacterium | reverse complement strand
GTTACCCTAGGATAGCCTGTTTTTGACTTGACAATGGGGTGCATGTCAAAGTATCAGAATAGAGCAATACAGAATAGAACCAGTCCGCAGCAAGAGATGTGATAGAGGAGCAGGCTCTTGCCGGGGATATTTGTTTTTATCCAAAATAGGAGGAGGTGCAGAAGTGAGTGATGTAACAGCTCCCATGGCGGGAAAGGTAATCGAGGTAAAGGTGCAGGTGGGCGACACGGTTAATGAGAATGATGAGGTTCTTATTCTTGAGGCCATGAAGATGGAGATGCCTATAGTGGCCCCAGCATCGGGAAAGGTTAGCGAGATAAAATGCCAGAAAGGAGATTCAGTCGCAGCCGATGATGTTTTGATGGTGATCGAATAGACGCACGGCTTTTTGAATGCTCGGAAATAAGCGCCCTGTCCGGTCACTGGCAGGGCGCTTTTTTGCAGTACTTGGTAGCAAAGGTATCAGTGGTTCATTATTCGAGCACCGATATCTGGTGAGCCCAGGTAGGCTAACAGTAATTACAATAGTAAGGGGGAGTAGCGGTATGGTTGATTGGAATCTAGCACTAAGGATATCCACCTTTGGTTTGCTGGCTGTGTTCTGTTCACTGGGGATACTGATAGCGGCAATATATGGATTTGGGAAGGTATTGAAGGCGTTTGAAAAAGATTAATCAGTGAGGGTGGATTATGTTCGATATGATTATGACAACAGGTGTTGTGCACCTAACCATTGGAAATTTTGTCATGTGGCTCATTGCCTTTTTGTTTATCTACCTGGCTATAACAAAAAACTACGAGCCACTTCTTTTAGTACCTATCGGTTTTGGTATATTGGTCGTCAATCTACCCCTCACCTTTCTCATGAGGGAAGGGGAAGGTCTTTTGTGGAAATTTTACCATTACGGGTTGGAGTGGGAGGTAATTCCCCCGCTTATTTTTTTGGGTCTGGGTGCTATGACCGATTTCGGACCTATGATTGCCAATCCTAAGACCCTCATACTAGGTGCTGGGGCACAATTCGGGGTTTACGTTTCATTCTTTGGTGCTCTCTTTCTGGGTTTTAACATACCTGAAGCGTGTTCGATAGGTATCATTGGCGGGGCTGATGGCCCGACCACTATCTACACTACCGTACACCTTGCTCCTCATTTGTTGGGAGCAACAGCTGTTGCGGCTTATTCTTACATGTCACTGGTTCCCATTATTCAGCCCCCTATCATGAGGCTTCTCACTACTGAAAAGGAGCGGAAAATCAAGATGAGGCAGTTAAGGCCCGTTTCGAAGAAGGAAAGAATCATTTTTCCCTTGGTGACTGTTCTGGTTATCTGCCTTATTGCTCCAGCCTCTGCACCTCTCATGGCCATGTTTATGTTAGGAAATCTCTTTAAAGAGTGTGGCGTCGTAAAGAGGCTTGCAGACGCAGCAGCCAATGAACTCATGAATATTGTCACCATTCTGTTAGGTATCAGCGTTGGGGCCACCATGTCTGCAGAGAGCTTTTTGAGACCGCAGGTTATTTTTGTATTCATTATGGGGCTTGTGGCCTTTGCCTTCTCAACAGCAGCTGGTATAATGCTGGCAAAACTTATGAATCTCTTCGCCAAGGAAAAGATAAATCCGCTGATCGGTTCTGCAGGTGTGTCTGCCGTTCCAATGGCTGCCAGGGTAAGTCAGGTGGTGGGTGCAAAAGCTGATCCGAAGAATTTCTTACTCATGCATGCCATGGGTCCTAATGTGGCAGGTGTTATCGGGACAGTCGTGGCCGCAGGTGTATTTCTTGCACTTGCCGGATAAGGAAGAAGAGAGGAGCTCGGAGAATGTTTGAGGACCGGAAGATTAGGGAAATAGAAGAAGAATATGGAAAATGGTCTGAAAAAACTGAACGGACTTTAGCAAAGAGACCTGAGCGGAAAGATGATTTTATCAATACCTCCGGTATTCCGGTAAAAAGGGTATATACGCCTCTTGATGCACCTGATTTTGATTACATGGAAGACCTCAGTTTTCCTGGAGAGTACCCTTTTACCAGAGGGGTTCAACCTACCATGTATAGAGGAAGATTATGGACCATGAGACAATATGCCGGTTTTGCCACTGCTGAGGACACGAATCGGCGATACCGGTTCCTCTTAGGGCACGGCCAGACTGGCCTTTCAGTAGCCTTTGATCTGCCTACCCAGATAGGATACGATTCAGATCACCCACTGGCTCAAGGGGAGGTGGGAAAGGTTGGAGTAACTATCGATTCGATGAAAGACATGGAAATACTCTTTGACCAGATCCCCCTGGATAAGGTGAGTACCTCAATGACCATAAATGCCCCCGCGGCTGTGCTCTTGGCCATGTATATAGGCGTTGCCGAGAAGCAGGGTGTATCCTCAAAGGAGTTGCGGGGAACCATTCAGAATGATATCCTCAAGGAGTATTCTGCCCGGGGTACATATATCTTCCCACCTCAGCCATCTATGAGGATTATCACAGACATCTTTTCATTCTGTTCACAAGAGGTTCCCCAATGGAATACGATCAGCATTAGCGGATACCATATCAGGGAGGCTGGCTCAACAGCGGTTCAAGAGGTTGCCTTCACCCTGGCCGATGGCATTGCTTATGTTGAGGCAGCCATTGATGCTGGTCTGGATGTGGATGATTTTGCACCGCGTCTGTCCTTCTTTTTCAACGCCCATCTTGATTTTTTAGAGGAGATCAGCAAGTTCAGGGCTGCACGCAGGCTGTGGGCGAAAATTATGCGAGAAAGATTCAAAGCTAAGGATCCTCGGTCAATGATGATGAGGTTCCATACACAGACTGCTGGTTGTACGCTTACGGCACGGCAGCCAAAGAATAATATAGTGCGAGTTGCCTTTCAGGCGCTTGCCGCGGTCCTGGGCGGTACACAATCGCTCCATACAAATTCCATGGATGAGGCCTTCTGTTTGCCAGGTGAGGAGGCGGTTCAGATTGCCCTGAGAACCCAGCAGCTTATTGGCTATGAGTTGGGTGTCACTGACACAGTAGATCCCTTAGGCGGTTCATACTTTGTGGAAGCCTTGACAGAAGAGATTTTTGAGAGGGCCCAGAATTACATTGATAAGATCGATGAGCTTGGCGGAGCAGCAGCTGCGATTGAAAGGGGTTTCATCCAAAGGGAAATCCAGGACAGTGCATATCGATACCAGAGAGAAATCGAGAAAGAAGAGAGGGTGGTAGTTGGTGTAAACAAGTTCCAGACAGAGGAAAAACCTCCAAAGGATCTTCTCCGCGTGGACCCTGCTGTGAGGATTTCTCAGATGGAAGGACTAGAACAGCTCAAGTCAAAGCGGGACAATAGCAAGGTGAAGGGTGTGCTGGGTGATTTGAAAAAGGCTGCACAGGGAAAGGATAACCTGATGCCCGTTATTCTGGAGGCTGTCAAGGCCTATGCAACCCTGGGAGAGATCTGTGACGAACTAAGGGGTGTTTTTGGTGAATATCAACCAGTCAGCACCATTGGGTAAAGCCAATGGAAATGACAAATGACGATTAAACATTGACAATTAAAAGCCTTCAATCTTCAATCGAAGGTAGTCAATATTAAACACAAATGACAAATAAGGCATTCGTTCACAATTGGGGGTTGAATCGCCGTGGATAGTAATAGGAAGATTAGAGTTTTGGCCACTAAGCCGGGCCTTGATGGCCATGATAGGGGAATAAAAGTGA
The DNA here is from genome assembly GCA_019310725.1 of Deltaproteobacteria bacterium. GTDB lineage: Bacteria > Desulfobacterota > DSM-4660 > Desulfatiglandales > B25-G16 > JADFWK01. The sequence goes on along the minus strand of JAFDDT010000155.1, from coordinate 4,169 downwards.
TTGCCAGTGCCATGATGGATGCAGGAATGGAGGTAATCTACACCGGTTTACGGCAGAGCCCGGAACAGATAGTGGAGACAGCGATCCAAGAGGATGTAGATGTCATTGCCTTGAGTATCCTCTCAGGCGCTCATGACTTTCTCTTTCCGAGGATAATGGAGCTTTTAAAGGAAAGGGGAGTAGATAATGTTCTGGTTATTGGGGGTGGGATTATCCCTGAGGAGGATGTACCGGGTCTCAAGAAAATAGGTATAGCCGAGATCTTTGGCCCTGGAACCTATACCGATGATATCGTTACCTTTATAAAAAGTAATCTGGGTCGCTAAGCCAGGTCGCTCCCCATTCCTCTTTGTAGCCCGCGCCTCCAAACGCTCACTTGGCAACCTTTTTTTTGAAATCGGTGGAGAATTTGTGCATCTCATCTCAATCCGCTTCAGTGAGAGGACTTTTTGACATTGGAGAAAACCAAAAATCCGAGTTTTGTCTTCGAATCAACTTTTCCTATAACATTATCCAAATCGTATTTCTGCGATGAACATACAATCTCTGAAACTTTGAACCCTGAACAGTGAACGGTTACGATTTTTCAACCACTATGGGAGGTTTTCATAAATGATTTTTGGTGAACTTAACTACGAGCAAAGGATTATTGTGGATAATGTAAAGAAGCTGGCAAAGGACCAGATTGTGCCTATCGCTGCTGAGATTGACAGGGAAGGCGTTTTTCGATGGGATATTGCTCGCCTTTTTGCTGAGATGGGTCTTTTGCAGATATTTCTTCCGCCATCGTACGGTGGGCTTGAAGAGGATAAGACTCTTATGTTCTGCCTATGTGTTGAGGAGATAGCAAAGGCTTGCGCCTCTTCAGCGCTGCTGCTTATTATTCAGGCGGTGGGAAGTTTTCCGATAATAGCAGCAGGAAACAAGAGCCAGAAAGAGCGCTTTTTTCCTCGCCTTTCAAAAGGTGACGAGCTTGTAGCTTACCTGGTAACCGAACCGTATGCAGGTTCAGATGTGGCAGGAATACGGGCGAAAGCACAAAAAGAAAATGGTGAGTATATTTTGAATGGGAATAAGTGCTTTTCAACAAATGGGGGAGTTGCGTCTCTCTACACGGTGCTGGCCAAGACCGATGAAAAGGAGCTTACCTTTTTTGTAGTTGAGAGGGACCAAGAGGGGGTGTCGGTTGGAAAAGCGGAAGATAAACTTGGATTCAGGGCCAGTAACACAACTGAGGTTATCCTGGAGGATGTGGTTGTTAGTGGAGACAATAGGCTCGGTCAGGAAGGGGAGGGCTTTATCATCGCCATGAAAGACTTTGATATGTCGAGACCAAGCATTGCTGCTCTAGCTTTAGGCATAGCGGAGGCAGCCCTTGATTTGTCTTTTGATTATGCCTGCGAAAGGGAGACATTCGGAAAGACCCTGATCGGACGTCAGGCCATCAGTTTTATGCTAGCAGATGCAGCCATGCAGATAGAGGCGGGCAGGAGCCTTATGATAGAGTCTGCCAAACACCACGACAGAGGGAAATCTAACATAAAATTGGCATCGATGGCTAAATGCTTCTGTAGTGACATGGCCATGAAGATTACAACAGATGCTGTTCAAATCTTTGGTGGCTATGGTTATATGAAGGAGTATCCGGTAGAAAGGCTGTTTCGGGATGCAAAGCTGACCCAGATTTTTGAAGGCACCAACCAGATTCAGAGGCTGATTATTGCCAGGGAAATGCTAAAGGAGAAACGGTCGGGAGCTATGTGAGGAGCCTCAGAGATTTCAGAGACCACAAAGGGAAGGCTGCTATGAGTGGTTTTCCCTCCCAATAATAGGCGATAAACGCAAATTAGAGACTACGCCCATGCATAAGTGAGCGATGTTTTTTTGTTTTTGGGCAGATTAACTCATTGAACCTGACAGTTTATTTCGATAATTCTATTGACAGATATGTAACTATGATGTAGTTATATTGTAGCTATGCAACCGTGAACAAAAAAGGAGGCAGAGGTGAGACTCAAAGACAAGGCGGCACTAGTAACCGGGAGCAGCAGGGGGGTTGGCAGAGCCATCGCATTGGCCTATGCAAGGGAAGGCGCCAGTGTCGTAGTCAATTACACAGCCAATCAGAGTGCAGGTGAAGAGGTTATTACAGCGATTAAAGAAATGGGGGGAAAGGCGGTTCTTGTTAAGGCTGATGTGTCTAAAGCGGCCGATGCTGAGGCATTGGTTCAAAAGGGTGTTGACGAGTACGGCGGTATCGACATTCTGGTCAACAACGCAGGGCTGAGCCGGCCGGCGATGTTGTTGAAGATGACTGAGGACCAGTGGGATCAGGTAGTAGATATTCATTTGAAGGGTGCCTTTCTCTGTACCCAATTTGCTGCAAGGCATATGAAGGAGCAAAACAAGGGGAAGATCATTAACGTAACTTCAGTAGCTGGGATTGTGGGCACTGTAGGTCAGATAAACTATAGTGCGGCCAAAGGGGGGCTGTTAAGCTTCACCAAGTCAGCAGCACGGGAGCTCGCAGGGTACAATGTATGTGTAAATGTTATTTGCCTGGGTATTGTGGCCACCGATATGACCGAAAAGATACGGACCGATGAAAAACTCAAAGAGATATACATGAATAGGATATTGCTCAAACGTTTTGCTGAACCCGATGACATCTCGCCAGCATTTGTCTTTTTAAGCTCAGACGAAAGCAACTATATCACCGGTCAGCTCCTGTGCGTTGATGGTGGTTATGGGATGATTTAGGAGGAAGAAGTGCCTAAAGTGAACTAAAGTTCCTGAAGTTAGAACAGCAATGAGTGACTAGTAGAGATAGCAAACTCGATAAACCCATATAATAAGGAGGATAAAAATGGCAGAAATACCAGATAAGATCCAAACGTGGCAGATGGTTCAGCCTACATCACGGAATAAAGAAACAGGAGCGGTAACCCCAGGCAAATTGGAAAAGACTGAGATACCGGTACCTGAATTAAAACCTGGTGAAGTTTTGGTTGAAATAGCAGGATGCGGGGTTTGCCACACTGACCTGGGGTACTTTTATGATGGGGTGCCAACGGTTTCAAAACCTCCCTTGACTCTCGGTCATGAAATTGCAGGCACTGTGGTGGCTGGAGCTGAAAGCTGGATTGGGAAAGAGGTGATTATCCCTGCAGTAATGCCCTGTCGTCAGTGTATGCTCTGCAAAACGGGAAGAGGGAATAGATGCCTGAATCAGCTCATGCCCGGTAACAGTCTTGGGCTGTATGGTGGTTTCTCGAGCCATATTCCGGTGCCGAGCGTAGATCTTTGCGAGGTGAAGGACAAGGGGGAGATTCCGCTGTCACATCTGGCGGTGGTGGCTGATGCTGCAACCACACCTTACCAGGCTGCTGAGAGGGCAGACCTGAATCCGGGAGACAATGTAGTTATCATAGGAATTACTGGTGGTGTGGGTCAGTATATGGGCCAGGTAGCAAAGGCCCTCGGTGCAAAAACGGTCGTAGGTATTGCACGAAACCCAGAAAAGCTTAAGAGGGCGCTGTCCTATGGTGCTGATTTTGTAATCAGCTCAGCTGACAAAGAGGGCAAGGATATTGTCAAAGAATTCAGGGGACTATCAAAGGAAAAAGGTTGGCCAAATTATGGCTGGAAGATATTCGAGGTCACAGGGGCAAAGGCTGGTCAGGAAATTGCGTTGGGTTTGCTCGGGTTCACCGGGAAACTGATTGTGGTCGGATTTGGTCTTCAGAAAGTGGACTATGCTATTGGAAGGCTCATGGCCTTTGATGCCGAAATTATCGGGACCTGGGGCTGTCTTCCCGAATATTATTACCCTATTGTGCTTGATATGGTCTTGAATAAAAAGATTGATATAGAGCCATTCGTGGAAACGCGGCCAATGAGTACCATCGCGGAAGCCTTTGATGAGGCTCACAAGGTGGCCCCTTTTAGACGGATCGTCTTGGAGCCCGATTTTTAATATTTTAGAAACAAACTTCATTCTTTTTGTGGCAAAATGCAAATTTCTTTGCCACTACAAGCCACGAAGGAAGAATAGCAAATATATCCTTTGTGTCTTTCTGCCTTTGTGGCAAATTCTTCAGTTCCGGTTTATCCGGGTTAGTAACATAAATTAACTTTAATCTTAATAGGAGGAGGAAGAATTATGGCAT
>JAFDDT010000154.1 GCA_019310725.1 Deltaproteobacteria bacterium | reverse complement strand
AAGGAGACCTTGGCAAACGGAGAGGAAGGAACCCTCAAACCGGTGATGATCTGATGCTGGGCGAGAGGAGGGTGGTGACTTTCAGATGCTCTGGGAGGCTGAGGGAGAAGATTAATGGGGGAGGGGGAAGTTTAGAGGTAATTGCTCATTTCCCAAACCAATTCCGGGGACACCATACGTTTTTCCCCACGGTGGTACCCTACCTAGCTACGATTTCTGCCGTGGAGCGAGTTGGAAAAGGGGACAGATGGTACCCCTGCCGTTCCTTCTGGCTCGGGCCCACAACGCCCCTTCTCATAATGGGACCATCTTTACATTATCAACACACTTTTCTTCATTAGGTTTGACAAAAAAATACTTTTTCTATAGATTGTGATCTGACTGCATCATCGGCAAACTCTACTAGTTTTTTTGTTGAAAGAATCAGTTCATGAAGTAGATTTTGTCTTATGATCTCACTTCCAGTAGCCTACAACCGCAACATGTGAGGCGGTCATGCCTCTTGAGCGCATGGGTTTAGATGGTAATCGAACCTCGTATCCCCTTAAGTGTCTGAGTGGGGATTCCGGGACCACCATTTCTTTTTTGGTCACTGGATTATCTACATCATTTCCCATACGGATACCGAAAACCGGAATTTCATTCCGTGCACCTCTGCGCTGCTTCCCAGTACATCTTCTCTCAACAGGCTGTTGCCCAAATCCCTTTTCGCTTGGTCTAAAACGCTTTTTGATAAATCTAAGGCTTGCTCCAGGCAATGTCAAAACTCGCCCTTTGGGCTCAAACAGTTGCCATTGCTTATCTTCCGCTTCGCCAAGATTTATTGTCAAAAACGTTTTAATAACCGCTCAAAGGGATTTGTGTTTAGGCAACAGCCTGTCAAAAGAGAACCTCTATATACCGATCGCCTCACCGCTAGGGAGATTATTTTCTTCTTGATTACGAGCATTGATACGCTTTCAAATATGAGTGAGAGTCTTCAGGACAGCAGCAGCCACTAACATTATTTGGTGGACAGCCTTCTACCACTGCCAAATCGTTTTGGAGAAGGGAGGTGAGAGCAAGTTTTTAAAACGTAAGGGCAGATAAACCTTAAAAAGGGAGAGTCGGAAGTAGTCAATGGAGGAAGTCTCATGGGCAGTAAACATGCAAATCAACACGGAGGTGAGATAAAATGAAAAAGAAATCCATGTGGGGTATCATAATAGTAGTAATTGTGGTCATAGCGGCTGTTGTTATCTACTATGCCACAAGACCACCTAAGATTGAACCCGGTATTGTCATAGGATGCCCACTCTCCACAGCCTTTCTGTATGGCTGGGATGCAGAGAGGGCAATCACCCTGGCTGTTGAGGAAATAAATGCCGCAGGTGGTGTCAATGTGGCAGGCAAAAAGAGGCCATTCAAGGTAGAGGTCATTGATACGCGGGATCTGGAACCAGGGGTTCCGGTAAGCGAGGCCCTTTTGGTAGTGGAAAAGCTCATCTTAGAAAAGAAAGCGGATTTCATTATGGGCGGTCCTGTTAGGTCCGAGGCTGCACTGGCGGCTATGGATCTGTTATCCAAATACAAAAAGGTCTCAATACTCACAACCGGTGTGTTAACTCCCAAGTACCATGCCCGGGTTGCCAAGGAATATGATAAGTTCAAGTACTGTTTCAGGATAACCGGAGAGGCCAAGTGGATGGTTGGTGGGGAGATTATACCCTGCCTGGTAGATATTGGGGAAAGGTTTGGAGTAGATAGAATATTTATCATGATACAAGACGTAGCCCATGCCAGGGGTGGCGGAGGTTTAATCGCAAAGATTATGGCAAAAAAAGGGTGGCATGTCATAGGTAAGCCGGAGATATATCCTACCGGGACAACAGATTTTTCCATGGGGCTTATTAAGGCCAAGAAGGAGAAGGCACAGGTCATTCTCATCTGGATGGATATGCCAGAGACATCGATTCTCCTCAAACAGTGGTATGATATGAAGATACCTGCCCTTCCCTTTGGCTCCATCATTGCAGCTGCTGAACAGCCAGGTTTCTGGAAGGCTACTGAAGGAAAAGGAGAATACTGCCTGGCCAATGTAGTGAATGCGGGCAACGCCCCATCCGAGGCCACGCCATGGACCATGAAATTTGTTAAGGCATATAAAAAGAGGTGGAATATAGAGCCTGAAGGGTATGGCACGTCAACTAGTTACATGGCCCCTTATGTTCTGAAAGATGCCATTGAGAGGGCTGGTTCTCTTAAACCAGATGCGGTAATAGAGGCCCTTGAAAAGACTGATATGGTGGGTGTTTATGGCAGGATCAGGTTTGATCCAAAGAGCCACCAGGTCGTTCCGAGTGTGGATCCGGAAGAAGGGGCTGTTGGGACTATTTTTCAGTGGCAGGCTGGAAAGCGAGTGGTTGTATTCCCCAAAAAGATCGCCATGGGTGAGATCCAACTTCCTCCCTGGATGAAGAAATAAAGGCCTCTATTCCGGGTTTCGGGTTGTGTGTTGTGGGTCTGGGAGAAGCAAAACCCGAAACCCGGAACTTGTAACTCGCAGCAATTTTTCTGGACATTCTCATGGATATCCTTATCTATGGAACTATCAACAGCATGGCCCTTGCCTTGATGGCTTTGGGCTTTGCCCTGGTTTATGGGATCAGCCGGATTCCCAACTTCGCCCACGGCGCTCTTTACGTGATAAGCGGTTTTGTCACGTGGGGTTTCGTTCGCGCCTTAGGTGTGAATTACCTATTGAGTGTTTTCCTGACAATGATCATCATTGGTGTGGTCGGCGCGCTCATCTATCGGTTCATCCTCATTCGTGTCCGAGGGATGGCCATCTCAGAGATCATCGCCTCTTATGCCATCGGGTTGGCCATCCTGGAAGGATTGCGCTGGGGGGGATTCAAGGGGATGACATACACCCTACCTGTGTTCGTTGAGGGAAGTGTAGACATAGCAGAGATCCCGGTTGACTTCCATCGCTTGGTGGTGGTTGGAATTGGAGTGGCAGTGGTTGCCTTCCTCTGGCTCTTCACTCACCACACGCGGATTGGGTTGGCCCTGCGAGGAATGGCCCAAGATGAGAGGGCTGCCCTGATGTTGGGGATTGATTCAGATCTCATGGCAGTAGTGGCCATGGCCCTTGGCTCCATGCTTGCAGGTCTGGCCGCAATTCTGTTGCTTCCCCTGGGAAACATTGTGGTGGAGGCCGGCTATAATGTCCTGATCCTGGCCATCGCCGTGTGCATCGTAGGGGGGCTGGGTAGCTGGATGGGAGCGGTACTGGCGGCATTTCTCATCGGTTTTGCCCAGATTTTGACGGTGACGTACTTAGGGTCACACTATCAGATGGTGGTGGCTTTGCTGGCCATTATCTTCACCCTTATCCTGAGACCCTCGGGTCTCTTTGGCCAGCAAAAGGAGTTGGAAGAAAGGGTCTAAAAAAAGTGAATAACGAGCAAGGTCGAAAGGAAAGGCTCGATCGAGGCATCAAGGTCCGTACGGATGGGCTCTATGCCATAATGTCCTTGCGAGAGTTGTGTTACTTAACCGTGCCCAGACTGGTGCTGATTGTGGGCCTGCTGATCCTGCCGCTGGTCATGCCGAGCATGTATTGGCAACGGGTGATCTCCATTGTGTGCATTTATGCCTTTCTGGCCCTGGGTTTTGATTTTCTGGCTCATTTTGTGGGGCTGGTTTGTTTGGGTGGGGCGTTTTTTATCGGAGTGGGCGGGTATCTGGCAGCCATCCTGAATACCTCATTCGGTTTCCCGCCCCTTGTCACCATCCCCATCGCCACCTTGCTGGGAGGGGCCATTTGCACTCTCCTTTTGCTCCCCTGCCTCCCTCTGCGGGGCGTGTATTTCGCCATTGTAACCCTCATGTACCCACTGGTTCTGATGAGGATCATTGAGGCCCTGAACATCCTGGGAGGCACCGACGGGATTATGGGGGTAGCTAGTTTCGCAAACCGCTGGATCGAGCAGTACTTTGTGATATTAATGGTTCTTTTGTTTCTCTTTGGGCTGAGACGGCTGGTCAACCTTGATATCGGCCTGGTCTTCCGAGCGGTCAAGGACAATGACCAGGCCGTAAGGGCCTCGGGAATGAACATCAGCTTTTACAAGGCTATTGCCGTTTTTGTCGCCTCGGCCTTGGGGTGTCTGGGCGGTGCCTGTCTTGTGCACATCTACATGTGGTCCGGCATTTCACTGTTTGCCCTCGATTTTTCCATTCTCCCCATTGCGGCCACGGTTATTGGGGGGGCTGGTACTGTGGTGGGGCCTGTGTTGGGATGTTTTATTCTGGTCCCCATTTCCGAATTGCTCCGCGCCTTTGGGACCTTACGGATCGTCTTCTACTGCCTGATACTCGTAGCATTCATTGTGTTTCGCAGCGAGGGGATCATGGTTTACGGCCAGAGGAAATATCACCAGTTTGAAAGGTGGGTCAAGATATGAACAACCAGCCTATCCTTGAAGTACAAGAGGCAACCAAAAGCTTTGGCGGAATTGTGGCCGTGAACCGTGTGAGCCTGGATGTCCATGATGGAGAGATACTGGGCATCATTGGCCCAAACGGTTCTGGCAAGACAACTCTGATCAACTGCGTAACCGGTTTCATCAAGATGACATCCGGTAAGGTCTTATTTCGGGGGAGAGATATCAGCGGCAAACCACCACACAAGATTGCGGACATGGGGATAACCCGGACGTTCCAGATCATGCGACCCTATTACAGTTTGCCTTGCTACAAAAACCTTGTTATTCCCCTGTTTTCGCCCCGTGCCAAACGCACAGGAGGCTGGAGAGGGGGAGGGAAACTGGGGGACCGGGATACCGTAGGCATTGATATTTTGGAGGAGATTGGCTTTGAGCGGGATTCCTTTGTTCCCTATAAAATTGCCTCCAGCCTGCCTACCGGGTATCTGAAACGCCTAGAGCTTGCCCGGTGCCTGGCTTTGAAGCCCGAGATCATTATCTGTGATGAGATCTTCTCTGGACTCAGCATGAGTGAAATAGCGAGTATGGTTCCTCTTATAGAACGGTTGCAGATGGACGGCATCACCTTGATCATGATTGAGCATCGATTGCGGGAACTGTTCCGGGTGGCCAATCGTGTCATGGTATTGAACTTCGGGGAGAAGGTGATTGAAGGGTCACCCGAGGAAGTCATGGCCGATGACAAGGTCAAAGAGGTCTATTTCGGCTCAGAGGAGGTTGAGGAGGTCATGAGTCATGCTTGAGGCAACGGGCTTGATGGTCTTCTACGAAAATATGTTGGCCCTCAATAATGTCAGTATCAGTTGCGAGAACAACCAAATCGTAGGGGTATTCGGGGCCAATAGTGCCGGGAAATCAACCCTCATGTATACCCTTTCAGGTATCATGGAGGATATCAAAAAAAAGGAGGACATGGCCGGCCGTGAGCGGATCACGGTGCTTGGCGCGATAAAATATCTGGGAAAGGACATCATGGGACTTAAACCCAGCCAGCGCGCGAGACAGGGGATTATCCTCTGTCCCGAGCGAAGGAGGATATTCCCTGAAAGCACGGTGTTGGAAAATCTTCGTATCGGAGGCTACCTTGCGTCTCCGCCCCAAAAAAAAGAGAGCCTGGAGTATGTTTTCAGAATATTCCCGGCCCTGGAAAAGATCAAGAAAAGGGTCGGTGGTTTTTTAAGCGGCGGAGAGCAACAGATGCTGGCCATTGGCCGGGCACTCATGGCTCAACCCAGACTGCTGCTTCTGGATGAGCCACTTCTGGGTCTCAGCCCCCTGATCCAGGTATTGCTGGTCCGTTCCGTCAAAGAGATCCGTGATGAAAGAGGAGTCTCCATTATTGTGACCGAGCAATATGCTCGACCGGTCCTGCCAATTGTAGATTATGCATTCATTCTGGAGAATGGGGCTAACACGGGAGGAGCTATTGGACAACCCTGATGTCCGCTCTGCCTATTTTGGGGTGTGAGAGGGGTCCGTAGATTGTGGTCCGTTGTCCGTTGCAGGAGGGGTTAACTGGGTTTCGGATAGAACAGCGACCTTGAGACGATGGTACGCTAACGCAGGGGGAAGCCCTGGCAAGGTATGGGGAGGCGTTTCACGCCTTGGATCGAAGTCCTGTCTGTCGGTCTGATGATGAGGCGGTTTGTTGCACGAGGCAACGAGGTACCGGATATTCTCGGCATAAGGTCGTTTGATCGCGTTATGTATGGCATTTGATACTGGTTCAACTGACCACTGACAACGGACAACTTATACCGTGAGGAGTCAAATAATCCATGACACCGTGAGGAGTCAAATAATCCATGACACCCGGTGAGAAAATATTGGAAAAGGAGTCGACTTTTACTCGATTCAACAGGATGAGTGAGCGTTTTCCGGACCGAACCGCAGTGCTTTACCTGGGGGAGCGGTTTTCTTACTCTGACCTGCGGGAGCTGAGTGAACGATTTGCTGGGTCCCTGATCGGCATGGGCGTCAAGAAGGGCGATCGGGTTATGCTCTATATTTCCAACTGTATCCAATGGATTATAGCGTTTTTGGGTATCCAGAAAATCGGTGCCGTGGTTGTGCCGGTTTCCCCGATTTATACCTCTTTTGAGATCGAATACATGATTAATGACTCGGGGGCTGAGACGATCATTTGTCTGGACACAAACTTTTGCTATGTCAAAGAGGTCTTTGCAAACACAGGGCTCAAGCGGGCTATTGTCACCAATCTGGCTGACCTGGTCCCCTTTTGGAAAAGGTATCTGGGTGTGCTCTTTGACAAGGTGCCCCACGGCAAGGTGGACCGGGACAGCCGCGTCTATTCATTCAAACATCTCTTGAAACATCCACCCCTGAGATCAGAGATCGAACTGGACCCTTGGAAGGATCTATCCTACATTCTCTATACCGGAGGGACCACCGGTTTTCCCAAAGGTGTTCCAGGCAATCACATCGGAATGACATCCTATGTCAACGACGTGACCGAGGATGTGGCAGGGGGCTATCTCAGGGAAGGAGAGGATGTGTATATTGCGGTCAACCCGCTTTTCCACATTATGGCCCTGGGCCTGTTTATGGCCCTGGGCCTCAACAAAGGCAACATGACACTGCTTATGCCGATACCCCAAGTAGATGCCATTCTCGAGAGCATTCAGCGTCACAGGGTACGTTGGCTTCTTGGTGTTCCGGCCCTATACCGCATGATTCTGGAAAACGACCGCCTCGATTATTATGACCTGAGCTCCTTGACCTATTGCTATTGCGGCGGCGATGTTTTGCCCATCGAGGTGTTTAATCGCTGGAAGGAGCGATTTGGCGTACCAATCTATCAGGTTTATGGCTCCACAGAGGCTGGGCACGTGACCTATAGCCGACTTGGTAAGGAGCCTAAACTAAGCTCTATCGGGCTGCCTTTGAAAAGCAGAGAATGCATTGTGGTGGACCCAAACACTCTGAAGCGCGTTCCGCCCGGAGAAAGCGGGGAACTTTTGGTCACATCCCCATACACCGTGAAAGAGTACTGGAACAAGGCGGAGGAAACAAAATATTCCTATGTTCAGCTCAGTGGAAAAATCTACTGCAGAATGAGTGATTTTGTGTGTCAGGATACTGATGGTGAGCTTGTTTACGTGGAACGATCCGCTGATATCATCAAGCACAAGGGCTACAGGGTATCGGCATCCGAGGTAGAAGCCGTGCTCCAAGACCATAGCACGGTTATTGGCGCTTGTGTTATCGGGGTTCCTGATCCAAAGGTTGGAGAACGAATCAAGGCGATAGTGGTGCTCAAGGAAGATGCACGAGGTGTGGGTGGAGCTGAGTTGACCAAGTGGTGCAGGGAAAGACTTGCTCCCTATAAGGTTCCTCAATACATAGAGTTTAGGGATATGCTTCCAAAATCTAAGGTAGGCAAACTCTTGAGAAGAGAGGTAAGGGATGAGGAGCGCCGGAGGATAGAAAAAGAGAAAACATAGCAGCTTTTCTCCTCCGCAATTGTCTCATTTGGTTCTGGGCAAATGAGCTTGCTTATGAGACAGCTGGTCATCCCGTGCATCTGATACAATCTGACAACCTTTTTTCTTCCCTCCAACTTTCATGCACCCGCAAAAAGTCGGTTTTGCTCTCTCCTTGAGCATTTTGAGCGCACTTAACTGTATCAGCTGAAATGCTAAAACTCGGTGCGATGCCCTCAGACAGTTAGCATAGCAAAGCCCCTTGATCGATTTCGGAATATTTTTAGGTTTCCGAAAAACCACAAGGGGCGTTTTTTTCATTAGGATGCAGGCTATTTTTGTACTATCGTTATATAGGTTGTCTAAAATTCAAGAGAAAAATAGACACTGTGTGTTTTCCCAGTATGCCATTGCAACCATTTTGTAACCACGACATCCAAAAAATTATTAAAAAAGCCCAACAAAAACAAAAGTTGAAAAAACCGGGGAACCCTTAATCGATAAGGAGAAAACCTCTATTGTTAAGGCTTTCCCCGTGTTATGAAATTGGCTCCAGAACGGATTCAAAATCCACTTCGCTATCTTGTATCTCTCTGCTATAGAGGGGCGGGAGCCGCCGTCCAAGAAGGCACCTTGATACGAGTGAAACGTTAAACTATTTTATCTTACCATCTTCTTCCTCAGTTCAAAAGGGTTTCTCAGTTATTTTAAGTAAATGTTGGCATTTCCATCCACATCGGCGAAGAGGGTTTCTAACCGCTTGAGCGTTTCATCGACTTCTTTCTCGGATGCTGCAACGAATGTCTCGTCTTTGATGCGGGAGAGATTGATTCGCACATTATAGCTCGCCACAACCGCTGTGGCGTTGGCAAGTTGAACAGCCGCTCCAGCATCGGTGATTGCGTTGGGGTTTCCTCCTTGCACAGCCTTTTTAGCTATCCCAACAAGTCTCTCTGAAGCCCTGAGGGTTTCCAGGGGTACCGTGGCAGCCCGTTTCATTGCTTCCTCAATGGCAGCCTGCCGCGAAGCCTTCTCCTCCTCGGTTTCCTTTGGAAGTTCAAAGGCCGCCATCACCTTCTGGTATGCGTCGGTATCCTCCTGCATGAGCTCAAGGAAACGGTCCGACAGATTTCCAGCCGTTTTCTTGACCTCTTCCATGCTCTTCCAGGTTTGCTCGTATTTTTCTCTCTCCACCGTCAGGTTGGCTACCATTCCTGAAAGGGCAGCGCCAAGGGCCCCGCAGAGTGCGGCTACGCTTCCGCCACCGGGCGTTGGATTATCAGAGCGCAGTTCCTTGACAAAATCTCGAACCGACAGTTGGTCAAGTTTCACAGGAATTCCCCTTTTAAATTGCCGATTTTCTATTGAAGATTGACTATTTTTTTTGAAGAAGCCCTTGATCCTTAAATATTCGTATGGGTCCCAGGTTCAGGGTTCACCGTTCAGGGTTATCTTCCTGTCTGTGCGTAGCACGCAGACAGGTCTTTTGTTGAGCTTGCTTATATGCCGGCAAGTACTTGACCTTCCCGCCATCGCTCTCGCTCAGGTGAGGCGGGCGGGCCTGCCCGCTCGTGCCTTAACACCGATTTGTTTCTTCAACTATGCCCTGAACAGCCCCAATAACCTGTTTTTTCCATATATTTTCAGGTCTCACATGCCAGGCGGGTTTTCGGTGAACCCTGAACCTCTGAACCCGTGAACGGTTACAAATATTCAATCGTCAATATTCAATTCGTTGCCACCAGCTCTCCGCGCTTATAGACTTCTGCCACGGGCGATACCCCCGCATGATATGCCAGAATGGCAGGGCTATCGCCATCCAGGAGAAGAAAGTCCGCCGATTTCCCAACATCCAGGCTGCCTACCTCTTTGCCCATGCCCACAGCATAGGCCGCATTCAAGGTTGCCGCAACCAAGGCCTCGCCCACAGAAAGATTCATGTTGAGGACAGCCAGGCCAAAAACGAATGGCATGGACTCAGTGTAAGAGGAACCGGGGTTGCAATCGGTGGCAAGGGCCACGGGAACACCCAAATCCACCATTTTCCGGGCAGGAGCATACGTCTTCCGCAAGAAATAGGCTGTTCCGGGAAGGAGTACCCCAATAACGCCCTGCTTGGCCATGGCTCGCAGGTTTTCATCGCTGGCAGCCAGAAGGTGTTCGGCTGAGGTGGCCCGGAGTTCCGCTGCAAGCCCTGCTCCCCCCAGATCGTACACTTCATCGGCATGAATCTTGAGCCCCATGCCAGCCTGCCGAGCAGCGTTTAAGATTCGGCGACTTTGATCCACGGAGAAGACGCCCTTTTCGCAAAACACATCGCAAAACCGGGCAATCCCCTGCTCGGAAATCGCTGGAATCATTTCCTGAATGAGAAGATCCACATAGTTATCAGGGGACTGGGCAAACTCTTCGGGCACGGCATGGGCCCCCAAAAAAGTGGGGACCACGTCCAGAGGTGTTTCACGCCCAACACGATCAATAACCCGGAGCATGCTGAGTTCTGTTTCCGTATCGAGTCCGTAGCCGCTTTTGATCTCCAGGGTAGTGGTACCGAACTCAAGTGCCGATAGGGCATGTTCCAGGGTCACAGAAAAGAGTTCCTCTTCGGAGGCCGCTCTTACGGCCCGCACCGAAGAGAGGATTCCCCCTCCCCGGCGGAGGATCTCAAGGTACTCCGCCCCCTGCATACGGAGGATAAACTCTTCCTCCCTCCTTTTGGCAAAGCACATGTGGGTATGAGGATCCACAAACCCGGGAATAAGGCAGAATCCTGCGCAGTCTACCTCCACATCTACATCGCGGGGCGAGAGGGACGCCTCTACATTCTTTTCATCTCCAATGGCCTCGATCACCCCGTCCCGGCAAAGAATGGCTCCTTTTTTGAAATGCCGTACCTCTGCCTGGCGTTTCCCGGCCAGAGAGGTTCCCGGATCTGATGGCGTTACAATGTGTGCATTTCTGAAGAGCTTTCTGATCATGTGTCATCTCCAAGCATCTCAAGGAGGCGGAGTTCAATCACCTGATCGGGATAAAAACCCGCGGTTTGCATGTAATAGGATATGCTATCCAAGAGAGCCGCAGCAGGTACCATCCCGTATATTTCAGTTTCCGCCACAGATACCCCCCATCTCTTGGCCTCCATACGGACGAGCTCCAACACCCGATAGAGGGCATTCTTTTCATAGTCCACTATGTTTATACTCACCTGGACGAGCCCCCTGTCTTTCAGGGGAAGACCGATGCACTTTACATGGCCGAGCCCACCGCTTGAGCCCCGAACCGCCCTGGCGACTTCTTTGGCGACATCTATGTCATCTGTTTCCAGGTTTACATTAAAGGCAATAAGGAATTTTCTTGCGCCAATAGCCGTGGCCCCGGCAGTGGAGTGCAATTTTGGTTCTCCCACGTCGGGATGCCGTTCAGGATTTTTGATTTCCTTTTTCAGGCCTTCGTACTGCCCTTTTCTGATATTCTCAAGCTGCCTTCGCCCAGGTATCGTGGCTGCTTCTTCATAAAAGAACACAGGAACGTCGGTCTCTTCATAGTACCTGCTACCGAAGCTGTGAGCAAGCTCCACACAGGCCTCCATGGTTATGTTTCGGAGGGGCACAAAAGGGATGACATCCACCGCTCCTATGCGGGGATGCCCACCCTGATGGTGGTTCAGATCAATATGGGAAATGGCGGTCTCAGCGGCTTCAAGGAGTGCTTCCTGAATTGGCTCCGGCTCACCAACCAGGCTCACCACCAGTCGGTTATGGTCTGGATCTGCCCGAAAGTCTAAAACAGCACACCCTTTCTTTTTTCGGAAGGGGGCCACAATCGCTTCGATGACTTCAGGTCTTTGCCCTTCGCTGAAGTTGGGAACACATTCGATCAGTTGCTTCGCCATGATGGTAAAGTCCTTTCTTCAAACATTCTCACTCAACTACCGCCCCTTGAAAAGGTGGCTTGAGTACTGGCCCGAAAGGGTCTTATGCGCAGAGTCTCAGCATGTGCTATCAACTGATGGCGCCATAGAACTGGCTTTGTAGAATCTTCAAATCAATCAAGACTACTCGCCGGGGTATTTCTTTGCAACATGAATATGGGCACCTTGCTCAATTATTCATACGGCTCAAATTCAGCGTAAACCCGGTATCGATCTCCCCGGTATAAATAGGCGACCATTGTAACAGGTTGTTTATGAGTATATGTAGTCCTTTGAAGATAAAGAGCTGCTGAGCCCTTTCCAACGTTCAAAAGGTTGGCTTCGTTTTCACTCAGATTCTTGGCTTGAATAAATTGCTTAACCTTGGTCAAAGCAAGCTTATATTTATATATGAGCAAGTTATGGATGGATTCTTGCTCAAGATTTTCCTTCAAGATAGGCTGACACAGCCAATAGTTTAAGTAACGCTCTTCGAGCAGAAGCGGCACATCATCTGCGTATCTGAGCCTTTTGATATAGATTACCTTTGAGTTTGCAGATAATTCCAAGGTCTTTTTGATCCTATCTGAAGCGGCCAGGACCTTTGACTCGAGCACCTTTGTAAAGTGCGCCATTCCACGTTCCGCCATGTCCTGATTGAAACTGGTGATACGGAAAAGATGATAATCAAACCGTGTCCCCGAGACATATGTACCTTTCCCCTGCCTTCTGGACAGGAGTCCCTCTTGAACAAGTTCATTGATAGCCATTCGCGCAGTCATGCGGCTGACCTGGTACCGCTTGGCCATTGCCATTTCAGATGGAATTGCCTGATTTATTGCGTAAACCCCCTTGTCTATTGATTCAAGCAGATTCTGTTTTATCTGCAGGTATATGGGTTCTGGACTATTCTTATCGATGATATCATCCATTTTTTTCTTGACATTGTCTATACAAGTATATATCAAAATATAGAAAAGAGTCTAACCTGTCAAGATGTAAAAGCATATTCCTCTGCAACCTTACACTTAAGCACACTCTATGTCGGAAAACCTATCTAACAAGGAATTCCCAAGCAAGCAATCTATAG
Source organism: Deltaproteobacteria bacterium (assembly GCA_019310725.1). GTDB lineage: Bacteria > Desulfobacterota > DSM-4660 > Desulfatiglandales > B25-G16 > JADFWK01. The sequence continues at coordinate 3,507 of JAFDDT010000154.1, read as the reverse complement.
ATACGCGGCATCTTCCAATTTCTTCCAAAGGGCCTATAAAGCCACATGTGGGTACTAATGCCGTCGTAGACCTTGCGTACCAGCTGATAAAGAAATTTTTCCTTATCTAGGACCGCGGGATAATAAAAAGCCTGCTTGTTTATCATAGAGGCCTTACGGATGGGCCACAACAATTTTTTCTCTTCAAAAAAGGAGGGTTCAAAATGAGAAGAGTTTTTATTGGAACATCCCTAATAGCTTTTTTGTTTGTCTTTTTTTCCGCTACCCAAGGGGTATTTGCTTCGGATAATGTGTGGCGCATCGGGACCATTTACCCTCTCACGGGACCAAATGCGAAAAACGGGATCAAGAATTTTGATGGGGTCAAGATTGCCACCGAAATGATCAACGAGGCTGGAGGGGTCCTTGGCAAAAAGGTTATGCTGGTCAGTGCTGATGCCCCTGATCCCCAGGCCGCGGCCAGCGAGGCGAACAGGCTGATAACGAATGAAAGAATCACGGCCATAATCGGGACCCAGTCCAGCAGCCTTTCCATGGCTGCAACCGTGGTTGCAGAAAAAAACAAGATCTTTTACATAGAGACTGAAGGGGTCTCAGGCCTCATCACAGCACGCGGGTTCAAATACCTCTTCAGGACCACTTTTAGTGGCAGCATGATGGCCATTCAGATGGTCGATTTTTCCGCCGAGAGACTGGCCTCGAGACTTGGAAAGACCAAAAAAAATCTCCGTCTGGCCATAGTTCATGAAGATGGGGGCTTCGGAACATCCACAGGAAAAGGCCTCAAGGCAAGGGCCAAGGCCCTGGGGTTGAATGTGGTATCTACCCAGAGCTACAGTGCCAAGTCAAAACTCAAACAGGCAAAACCGGATATTCTTCTCGCAGCCCAGTATATCAATGATTCCATCCTGTTCCACAGGCAAGCCAAGGAACTGAGGTTTAAGACACTCGTCTTCGGAACCACCGCAGGGCAGGGCAATCCGGACTTCGTCAAGGCTCTAGGAAAATACGCAGATGGGGTTCTTGCTGGTGGCATCCCAGCGGAAATCTCCATCAAGAGACTGGGCGCTCAGCCGAACAAGGACGCGGCGGAGTTTGTTCGAAGGTATAAAAAAACACACCGTGGTGAATACCCAAACCCCACATCATTTGTCGGGTTTGCCGGGGCATGGATCTTCTACAAATTTATCCTTCCGAAGGCCGGAACCCTGGATCCTGACAAGCTGCGAGCTGCTGCGCTGAGTCTGGACATCAAGCCCGGCCACGGGGTGCTTAACTGGGGTATAAAATTTGCAAAACCAGGTGCGAGGAACGCAGGCCAGAATCTGTATGCCTCCGCAGGCATAAACCAGTGGCAGGATGGGCACCTAAAACTCATCTATCCCAGGGAGATCGCGACAGCGGATCTCAGATAGTTTTATCCTAGCAAAACCTGAAAGAGCTAAGTAATGGAGGTGGGCCCCGTCCCGTAGCTCACCTCCACCTTATCACGAGACACACAATAATGGATCTATCACTTTTTGTCCAATTACTCATCTCTGGTATTCTGATTGGCGGGATATACGCCCTGGCAAGCATTGGCCTGACCCTGATCTTTGGGGTTATGAAGATCGTCAATTTTGCCCATGGCGAATTCCTGATGCTCGCCATGTACTTGACATTTTGGCTCTTTCACTATTTCGGGCTCGATCCGTATCTATCCATTCTCGTCGTGATGCCTCTGCTTTTTATTATCGGGATCGTCACATACCAGTTGTCTATACGGAAAACCATCGGCGCCTCAGTTCTTACCCAGATCTTTGTTACCTTGGGTTTGTCAATAGTCATACAAAACCTGGTGCTTCTTTTCTGGTCTGCCGATTTTAGAACGGTGTCTCTGTCTTACGCGAGTACCCCGATTGTTTTCGGTCCCTATGCGTCTCTGAACATCGAGGAAATCCTTGTGAATCCACCGAGGCTCATTGCCTTTGTCCTGGCCATATCGCTCTCATTGGCGTTTTACCTTTTTCTAAAACACAGCTATACCGGAAAAGTCATTCGGGCCACCTCCCAGGACCGTTCGGCCGCCCTTCTCATGGGCATCAATATCGAAAAATTCTACAGACTTACTTTTGCCATCGGGATTCTGCTGGTTGGCATCGCCGGTGCCTTGATGATGCCGATTTATACCGTCCATCCCTTTGTGGGATTTGATTTTGTCCTCGTTATGTTTGTGGTGGTCGTTCTTGGCGGCATGGGCAGCATTGTTGGAGCCATGATAGGAGGGATTTTTATTGGAATTGTGGAAATCTTTTCAAGCTTCCTCATCGGCCCAGACAGCAAGCAGGCGATCTATTTTCTTGTGTTTATTGCCGTTCTCGTAATCAGACCATCCGGCCTTTTTGGATTGAAGGGAGAAGAGGAGCTTGAACACATTGAAACAATTGATTGATACGTTACAAACCAAGCAAGCTATTGTTTCACTAATAGTCTTTCTGACCCTCGGCATTGCTCCGCTCTTTATTAAAAATGATTTTTATCTTGATGGTTTCATTTTGATCTTCTTGTGGGGGGCCTTTGCCAGCGCGTGGAATATTCTCTCTGGATACGCCGGGATGGTTTCTTTGTGCCACAATGCATTTTTCGGCATTGGAGCCTATACATCCACCCTTCTTTTTCTTCACTACGGGCTTACCCCGTGGCTCGGAATGTTTGTTGGCGGACTGCTGGCTGCCTTCGTTGGCCTCGCGCTGGGAGTGGTGTGTTTCCGTTTGAGGAGTCATTATTTCGCGCTGGCCACCTTGGCCTTTGGAGAAGTCAGCCATATCGTTGCCATGACTTGGAGGTCTCTGACCGAGGGGGCTGAAGGTCTAGCCCTGCCCATCCAGCCCAGTCTGTATAATTTTTCTTTTTCGGGTAAGCTCCCCTACGTATATATGGGGCTATTCCTGTTCCTGGCCCTTATTGCAGTTTCCTATGCTATAGAGCACTCAAGGCTCGGGTATTACCTTACTGCCTTCCGGGAAAATGAGGACGCGGCCCGGGCCCTGGGGGTAAAGACAGGCCGGGTTCGGTTGCTGGCAATGGCGATAAGTTCATTTGCTTCCGCTATTATTGGCACATTTTATGCCCAATACTTTGTTTATATTGATCCAAGTAGTGTTATCAAAATCCAGGTATCCATCCAGGTGGCCCTTTTTGCCATTGTGGGCGGTCTCGGTACGGTACTCGGCCCGGCTATCGGTGCAATCATATTTATCCCCATAACCATTTTACTGCGGGCCAGACTGGGAACGACTCTGCCGGGCCTGCATATGGTTATTTACGGGACTATCCTCATCCTCGTTCTTCTCTACATGCCAAAAGGTATCTATGGAACGCTCAAACAGAGAGGTTTTAAGGTTTTTGAAAAGCCAAGAAAGAACTTAGCTCCGCTTCGCTCCGAGATAGAAGTAAGCAGTAGGCAGTAAGCAGCATGCAGACTCCCTTGCTTTTTGCTGCATACTGTTTACTAGATGTCTTCATAAG
>JAFDDT010000153.1 GCA_019310725.1 Deltaproteobacteria bacterium | reverse complement strand
CTGCTGAATCTCAAGACCTTCAGGGATCTCGAGGGACACCCAAAATTGGGTGCATCGTGGGAAGGATTTATTATTCAGCAAATTATCCGCCAGTCCGGAGCGCATACCGACGAGTGCTTTTTTTGGGCAACACATGCAGGTGCTGAGCTGGACCTACTTGTCATTAGAGGGCAGCAAAGGCTGGGCTTTGAAATTAAGCGCACCAGTTCACCGCAGATAACACCCTCGATGCGGATTGCTCTGAGCGATTTGAAGCTCAATCGTTTGGATGTAATTCATGCCGGAGCGGCGACCTTTCCACTGGATAAGAAAATTCGCGCGGTAGCTCTTATACGACTGCTTGATGATGTTAAGCCTCTGCCTTATTGAAATCCAGGGACACCATACTTATTTCTTATCATAGTCACAGTAAAAGGGGACGTAGTGCCTGAATGAACTTATGGGAAATAAAGGGGTCAAGTTGCAGTTGAATAGGCTGCGCCCCAATGGAATAGACTTTGCCCCAGTTGAATAGAAAAAAAGCATTCAACGGGGCGGGCGGGATAAATCTTAAATAATGAGTATTAACACCCCAACCGAAAGCGGCGACGCTCTCAAAAAGTAAGTTATGAAGTGAGCCGGCCCGCCACAAGAACGGCGGGCAGGAGCAAATCTTTACTTTGACATTTGCCAGTATCAAACTTAGCGTTTGCCCCAATCACCTCCGAATTCTGCACAGCACCGCTTACGTCCCGCCACCGACCTGTTTGGCTCATCTGAGGTGAAAAGGGATTTGACATTTTGTTGCGACATCTAATATACAGCCACATGAGACGATCGATCACAGTAAGTATCGGTGGGACTTTCCTGCTCACTCGGAGTTCGCCTTGTCGCCCCTTTCCCCTGCGTGGCCAAAGAATGCCTCTCTCTCATCACTGCATTTCCCAAACATATCAATCCTCATAAGGTAAATATCGTACTGGATGCAATAATGCTTGCATTTGGTAGCACTATATGCAAATATAGCTGCCATGCGTAGCGATTTGAAAACCAGGACATTTTGGCTCGAGAGGATCGAAAAAGGATGGCACCGTCCAGTCCTATGGCTCCCGGGGGTGCGCCGCGTTGGTAAGACGTGTCTTTGTATGAGCATACCCAATGTTGAATATCTTGATTGCGAACTTCCCAGGGTACGTCGGCTGATGGAAGATCCTCAGGCATTCTTGGAAGATCTAAGAGGGCGCAGGATTGTATTGGACGAAATTCATCGACTAAACAATCCCTCTGAGCTTCTGAAGATAGCTGCGGATCATTATAAAGACGTAAAGATCATTGCCACGGGCTCTTCGACCCTGGGTGCCTCCACCCGATTTCGGGACACCCTTGCTGGGCGTAAGTCAGAGCTATGGTTAACGCCAATGACCTATGCCGATCTCTCAGATTTTGGTGGAACCGATTTAGAATGGCGGTTTCTCCACGGAGGCCTACCTCCCTTTTTCCTAGAAGAGGAGCTGCCCGAACACGAATTCCAAGAATGGATGGATGCCTATTGGGCAAAAGATATACAGGAATTGTTTCGGCTCGAGCGCCGGCACTCTTTTCAAAGGTTTCTTGAATTGTTGTTGGCCCAAAGCGGCGGCATTTTTGAAGCGACGCGGTTTGCTCAACCGTGCGAGGTGAGTCGGACCACCATCAGCAACTATCTTTCCGTGCTGGAAGTCACCTTTGTGGTACATGTCTTGCGCCCCTTCAGCACCCATCGGCCGACAGAAATCGTCTCGGCCCCGAAAGTGTATTGCTTTGATACCGGATTCGTATGTTACTACAAGGGGTGGTACGAGCTGCGCCGGGAAGATTTAGGGCTCTTGTGGGAGCATTTCGTTCTGAACGAAATCCATGCACAACTGCAATCCAGACAGATCAATTACTGGCGGGACAAACGAGGGCATGAAATCGACTTCGTACTCGCTCAAAGAAACAAACCACCGGTAGCAATAGAGTGCAAGTGGTCCGCCCCCGATTTCGATCCATCGGGCGTTAAGTCCTTTCGAGGGAGCTACATTCAAGGCAAGAACTATGTGGTAACGAGTGATGTGGATCGAACATATCGTCGGTCCTATGGCGACATAGAGGTGACCTTCCTAAATTTGAAGGACTTGATAGGGATCTCCGCCACAAAGACGGCGGATAAAAAGAACGGCCGGCAGGCGTGCAAATATTTCCTTTTGACGTTTTCCGGAATCAACCCTAGCTTTTGCCCTAATCCTCTCCCTGCTGAGCGCTGATAGATTTCTGAAACAGCGGTAACGATGCCCCTCGCCTTCAGAGGTGTTTTTCAGCAGCCCAGGATCCGGATTCTCCCAGATTCATTAGGCATTTCCTGTATTTCTGTTGGTAGATAGACCTGATGATTTCCGATAATGGCCAATGGGGGCATCATTATCATCCGACTAAACCACCTTGCGTCGGCCCAGGTGCAGATTAAAAAGGTTGTGGAAGTAAATGAGCAACGAATTTTCAAATTATCAATAATACCATTTTTGGTAAAATTGGTAATTTGCTCTGGCAGGAGCTGCACAAAGTATCTTTCTTTCGGACTACATTGACCTCCTCAAGGCCTCCGGGTGGCAGATCATCCATGTCAGCGATGCCCCCTGCCTATACGAGCCGGAGGCCACACAACCATTCCTGCCAAACATGGTGAACCGGATGCACAAGAACCGGCCTCTGGGAGTGGTTCGACGCTCGCTGATTGTAGGAAGAAAAAAATGATAGATCCAGCATCTTGGGCCGGAGGGCCTTAAACTACGATGGGATTGTAGGCTTAAAGGAAGAAGAACAATCTGAGAAGGGGACATTGGTATAGAGCATGCGGAAATCAAAGAACGGGCAGAGTGGAATGTGCCTGAGGCACATAAGCCCCTTGAGGATTGCCTTACCCACCTTCGCCATTGGCTACGGCGCGGTTAACCCCGCCTTTCCATCCTCCGTAGCAGCCTACTGCGGAGGACGGGCGCATAAGGCTACGGCGGGTCGTGTCCCGGACTCAAGTTCATGCGGCCATTTTCGGCCCTGACCGGACTTCAGATACCTCTCAAATTCCAAGGCTTTTTCCTGATTCAAGAAAGCTACATAGATTACAATATTGAAAGGCTTGTATTTTGGTGTATGTGGCGAACGGCCTTAAAAGAATCATGCATTCAAGCCCAGAAGTGTTTGTTGGCAAAGGCGCGGCCCGAACCGGATTTGAGATAGCGTTCAAACCTCTGGGCTTGGCCGAGGGTTTCAAAGGCAATATAGAGCTTGAGTTTCCAGGGCTTAAGACCGGTCGTGTGCCTGCATTTGCCGGTATTGTGTTTCTTATGCGTCTATCGAGGTTGGAAGTATGACCGATGTACCGTTCACCTGGTTTCTTTGAGCTTTCCAGAATATAGGTGAAGTAAATGGAAAAGACCTGTCATTGAAAATGCTGGCCAGATAAAAAAGTCATCCGCCCCACAAGGCTATGGATGACACCATCCTTCGCTTGTTTCCTATTGATTGTGGTGGTCTGCCATCCGCAGCTCGAAAGCGAAGTGAACGAGCGAAGAGCTTTTCCTGTCCTGCGGTGATCATGATCGTCTCAAGTCTGGCTTGCCACGCGGAGCCTGAAAGGCGAAGCGTGGTGGAGGACTCGCCGCCTTCCGGAAATCCAGTCTCCCCTGCGCCAACACATCAAAAATCAATTATTTACAATGCGTTGAGAGCTTCCAAGTGCCCGTTCTCCGCGTCCCTACGCGGGAAATGTTTTTCTCCACATTTTCCCCAAACAGAGAATGGACCTGCCTGCGCCGGTGCTTCGGCAGGCAGGCGTGGGTTCGACTTGTCACGCCGAAGCCCGTTAGGGCGAAGGTGGGCTTGTCACGGCGTAGCCTGTGAGGCGAAGCTTGATTCCCGTTGCCATATCTCTTGCTATGTTTCTTTAAACTGTATTCAAAAATACTGACATTCACCTGATTTCTGTTTAAGGAGAGCATAAAACGCGCAATTTTGCCCCCGATGAGGCAACAGCATTCATCGTTGAGAACAGCAAATACGCAGATTGCTTGGCCTCTGGTGCAGGCCTGCGGCTTTTTAGCTGAGCCTCAAATCCTCCTTTGGAAAACAGTCGACCAAGAAACAACCATACTTCAAGGTCGGCGTATGGATCGCAGATAATTGACTGTATTTTACGCCACACTTTCAGGCCCGTATTTAATTCTGAAGGCTGCTTTCGAATACGTTTGGCCACCTTCCCACTGACACCACGTGCTGACCATTTTCTTGTGTGCCAATTCTTGGCTCCTGGTGGATCTTCATTTCCGTATCGAGAAAAGTATCTCAGATTCTTAATCGCTTGACTGCATACTTCCTGTAATGGACTGGCTGCATAAACCCGCGCCGCACCATTTGAATTTCCCTTTGCATGTAGAAATATCACTCGTCTGTTTTTAATATCTGCAAGAATAAAATCCGCAGATTCAGTTCCCATATCATCACACACGACAATATCAGGTTTGCCGAACTGATCTTCTAAACCATACCCAACACCAAGTTTGTCGATGATCGCGAAAAGAGAATTATCCTCCCAAGCCGATTCATCTGAAGCGCAAGTACTACCTTTCTCGGAACCAATCTCCGAGAAGCATTTTGCTGTATGAAGTACTTTAAGCAGACCAATTTGATCATCATCGTATTTAGTGCCAAATTTAAGAATTGGAGAATAAAATCGGCCTAAAGCAAAAAAGGTACCCTCACTTTTGGGGATAATGCGAAATGATTGTTCACGATTCAGGTACTGGATAACCCCGCCCTTCAACCCCTCATCATTTGTATAGTACAAAGCATCTATGTCGGGTGCATTTAGAAAGTAACGTCTATCCTGATGGTCGTATTTTACATTTGCCTTCCATTCTTTGCCATTTGCAACCAGTTTGAATGCTCCATTATCAACCTCGCAGCATGCATCATCAATCCGCATGGCTTGGTCTGCGGTTATTCCTTTATAATTGTTCGTGAAGAACAGATCTTGAACTTCATTAACATCTAAAAGGATATTCATTGGTGTAGGATCAGACGGCACATCTGTAATAGCTGCAAACCTCGAAAAAGAAGCAATGGGCTTGGAATCCGCTACAAGGATCGTGGTAATACTATCTAGCCAGTTCAAATAGTCCTTCAAAGGTTGCCTGCCAAGAGAGGCATCCGTAATCTTGCCACGTTGAAAACCAACGTATCTTCGGATAGGTTTGCCGTTAGTATCGCAGTAACCTCGTGCGGTTCTACAAATAAAAGAATGGTCGTCAAAAGTGGGGATTGTATCTTCGATACGCGCTGCAGAGATTGCTCTACCGCGGATTACCCGAGTACCTATGTCTGAATTAAGCAGACTGACGTATGTGAGATAAGCTTGGTTGACTCCCTGGAAAAGCCGTCGAAGCTCTTTCACTGAAACAGGCTCCAGTGGAGTACTCTGAAAAGTAGGAGTTGGGCTGCCACCGCTATCGAAGTAGCAGAGATAGTCACCGATTCGACGAAGAACGGTAACACCTAAACGACATTCCATGAAACACTTTGACTTCAACAAAGGAGAGTTGCGGAATGTCAAATATAGCAATACATGCGTATTTTCACTAAGTCCTATTTGCTTTACATCGCGATCTTGTTGTTCATATTCATAGATAATATCATCACGGAGCCTATCTAAATCAAATAATCCTGACGTACGAAATACATTTACAGTTGCCGGGAGAAGTAAGTCATCTTTGGGATCAATATCGTCAAAAGAGAATGTTGTTCGAAAACGGCCGTCTACATATACAACACCCGGTTGAGCTTTGAGGATTTCCCTTAACATCTTTCTACCGAAATCAGCAATCTCTACCCCTTCTTTCTCGATCAATGCATCGAATTCCAAAAAGCCTTGCCACCGTTCCTGCTGTTGCCCTTCACTGTGGTCTAAAACATATCCGACCTCCCCAGCTTTTCTCTTGGGATTACGAAGGACCCGTCCGACTTGCTGCACTAATGACCGTGTTGTTCTCAATTCCTCATAAACTGCGAGAAGTTGAAACCTATGGTCATCAATACCTTCAAGCAACTTGAACTGGTGAACCCAAAAGATTGCTTCTTCTTGGTCGGGGTTTGGAACGGATCGGCGCTCCTGCGGACGAGCAACGTTATTGTCCGAAAAATTCTCATGTATTAATACATACGACTTACCCAGCCGTTGCAATTCCGCACCAATCTGTCTAATCGTTGCCTGTGAGTCGCAACGAACAATGACGCGTGGTGGATCTTGAGTACTCTGAGGATTTTGAAATATCTTGCTATAGAAATCGACAATGTCTTTCACAAATGCTTCGGGACTGCGCGGGACTGGTCTCGCATGAAACTCCACATTTCTGATTGTATTGTCCTTAACAGCTCGTTTAAACGTGTAACTAAAAGCATAGTCAAAGTTAATATCGAACAGTTTCAAGTCATTCCGAAAAGGTGTGGCAGTGAATATAACTTTCGCTGCTGGGATTCCACGAATCGCCTCACGCCAGGAAATTGCCGGTTCGTAATGCCCTTCATCAACGATAACAAGATTGACCTTGCTTTGGACAATATTGTAGGGCTCATCGTTACGCTTTTTCATGCTGTGAAGTTTTTGTATGGTCATCACCAAGATCGCTCGATCATAGTCTTCCTCTCTGATACTAGGATATTTTCTAGACACGTTATAGACAGTTTTAGGTGGGTTATCATCAAGTCCGAGCTTATAGAAAAAACGACCATCAACTTCTTTGTAGAGCTGATCCCGCAGCGCTATCCGAGGACAAAGTACCAATACAAATCCGGCGTTTTGGAGAAAGTGGCTAGCACAGGCGATGACACCCGTTTTGCCCGTACCTGTAGGCATGTGAATCAACGCCGAGCCGATAGTCTTGTCTTTATTAAATACAGCAACGTATTTTCTGACTGTACTTATGGCTTTTCGCTGATGGCCCCAAAGAGGTGTAGAGGCCAAAGCAGGCTTTTTTCGTTTTGTGATATTTGTCGGCATAATATCCCTATTGAAATGATGTCCTTGACCTATCTGACTTACGACTCCTCACATATTCCTTGTTCATTCCACCGACAGACAGGAAACACGTTTTAACTTGATCATGGTACGTGAAACCCATAACTTCTTTATGGGTAATGTGTAATTCTGTCATGGATGTCCTCCAAGAAGCACACAAAGTTTCACCCATTGCCTCCCAACTATTATTCACTACAGATGTTCGCCGTTCAACTCACTCGCCACCTCCCGAAAGCTTACCAAGGCGGCTTCGATATTTTCGATGATTTCCTCTGCCAGCACTTCCGGTTCCGGCAGGTTATCCAAGTCGGCCAGGTTTGCGTCCTTCAGCCATAAAATATCGAGGCTTGCCTTGTCGCGGCCTATTATTTCTTCGTAACTAAACTTGCGCCAGCGACCTTCAGGATTCTTGTCTGGATGCCAGGTTTCTTTGCGCTCGTGCCGGTTTGCCGGATTGTACAACTCAATAAATTCCTGCAAGTCCTCAAAGCGGAGCGGCTTCTTTTTCAGGGTGTGATGAATGTTGGTGCGGTAGTCATAAAACCAGACTTCTCTGGTCTGTGGTTCTTTGGCTGCCGGGCGGTTATCGAAAAAGAGCACATTGGCCTTGACACCGTGGGCATAGAAGATGCCGGTGGGCAGGCGCAGAATGGTATGAAGGTCGGTGGTTTCCAGCAGCTTGCGACGTACCGTTTCACCGGCCCCGCCTTCAAAAAGTACGTTGTCCGGCACCACAATTGCCGCCTTGCCCGTGGTTTTCAGCATGGATCGGACGTGCTGCACAAAATTGAGCTGCTTGTTGGAAGTCGTCACCCAGAAATCCTGGCGGTTATAGGTGAAATCTTCCTTTTCTGCCTTGCCTTCGCCATTGGTTATGGTGATGGAGCTTTTCTTACCAAACGGCGGATTGGTGAGCACATAATCAAATGTCTGTTTTGGCGGAGCGATCAGGGCGTCGGTAGGGTCAATGGAGGGTTCAGCGTCAATATCACCGATGCCATGCAAAAGCATGTTCATCAGCGCCAGGCGACGTGTATTGGCCACAATTTCGTTACCGTAAAACGTTTTGAACTTCAGAAATTCTTTCTGTGCTTTATTCAATCGGTAGTGAAGTGAAATTAAATCATAGGCTCCTAAGAAAAAGCCGCCCGTGCCGCATGCCGGATCGGCAATGGTTCTTTTGGCCTCGGGACGCACACATTCGACCATCGCTCTGATCAGTGGCCGGGGTGTAAAGTATTGCCCTGCGCCGGATTTCACATCCTCGGCATTTTTAGCAAGAAGACCCTCGTAAATCTTGCCCTTGACATCAGCACCCATCATGGTCCACTGCTCTTTATTGATCATGTCAATAACGCGATAGAGCATGGCCGGATCTTGAATCTTGTTCTGCGCCTTGGTGAATATCTGGCCAAGCATTCCCTTTTGCCGACCGAGTTCGCGCAGTAGCTTCACATAAAAAGTTTCAAGCTCCGCACCCCGTCGCTTTTTCAGCTCCGGCCAGGTGTATTCCTTCGGAATGCCGATATCCCGGTTGTGGGGTGGTTTGCCGTATTCGTCAGCCATCTTCAGGAAAAGCAGATAGGTGAGCTGTTCCAGGTAGTCGCCGTAGCTGACGCCCACATCGCGCAGGACATCGCAGTAGCTCCAGATTTTCTGAACGATTGATGCAGTGTTCATGATGATTGTTCTCCCAGCAGGGCCTTCATTCTTCGACCTTTTGGTGTCAGGCGATAGCGTTGCCCAGGATGTCTTGGGTTTTCAGGATATTTCATTTCCAGAAATCCCAATTCAACAGCAGGATGCAGATAATTTTTCCGGAAGGTCGGCCGGTGCGAAAGCGAAAGCCCTGCCATTATTTCAGCAGCAGACATGAATGCTTCATCCATCATGAAGCGCAATAACCGCTTAACTTGGTCGGTTACTTGGTCGGCTGCTTGGTCGCTGCCAATATTCTCAATGACGTCAAAGATCGCCTTGAGCATGAACTCCACGAACGGTGCGGAATTGTTCATCTTCGTACTTTTCCCGATGGCCTCGTAGTATTCGTGCTGGCGGGCGTGCACCATGCTTTCCACTGGGGTGATGGCGAAAACGGAGTTCCACCTGGCAAGGATCAGGGTCTGCCAAAGCCGTCCCATGCGTCCGTTACCGTCCGCGAATGGGTGGATGAACTCGAACTCGTAGTGAAAGATCGAACTTGCCACAAGGGGATGGCGCTCACTACGATTCAACCAGTCAAAAAGATCGCACATCAGAATTGGCACCCGGCCGGCTGGCGGGGCCACATGGATGATCTCCTCCCTGCCCATGACCCCCACGCCGCCGCTCCGGTATCGGCCGGGAGCATCCATCAGACCCCGCATCATGATTTCATGGGCTGCCAGCAGGTCGTTTTCCTTGTACGGATCCCACTGCTCCAGCCGGTCGTACACCTCGATGGCGTTGCGCGCCTCCTGGATTTCCCGGGGTGGCGCAACCACCCGTTTGCCGTCCATGATGGCGGTGATCTGCTCTTCGGTTAGGGTATTACCCTCGATGGCAAGCGAGCCCTGGATGGTGCGGATGCGGTTGATCCGCCGAAGCCGCAGGTCGCCCCCTTGCGCCGGAACGGAAAGACGGCCCACCATCTCGCAGATTTTGCCGAGCAGCCGCTCAATGGCCGGCGTGATGGTGCAGGGAGGCTGATAGGTCATTTGCGTCGCCTCCGTTTCTTCAGGGCGTTTTGCGTCGCTTTTTCCCGCTCCGCCTTGATACGTTTCAGGAGTTCCGAGGCAGG
>JAFDDT010000152.1 GCA_019310725.1 Deltaproteobacteria bacterium | reverse complement strand
AAAGCTGATGCGAGGCAAATTTCAACGGCATTCCAATGTTTGCTACATATTTGCTGGGAGCCATGAGTCCTTAATGAAGGAACTTTTCACAAAGGAAAAAAGCGCTTTTTACAGGTTTGCACGAGTCCTCTATCTGGAAGAAATTAGTTTCTCTGACTTTGCAGAGTATATCAAGAAAAGGTTCAAGCAAGAAGGGATATTCATGCCGGATGAGGTTGTTGAGGGAATTCTCGGAAGGACAAGGGGGCATCCTTATTATACTCAGCTTCTTTGCGGATTTGTCCATTACTTGGTTGCAGGGAAGAAAAAGAGAGTTGAACCGAAAGATATAGAAGATGGCTATGAGGATGCACTTATTTCCGAGAAGACCTACCTCGAAAAACTGTGGGACCTCGAAAAACTGTGGGAAGAGCTAAGCGTAGCGCAACTTGAAACATTGTTTAAAATCTCTTCATCTGAAATTCTTTACTCAAACGAGACCAAGATAAATGTTGCGAGATCTGTGAAATCACTTTTGATTAAAGGCGTAATCAAAAGGATTGCCAGGGGCAGATATAGGATAATAGATCCATTCTTCGAGGAGTACTTGTTGAGAAATCGATAGTACAGATACTGTATGATACGTGTAGTGTATGAAGTGCAATAGGGACAAGAGGCGATTGGGCATGTTGTTACTTTCTAAACTTATTATTTTTGGGTCTCTCACAGGCACGAAGCATCCATAGTTTTAATCCACAGATTACACAGATTGACAAGGCAGAAAGATAAAGGTCCCAGTCTGTGGCGTCAAACCATTTAAATTGCGGTCAGCCTAATAGCCAGCTATAAGCAGAACTGATGAAGAAATTTGCTTTTTGTGTGAAAACAGGGGCGTTTCCGGATTTTTGCTTATTAGTCGATATGAGTAGTAGTGAAAACATATTTTGGTGAAGAAGAAGTGGAAGCCATACAAGATATGGCTAAGAGTTTGGAATCAAAGGTTGAAAAGGTGAGGGCAGCAGGGTAAGATCAAGGAAAATTAGACATTACTTTGCTTGTTTTGTGTGGGTCTTTGGCCGATTATGGGATTGGTGCACATGTTGATTTTTCAACAGTAACATCGGTAAGCCAGGAATTGGCGTTTGGACACATAAGTGAATTCAATGGCGAGCGCTGTACTAATAAAGACCGGTAACAATTCGAACTTTTTCGTCGAGCTGTTTGAGAATTTCTATGGAAATGGACCCAAGCTTTGATTCGCTCAGACGTTTTTTGTCAATGCATCTCAGTTGAAAAACCTTTATTTTTGAATCATGTTGGAGACCTGCTGTTCCTTTGGGGAGCAAAATTTCGTGAAAATGGACCTTTTTCCCCTTCGCCTTAGTAATTGGCGCCACGATTACCAAAGGTCCACTCCGGTTGGCAGCATCTGGGGAGATGATCACACAAGGGCGGGCTTTCTTGATCTCTGCGCCAACGGTTGGATCCAGATTGGTCCAACAGACATCTCCCCTGTGTGGGGGACTCATTTCCAGGACTCCAGGGTAATAGCTTCCCATTCTTCATTGATAGCACTGTCTTCAGCGGCCGCCTCAGAACAGGCTGCCGCCAACTTATCATCTATAACTCTTCGCCTCAACTCTCGTAGGTAGGCTTCACAGGCTTGATCTAAGAATTGTTTCCTGGTTGGAAAAGGGTTATATTTATCTATTTTATCAAGTAAGTCCTTTTCCAATGCTATAGTAGTTTTAACTCTGTGGCTATAATGAGATACCATAAATCATACTCCCATTTAGGCATAGATAATTATTTCCAAATATACTCTCATCTGTCCATCTGTCAAGATGATTTTTTATACTCATGGATCAGGCTTATTTACTAAAATAGGGAGATTGACATTAAAAGGGAGTTGGGCAGAGTTTAGAGAAAAATATCTATGTTGAAACGGCTCTTCGATATTATGTTGTCTCTGTTTGGGCTGATACTACTCTCTCCAGTGTTGATATTCTTAGGTCTTTTAATTAAAGGTGAGGATGGTGGGCCTATATTTTACAGGGGTGTCAGGGTGGGGCGATATGGAAAACCATTCAAGATTTTTAAATTCCGGACTATGGTTGTTAATGCTGAAGACATTGGTGGCCCATCAACTGCCGATGATGATGCGAGGATTACCAGGATTGGTAAGTTTATCAGGAAGTGCAAGCTTGATGAGATACCCCAGTCCATTAATGTATTCAAGGGAGAGATGAGCCTTGTAGGACCAAGGCCAGAGGTTCAACATTATGTAGATATGTTTACTGAGGAACAGAAGGCCATTTTGAGTGTCCGCCCTGGAATAACAGATTGGGCCTCGTTATGGAATCCAAACGAGGGAAAGATTCTTGCCGAAAGCGTGGATCCGGAAAAAACCTATATGGAGAAGATTCGCCCAACAAAGTTAAAGCTTCAGTTGAAATATGTGAGGGAGCATTCTTTCTTGATCGACCTGAGAATAATCGTGAAAACAGTATTGGCAGTCATCTCAAGAAGGTGATTGCAAATTGAGGAATTGAGGCATCGAAGGATTAGATTAAATTCACCACTCTCTCAAGAAACTTACTTAAGGGATCCTATGAAAAAGTACTCAAAAAAATTTTTGCAGGATTTGTATACGACAATGCTGCGAATACGCCTCTGCGAGGAAAGCCTTGTCAAGCCGATTCTGAACGGAGAAGTCCGCTGTCCTGTTCACCTCTACTCTGGCGAGGAGGCAGTCGCCACGGGAGTGTGCGCAGCATTATCTGAAGAGGACTATGTTTTCGGCACCCACAGGTCTCACGCCATTACCTCGCCAAAAGGGGAGTATGGGGGAGCTCATTGCAGAAATCCACGGCAAAGAGACCGGTTGTTCGAGGGGTAGAGGAGGGTCAATGCATATCATTGAACCAGAGAAAGGGATGATGGATGCGGCTCCCTCCGTTAGTCCATCCCCTCTCACAATACCATGTAGTGTAATTCAATCCAACTTTTGAGACATGAATTCAGAAACGGGGCGTATCCAAAAGGAAGTAAGTTAACGAAATATGTTTCGAAAAAGATCAAGGCTTAGGGTCTTTTTGGGTTAGACGAACTCTGATGATAAAAAGAGAAGGCAATGAAGCTAGAATATGATCCAGTCAGAGATCTTCTGGATATCTATTTTGCCGAACCTCATGAGAAGGCAGCTAAGACAGTGACTGTTGTTGCTGGAGTACATGCGGATTTTAGTGTAGAAGGGAAGCTTATTGGGATAGAAGTAATTGGTGCCTCTGAGATCATGGGTAAGAACATAGAGTTTGCACTGTCTGAGGTTCTATCACCAATAAGGAAAGTTGCAACTTAATGAAGGGAACATTCGGTCATAAGGGTGGAATTGGATAAAAATGTTTTTCTCACTGGACTATGCCCCGGATGGTGAGATCACACTTATCCGGTTTATACGAAGTGACCAAAAGGTTGATATGTTTGGCGAAGAATTTGAGGTATCAAAAGATTTAGTTTACTCCTATGTTAAGGCAATGATCCTTACAGAAATCCATGCTCTTCAGTTATATCTTAGTAATGAATTGGTTGATACATTTGACTATAAACTCACTGCTTAATAATATTTGAAACTTCTTAGGTCACCTATGTCCTGGCATTTTTCAACTAATAGATGGCGAAGATGAAGGCGAGATTAAACAAACTATTTGATGCTGCATGGTTGCATAAGAAATCGCTCTCTATACTTATAGATATAATTTTGATTCTATTATCCCTATTTTTTAGTTATGTGATTCGATTAGGTTCAATTAACGAAGTAGCTCAGGAGTATCGCTCACAAATTTTTATGATCGCCGTCATCATTGTTCCCTTTAAAATTCTACTTTTCTGGTTTTTCCACCTCTATCATATCTCCTTCCGGTACATTTCGCTGAGGGAAGTTTTATCTATTATAAAGGCCGCAGCCATATCCTCTCCTATGATTGCCTTCATAGCGCTTGTTTTTCGAGACGTAGAAATCTTCGAGGGCTTTCCCCGGTCTGTTATCTTTATTGACTTTTTTCTAACCTTCTTTTTTATCACAGGAATACGGGCCTTTTTCCGCTTATATTATTCTGACTCTATTAAAAAAAGAGGGCTAGAGGCACTCATTGTGGGGGCTGGTGCCGCTGGAGAACAACTGGTGAGGGAGATGATGAGATCATCGCAACATAATTATTTCCCCGTTGGATTGGTTGATGACAATCCCCAGAAGAAGAATACCTTGATACACGGCATAAGGGTATTGGGGGGAAGGAGGGATATACCAAAACTTGCAAAAGATTTAGATGTGAAAGAAATTATTATTGCCGTCCCCTCCGCCACATCAAAAGAGATCAGGGGAATAATGGACTACGTGAGAAAAGCCAATCATAAAGATGTTAAGGTGCTCCCTGGGATTTCTGACTTGATTAATGGAAAAGTCACCTTAAAGGATATCAGGGATATTTCTATTGAGGATCTATTGGGTCGGGAGCCCGTGCATATTGATATGGGAAAGGTTTCGTCTTATATCAGAGAAAAGAATATATTGGTAACTGGTGCAGGGGGCTCTATTGGTTCAGAACTCTGCAGGCAAATCACTAGATTTGATCCTGCGAAGCTGATCATGCTGGATATCGGAGAAACCGAGCTTTTCAACGTAGACATGGAGATAAGAGAGATAGATCCTGAGCTCGATTTGATATCCATTGTTGGGGATATAAGGGATGAAAGGAAGGTCAAAAGTGTATTTAAAGAGCACCGTATAGAAACCATCTTTCATACCGCCGCCTATAAACATGTTCCTCTGATGGAGGCAAATCCAAGGGAGGCGATACTAAATAACATCTACGGCACAAAGGTTTTAGCTCAAAGATCAGCCAAATCCGGGGTGAAAAGGTTTATCAATATCTCCACAGATAAAGCTGTAAACCCAACCAGTGTGATGGGAGCAACAAAGAGAGTGGCAGAGAATTTGATCTTGGGACTAAGTGCCGACACTGTCGCATTTATTTCCGTTCGATTTGGTAATGTCCTTGGTAGCAGGGGGAGTGTCGTGCCTATCTTTCAGGAACAGATAAAGAAGGGTGGCCCAGTTACCATAACCGACTATGAGATGAAGCGGTATTTCATGACCATACCGGAGGCAGCTCAACTGGTAATGCAGGCAGGGGCCATGGGAGATGGTGGGGATGTTTTCATTTTGGATATGGGAGATCCTGTTTCCATTTATCACGTAGCAGAGGAATTGATCAGGCTCTCCGGCCTTGAGCCTGATAAAGATATTCCCATTGTTATCTCCGGAAGAAGACCGGGGGAGAAACTATTTGAAGAGTTGCTCACAGCCGAGGAGGGAACGACCGCCACTATCCATGAAAAAATCTATTCGGCAAGAATTACGGGAAAAATAGATAAAGAGTATCTGGAGAAAATGGACTCGCTGATCTCTCTGGCTAGAGAAGACAAGGATAGTAGGCAGGCCTTATCACTTTTAAAAGAACTGGTTCCTACCTATAAGGCATAACTGATATCCAGAGGTCGCAAAAGAACAATATCTATCGCCTTCCTTGTCCGGAGGCCTACCAAACCAACCAATAACAATTGCCAAGAACCTTTTGCCCAACAGTAAAAACAGTAAAATAGATGCACGAATGAAAAGACTAGCCATCCTCGTTATAGCCCTTGGTTTTGCAATCCGCTTATTTTGCTTCCAATACACTTATATAATTAGTCCTGATGGGGTACTGTATATCCATCAGGCGAGGGCCATTTATTATGGTCTGTCGGATTCTCTTATTTCTGTCAGCCGAAATTTCTTGTCAAATTATCCTATTTTCATTGCCGGAGCCTACACAATATTTAGGGATTGGGTAATAGCTGCCAAAGTAGTCTCTCTCTTTTTTGGAACGTTGACTTTGATCCCACTGTATTTTTTATTAAGACGATTTTTTGATGACAAAATATCTATATTAGCAACATTGATCTTTGCCCTCACACCCGTTTTTATTGACAGGAGTGCTGATGCAGTTAGAGCTCCTGTGTTCTGGTTTTTCTCCGTCCTTGGATTATATCTTTTTGTGAGCCAGCTTGATAAAAGAAATCGTCTTTACCTCCTTCTGAGTAGCCTATCCTTCCTGATGGCTACCTGGGCCAGGGCTGAGGCCATTTTATTTATCATTGTCTCCTGTCTCTATATGCTGCTCGTGAAACAAGAGAGAAAACTTGAAAAACTCGTGATTTTTATTATGCCCGCGGCTATTACAATGTCCATTGCCATTTTCGGGGCGATAGGCAATATGTCAGACCTTAATATATTTAGGTATAAACAAATGCTCTCCTATGGATCATCCGCTATTGAACGATATGAGATTGTCAGAGGGAGTTTAAGAGAGTTTACTGATCAATCTCCGGATAGCCCTCTGAAGCGTTTCTTACTCCTGGCGAGACATCTGGCATGGTGGGTTGCCCTCGGTGCTCTTCTTGCTAGTATGGTAGAAACCTTTTTTCATCCTTTCTTTATAGTTTTCATAGTCGGATTCAAAGGCATATTGAAAAAGATAAAGGAGGATCAACGAATATTGTATCTTTCTATTCTTACTGTCTGTGTATTTTTCTTCTTATACCTGGTCATATTGATTATTTGGGAAATGTATACTCGATATATGGGAATTTTTGTTTTCCCATCTTTTATCTTTGTAGGATTTGGCTTGGAAAAGATAATCTCTTTTCTCAGATCAAGATTTAATCTGAAAGAATCTATTGCACTTGCCGTTGTTTGCCTGCTCATATTAGCTTGCGGTTTGCCAAAGAGTTTAAAGCCTAGTCAGACCGATAAGCGCGTTTTTGTAGAAATTGCGGAATCTATTGCTGATAGAGAGGGCAATGATGAAGAGATATTGGTGGTGACGTCTCGAGAATCCATTAGATGGATTTCCTTTTATGCTAATGTAAATTACGAAGGTGCACCATTCCCAGAGAAGAACTACGATCTCGATAATATATTGGGGAGTAGCTATGAGGAATTTGTCCGAAACCTAAGAAAGAGAGGAATAAGTTACTTCCTTTGGGAAGAGAAGCATTGGCCAAAAGAAAGCGCTTCTTATATTGAGAGGCAAAATCCCGGAGATTTCGTGAAGATTGGAACCTGGAGCCATCCAGACACAGGAAAGCTAATTCTTTTCAAGGTTATATGATTAGCCGCTGACCCACGCAGACAAACACAGACATAAGTTAAATAGTTTCACATTATGATTTTCGTTGGCAGGAACCACGGACGAAGTATAAATTGAAAATAGCAACCTCAGGGGGTGAATACAGTTGATCATTATTCCGGCGGTAGATATTAAGGGTGGTAGGTGTGTACGATTAGAGCAGGGTATGATGGCGCGGGAGACCACATTTTCTAATCACCCGGAGGAGATGGCCCTTGGCTGGGAGAAAAAAGGTGCACAACGGTTACATCTTGTTGATTTGGACGGAGCTGTTCAAGGGAAAACCTCCAATAAAACGGCCATAAAAAGGGTAGTAGATACCGTGTCAATCCCCGTGCAATTAGGTGGTGGAATCAGATCCCTTGACTCTATTGAGGAATACATCAATCTGGGTGTGGCAAAGATTATCATAGGTACAGGGGCCTATAAGAATCCAGAGTTGATAGAGATGGCATGCAGATACTATCCAGGTAGAATCATCGTGGCTATCGATTCAAGGGATGGCTACGCATGCATTGAGGGGTGGACAGAGGCGACCAGTACTGTGGTTATTGATCTTGCAAAGAGGTTCGAGGCACTGGGCATCACCGCTATCGTCTATACGGATATAGGGAGAGATGGAATGAAAACAGGCCCGAATGCAGATGCTATAAGAAGATTCGCAAAGAATATCAACATACCTGTGATAGCGGCAGGGGGAATAGCATCAATCAAGGATATAGAGGATTTGATGCCACTGGAAGATGATGGGGTTGAGGGCATAATAGTCGGAAGGGCGCTTTATGATAGATCAATCACCTTGGAGGAGGCTATTGATAGGGTGAGAAGAAGAGATCGGTAGAATTAAAAAATGTATAGCGATTCGGGTATGCAGGTCCACGTCATAGTGAAACCTAAGGCTATTGATTTTCAGGCTTCTTGCAGGGTATGGGTATCTTTTTTTTGGATTATGCCCCACATAGTTTAGATGAGTGGGCCCGCCCGCCTCGC
>JAFDDT010000151.1 GCA_019310725.1 Deltaproteobacteria bacterium | reverse complement strand
AATCAATAGCCTTAGGTTTCACTATGACGTGGCCCTGCCTTTTTTCAGAGGAGATAAGGTTTGGTAGCTTCACCGAGCAACATTTATGATCGCTTTGTGATTTCTCAGGCTTTCCAAAGGCATTTTCGCTATTGACTCACTTCCCTTGACGCACCAGGGCATTTACCCTATACTGCACTCACTCAAAAGGTAATTCTAATCAATTCACTATGGGCTGTTGCCGAAATCCTTTTTCGCTTGGTCTAAAACGTTTTTTGATAAATCTAGGGCTCGCTTCAGGCGATGTCAAAACTCGCCTTTAGGGCTCAAACAGTTGACATCGCTTATCTTCGGCTTCACCAAGATTTGTTAGCAAAAAACCTTTTAATGACCGCTCAAAAGGATTTCCATTTGGGCAACAGCCGGACTACAATCAATCCAACAGGTGAAAGGGAAGAAAATGATGATGGAAATTGAACAGATGAAAGTCGGATTCATGGATGTTTTCTGTTATCTCGTGTCATGTCCGCGCACCAAGGAATGTCTGGTCATTGATCCGGCTGGAGATGAGGATCAGATCGTTGAGAGAATCAAGCAGAGGGATCTTCATCTCAAATATATTGTGAATACCCACGGACACGGTGATCATATCTGTGGCAATGCCAAAGTGAAGGAGCTTACCGGCGCAAAGATCGTCATGCACGAGCTGGACGATCAAATGTCTAATTCACCGCAGGGAAAGGAAATGGCCCGCCAATGGGGCTTTACCCCTTCACCTCCTACTGACATCACGGTCACGGATGGTGATCAGATCGTGGTGGGTGATGTTTCTCTTGAAGTTATCCATACACCCGGGCACAGCCCCGGTGGCATATGCCTTCTTGGAGACGGAAATCTTTTTTCAGGGGATACCCTGTTTGTTGGCAGCATAGGCCGGACGGATCTGCCAGGTGCATCCATGAGCCAGTTTATGAAGTCCATAAAAGAAAAGCTGCTCACCCTCCCTGGAGAAACGATTGTCTGGCCGGGGCATGACTATGGAGTCAGGTCCTCTTCTACCATTGAAATTGAAAGAAAAACAAATCCCTGGCTATCCTGAGCGGCATTAGGGTCAAGCGTCCTAGAAAGGAGCAATGAATGAGTAAGCTGATTCGAGGAAATCCGTGGGTCTGGGTAGTGGTACTCGATCCTGGCGAAAATGAACAGTTTCTCGGTCACTGTGATCAGGAAAAGGAGGTATCCTATATACCAACCTTTCTCGAAAAGGAGGAGGCCCTCCAATCGCTTGAACATCTGGCCCGGGAACAGGGGCACAAATATGAGGTTCAGGCTATCCAGTATGAAGACCTGGCCCGTAATGCAGCCGAGAATAGATTTGCGCTCTTTATTTTGAACGCCAAAGGTGAGATACTTGAGACGATCAACGCATGACGGTTTTTTGTGGGGAAAGCCTTCTCAAAAAATTTCAGCGAAGAGGATAAAAACAAGCTAAAGGATGAGGCCAAGATCCAGGCGGCCTCCATGGCAAATGAGCTCATTAAGCGTTTGGGTTCTGAGATCGAAAAATCTGCACGGCAGACAATGGAGATGCTGGCAAAAAGCTTTGGAGCGAAATCAGTTGTACTGGATTTTAGCAAGTCCCAGCCCCTGAAAAAGGGTACAACCGATGCCTCCGAACAAAAAGCTGCAGCAGCGTAGGGTAGCGTCCCAGGGGGCTGTTCCCTCACGCCTGACGAGGACAGTCCGCGCCCGGAGGACAAATCACGCCCTGTCACGAAACCCTTAGGATATCCTCTTAGACTCTCCCTTGTAGTGTGCCTGTGTAAAGTAGATAGGCTAACGTCAAAGTCCAGGGTATGGGTAGCAAAAAAAAGACACCCATACCCTGCAAGAAGCTTAGAAATCGATAGGTTAGGTTTCACTATGACGTGGCCCTGGTAAAGCAGATTGACAATGCCCATCATATTTTATAACCATTTACTCATCCTTTACTGCTTTTTACCGAAAAAATCTTACAACTCAACCCATCAACAATGAGAAGATAATAAGATGAGACCTAAAACACTGTGTCTAATTATTTGTTCATTGCTAGTAGTTATTTCATGTCGTGAAAAAGAAGCCGCCAATGCTCCCCCGCCCCCTCCCGATATCACGGTTGTCGTTACGCAAGCGCAAGAAGTTCCCATTTATCAGGAATTTGTAGGCCAAATATACGGTTTTAAAGATATT
Organism: Deltaproteobacteria bacterium; assembly: GCA_019310725.1. GTDB lineage: Bacteria > Desulfobacterota > DSM-4660 > Desulfatiglandales > B25-G16 > JADFWK01. The sequence goes on along the minus strand of JAFDDT010000151.1, from coordinate 10,734 downwards.
GCCATACGAGCGAGGGTTGAAGGTTTTCTGGAAGAAATCCACTTTAAAGAGGGCTCCCGGATCACAAAAGACACTTTACTATATACGCTGGAAAGCCAACAGTATGAGGCCGCTGTTGCCGCCAAGATGAGCGGGGTTGCTGAGGCGAAAACAATGCTAGCCAAAGCGGAAAGCGATTTAAACAGGATAAGACCCCTTGCCAGGCAAAAAGCGGTCAGTCAGAGCGATTTGGATGCTGCCGTCGCCCAATATGAGGCTGCCATCTCATCGGTTAAGGCAGCCGAGGCGAATCTCAGGGCTGCGAAAATACAGCTCAGTTATACAAAGATTTATTCTCCACTGAACGGAATTATTGGCAAAACAAAGGCAAAAGTAGGAGATTTTGTTGGAAGAAGCCCGAATCCGGTTATTCTAAATACGGTTTCCCGTATCGACACTATTCTCGTGCAGTTCTTTATTACAGAGACACAATATTTACTATTGGCCCGCCGCTATCTATCCCGGAACGACTCCGCCAATCAGGATAGAGAGGAAGCACACCTTGAGTTGATTTTGGCAGACGGCTCTCTGTATGAACATAAAGGCAAAGCCGATTTTATTGACAGACAGGTGGATCCTACAACCGGTGCCATGCTGATTCAGGCATCATTTCCAAATCCGGATGAATTACTCCGGCCGGGGCAGTTTGCCAGGGTAAAAACCAAAGTAACGGTTGTCAAAGATGGGATCCTGATCCCTCAAAGATGTGTCACGGAACTACAGGGATTGTACAGTGTCTATGTTGTTGACGATCGTAATAAAGTCGAGCAAAAACAAGTCAAAGCGGGCCCCAAGGTCAAACAATTCTGGTTGATTTTGGAAGGTTTAAAACCAGGGGAAAAAGTCGTGTACGAAGGATTGCAGAAAGTGAAATCCGGTGCAATCGTGAACCCTATCGTTAAAGAAATCGCATTACCAAATGATGAAGGCAAATAATCTGAATCATTCAGACAAGGGTAATTTTTTCGTAGGACGGCCGATTGTGGCAATGGTCATCGCCATTATCACGGTTATTGTCGGGATTGTATTTCTGGGAGGTCTTCCCATTGAACAGTATCCCAACATTACGCCCCCAATAGTGGAGGTGCGCGCCACTTACACCGGGGCGGATTCCATCAGTGTGGAACAGTCGGTGGCAACGCCTTTAGAGCAGCAGATCAACGGCGTTGACAATATGATCTATATGAAATCTACCAATTCCAATGACGGAACCATGAATATTCAGGTTTCATTTGAGATTGGCACCGACCCTGATATGAACACCGTTTTTACACAAAACAGGGTGGCAGCCGCCACAGCCAAACTGCCTGAAGAGGTAAAGAGATTCGGGGTTACCACCGAGAAATCACTTCCAAATATTCTTATGTTGATCACCCTGACATCAGAGGCTGGAAGATATGGTCAACAATTTCTCGGCAATTATGCGCTGATCAATATTAAAGATATTTTAGCCCGCATAAAAGGTATCGGACGCGTTAATGTTATAGGCGCAAGTGATTATTCCATGCGCATATGGATAAAACCGGATCGTTTGGCCCACCTGGGTATAACGGTGCCTGAAATAATCGACGCCATACGGGAACAGAGTGCTATTGTGCCGGGAGGTAAATTCGGGGCGGAGCCCGCTCCCCCGGGAACGGAGTTTACCTACACGGTCAGGCTGCCGGAGCGTCTGCAATCTGAAAAAGAGTTCGAAGAAATTGTCATAAGGACCACTGAGCGCGGGTCTCAGGTAAAGATAAAACATATCGCCCGTGTTGAGTTGGGCGTTGAAACATACAATGCGTTTACCCGGCTCAATAAAAAAGAGTGTGCCATGATCGCCCTGTACCAGGCGCCCGGTTCTAATGCTGTTGACCTGGCTGAAAAAGTCAGAAATACAATGGAGGAGCTGTCCGGATCTTTCCCGGAGAGTCTCAGATATGACGTATCCCTGGACACCACCCTGGCCATTACAGCAGGCATCGATGAAATCATCCAAACATTGTTTATCGCCCTGGCATTGGTTATCCTGGTTGTTTTTATCTTTATCCAGGACTGGAGAGCTGCTTTAATACCGACAATAGCCATACCCGTTTCTCTCATCGGTGCCTTTATTCTTTTCCCGTTGATCGGTTTTACAATCAATGTACTATCTCTTCTGGGCCTGGTTCTGGCCATCGGTATTGTTGTTGACGATGCCATCGTGGTGGTGGAAGCGGTCCAGGTCAACATTGAAAAAGGCATGGATCCCAAAGAGGCCACCGTACACGCGATGAATGAAGTGACTGCGCCTGTTATTGCAACCACGCTGGTTCTGGTGGCAGTGTTTATCCCGGTGGCCGCCATGGGAGGAATAACGGGAAGCCTGTATCAACAGTTTGCCATTACCGTTGCCGTTTCAGTGATATTCTCATCAATTAACGCATTAACCCTGAGTCCCGCCCTATGTTCGCTGCTGCTCAGGAAGAAAAAACCATATCGCGGTCCGTTAGGGATATTTTTTAAGATCTTTAATAAAGTCTTTGACAAATCCACGGATGCCTATATGGGTTTTACCCGTATCGTGGCGCGTAAAATAACCATAGGACTGATATTTATCATTGTTTTGTCCGTTGCCATGGGGTTACTTGGGAAAAGAGTTCCGGGCGGCTTTATGCCCGAAGAGGATATGGGATATCTTCTTGTAAATATACAGTTGCCTGATGCGGCCTCCCTGCAAAGATCAGACGCTGTTGCCAAGAAGGTGGAAAAGATTATAGAAAAATATGAGGAAGTGAAATTTGTTACAACAGCGGCAGGATTCAGCTTGCTTTCAGGCAGCCTGTCCACCAATGCCGGCTTTATTTTTGTTTCCCTTGAGGATTGGAGTAAGCGGGATAAAACCGCCAATGAAATTATTGCCCGATTAAACATCGATTTTTACTCCCAAATTAATGAAGCACAGGTTTTCGCATTCGGACCGCCTGCCATTCCCGGTTTGGGAAGCGGTTCCGGATTTACGTTAATGGTTCAGGATAAGGCTGGCAATACACCTGATTATCTGGCCAAGCAGACTGCGAACTTTATTCAGGCGGCCATGAAACGGCCTGAAATCGGCTCGGTATTTACCACGTTTCGGGCCAACGTCCCCCAACGATATATGGAAATCAATAAAGAAAAAGTCCTTAAAGCGGGTATTTCCTTAAATAATATTTATACTACAGTGGGCGCCTTCCTTGGCGGTTCGTATGTAAATGATTTCAACAGGTTCGGGAGATTATACAAGGCCTATGTTCAGGCTGAGCCCCAGTACCGCTTGAACGAAGACCAGATTAATCTATTCTATATAAAAAATAGTGCGGGCGACAGTGTTCCATTATCTGCATTCGTGAGCATCAAAGAGATTGCGGGCCCGGATTATACAAATCGTTTTAATCTATACAGAGCCATAGAGCTTACCGGTGGGCCAGCTTCCGGGTTTACTTCGGCCCAGGCATTGGATGCCCTTGAGAAAGTGGCCAAAGAATCTCTTCCCGCTGATATGAGCTTTCAGTGGAGCAATATTTCATATCAGGAAAAGAAGGCTGCCGGTACCGGAGGGGTCGTCTTCGTTTTTGCATTGTTATTCGTTTTTCTCATCCTGGCTGCCCAGTATGAAAGCTGGTCATTGCCCTTTAGTGTTTTGCTGGGAACGCCCTTTGCAATCTTCGGTGCGTTTTTGGCCCTGTTCCTTGCCCGGCTGTACAGTCAAAGCTATGAACTCAACGTTTTTGCTCAGATTGCCCTTGTAATGCTTATTGCAATGGCGGCAAAGAATGCCATCCTTATCGTTGAGTTCGCCAAGCTGGAATTTGACAGAGGTCTTTCCTTATACGATGCGGCCGTAAAAGCCGCAAAATTGCGTTTCAGGCCAATATTGATGACGGCGTTTTCTTTTATTTTGGGAGTCATGCCCCTGGTTATCGCCTCCGGGGCCGGAGCTGAGGCAAGAGTGGTAATGGGCATGGCCTTATTAGGGGGGATGTCTTTAGCGACATTATTAGGCGTTTTCTTTTATCCGATGCTGTTTGTCTTCATCGGCAAAATTGGCAGATATGAGCAAGCGCGCGATCTTGAAAAGGAACAGGTTTAAACAGACATTGAATTCCGGTGAAACGAAAAAACTAGTTAAAACCCTGGCCGTATCGGTTTCGATATTTCTTTCAAGCTGCGCAGTGGGCCCTGATTTTAAACCTCCTGTCGTTGAAACCCCTGAAAACTACCGGTTTGAAAAAATCCCGGTCGAATCCATGATCAACCTGAAATGGTGGGAATTATTTAATGATCCTGTTCTTTATAGCATCGTATCAATGGGCTTGGAGAATAACAGAGACGTGAAAATTGCTGCCAGCCGAATAGAACAAGCCCGTGCTTCGCTGGGGTTCACTAAAGCCGATCAATACCCCAAAATAGATATAGAAGCCGGCGCAGGCACAGGGAACTTTGCTGGTGGAACAAGATCTTCGACCATAAACACGCATTACTATATTGCACCGGCGTTGAGCTGGGAACTCGATTTCTGGGGCAAGTTCCGCAGGACCACCGAAGCCGCCAGAGCTGAGCTGATGGCATCCGAATACGCGCTCAGAACGGTTCAACTCAGTTTGATATCAGAAGTTGTCAGCACCTATTATTTACTATTAGACTTCCACCAACGATTAGCAATATCCAAGTATACCCTCGATTCACGGCTGAAAAGCCTGGACATAATTCAACAACGCTTTGACAAGGGAATTATTGCTGAACTTGACGTGAACCAGGCGCAGATCCAGAAAGAAGTTGCCGCTGCATCCATACCGTTGTATGAGCGATCAATTGCCAAGACCGAGAATGCGTTAAGTATTTTACTTGGCAAACTCCCCGGTGCCATAAAGACGGGTGAGGACCTTAGTAGTCAAACCATACCCCCGGATATTCCGATTGATTTGCCTTCGAACATCCTTGAACGCAGGCCCGATATCGCTGAGGCAATGTATTCACTGGAAGCGCAAACCGCAACTATTGGCGTCGCTGAAGCGTTGAGGTTCCCGGCCATTTCCTTGACAGGCGTATTGGGTCTCGCCAGCAGTGAATTATCATCGGTAACTTCAGAGGGAGGCGTCTGGTCGGTCAGCGGCGGCCTGCTGGGGCCAATTTTTAATTTTGATAAAAATGTCCGGCGCGTTGCAATTGAGGAAGCAAAGACCCAACAGGCCTTATACCGTTACGAAAATACTGTATTGACCGCATTTAGAGAGGTGGAAGATGCACTGGTTGGAGTTCACACTTACAAAAAGCAAATTTTTGCTGTTGAAAATAAACGAAAGGCAGCAAAAAATGCCTATAAATTAGCAAAACTAAGATATGACAAAGGCGTCAGCAGCTATCTCGAAGTTTTGGAAACCGAGCGAACCTTGTTCTCTGTTGAGCTGGAACTCTCTGAATTGAAGCAACAATATTTGAAGGCCTATGTGAAGTTATATAAGGCCTTAGGTGGCGGATGGATTACAAAAGAGGAAATGAAGTTCCATTCTCGTCCCCGGACTGCATTTGGGATGCATATTTACGAGAAAAGCGTCAGCTTCCTCAGGCGTAATCCAAAATTTGGAGCCAAATTGGCAATTACTTGGGAAAATGAGCCTTTTTAACGAGGCCTCAGGGTCCTCAATGCCTTCTTTTTCTTTAACCCTGAACCTGTGAACGGTTACAATATATTGTAGCTTTCTTTCATAAACAGACCTAGTTCCAGGCCCTTACGAACAGAGTAAGCAGAAGAAATGAGGTCATCCCTTGACAAGGGTGGTCCCATTACTAACCAACCCTGCTAACATTAGGGGAAAGGGAAACCCTGATATGGCCAAACAACTCCGTATTCCATTTACCCAGGTCCAAATAGGTAGATTTCTTTTTCTGCTCATCTCCATAGTACTCATGTTTGTCCTCCGTCCCTTTCTGGAAGACTTTGTTGGAATGAGTGTTCTTATGAACATCTTTCTCTCCGTTATCCTGATCTCGGGGATATACGCTGTCAGCCAGAAAAAGGGTGTTTTTATCGTCGCCCTGGTCATCGCCTTACTCACGCTTGTTGCTGAGTGGTCCGCCTATTTTGTGAAAACCCCTTCATTCCCTGTAATGGGCAACGCCTTGGGTGCCCTTTTCCTGGCTTACACGGCCGCGATTATCCTATCCTATCTGTTCGCTGAACACGAGATTACGGGTGATGTCATCATGGGCGCCATATGTGTCTATTTTCTGATTGGATTGATCTGGGCATTTGTTTTTTCCACCCTGGAGATGCTTCAGCCCGGTTCATTCCAAATGCCACAAGAAACGGGTGCTGACCTCTCCCACTTTTCCTATTACAGTTATGTCACTCTCACCACCCTCGGTTACGGGGATATAACGCCCATCAGCGCTCCGGCACGATCGTTGGCTCTTCTGGAGGCAATCACGGGCCAGCTCTTCATCGCCATTCTAATTGCCAGGCTGGTGGGCATACATATCTCACAATCGATGTTCAGGCAACAGCCCGGCAAGGACTGAACCCGGCTTCGAATATTATTTTAGTTTCCTGTTAATAAAATCCAGAAGGTCACGACCGATTTTTTTCGAAGGGTGTTTGGCAATCATTTGTTCCGCAATAGCCTTGGCCTCCTGAAATCTTGCCACTTTGACGTAATAATCGGCAAGGGCATACAGGTAATCCATATTGGTCGGTTCGAGTTCAAGGGATCTCCGCAGGGCGGCTTCCATGCGCACGGCTCTGACCGGATCGTAAAGCATGGGTACGATAAGGTTGATCTGCTTTCCTGGATCCCCTAACCTCAAAAACTCTACCGCCGTCCGGCGGATCAGTGCTTCCTCATCCATAAGCGCAAGCTCGAATGCCCGACTGGTTTCCTCCCCTGGATAGGAATTTAGCAGGGATAACGCAGTGGCCCGAGAAATAACCGGAAACAGTGGGTCACCGGCCAGCTTGATAAGGTTTCTTTGAGCTCCGGGTAACCTCTTTCGCCCAGCTTCTATAATACTTCCATAATGGGGTCTGCGGCCCGGGCCGTACCATTTGGTCATATACTCGTCTGACCATTTATCAGTTTCACACTGTGCACATCATGGCAATCGCTGCACCGTACATCTCTGTCGTACATCTTGCTCTGTGTGAACGAGCCGTAAACATAGACTTCCTCCAGGATCTGCCCGTCAGGGAAATACATGCCTTCCTGTAACAGGCTGGGGAGCATGCTGTCCAGCAGATCGGGCTCTGCATGCGCGTAATCTGCCAGAGCAGCCCGGCGCGAGTGACACGGTGCACACAACTCCACCAGACTCCGCGAGCTGATTCCAGCTATTTTCACCAAGAGCTCATAGTTTTCAACAGTCTGGGGCCGAGCCATATCTGGCAGTTCCGCCCATTCGACATGGCGTGAGCCCGGTCCATGGCAGGCCTCGCACCCGACATCGATATCCGACCAGGTGGTTTGGTAAGAATTGTTATGGTAGTTGTAATTTTTTTTCAGGTTCGTGGAATGACACTTGGAATGACACTCGGCACACATGCCATTCCAGTTCTGACCCGCATTGGTCCAGTACAGCCAGTCCCCGGGATCCAGGGGTTCATCCGGATAGAGATGATACCATTTCTTTTCTTTGCCATCCCAGGCGATGGGCAGGAACTGAAGGCGGCCGCCGGGAAACGGAACCAGATACTGTTGCAGAGGATAGAAGCCAAAAGTGTACTTTATTTCAAAATCGCCCATTTTACCGCCCGGCCCCTGAGTATGGACCTTTATTTCAAAATCGCCCATTTTACCGCCCGGCCCCTGAGTATGGACAAAAAACCGGTTACCCTTACGGTAAAAACGGGAGGTCACACCGAAATATTCAAAAACAGCATCATCAAAGGCTCCAAGAACAGTGGTTTCATTGGCCACGCCCATTGCCAGATCATGATGGGAATTGTGCCATTCGTCGTATTCTTTCTTGTGGCAGTCCACACATTTCTTACTGCCGACAAACGTGGAAACCGGCTTTTGGTAGACATGCGTTACCGGCATACTGATGTATTTCTGCTTTACAACGTAAAGCGGAATGGAGAGAACGATAACGATTGTTGCTATAATCCCAGTTATCTTCCAATTCTTCATGGTATACTGTTTGCAAACCCGTGTATCCGGGATGTTTTGATTTACCCTGCGTTAAAGTATTACTTTTGGAGTATTGGGGTACTGAAGTATTGGAGTGTTGGACCATCTAGAAATTCAGGTTCTTTTCCGGATTCACTTTTTCCATTACTCCACTACACCATTGCCCTTTAGCGATTCCTTTACCAATTTTTATGTCTTTTTTTGATATGTAACTTGTTCAGCGCGAAACTCGCTGCGTTTGATCGGCTTGCCCGTATCTACCTTAACCATACTGTTCTCAATAAATACCGGATAGATATCCAGAGCCCGAGGCGCAGGAGAATTGATGACGTTCCCGGCGATATCAAAGGTGGATGCATGACAGGGGCATGCAAACTTCTTTTCTTTTTCGACCCAGGGAACCGTGCATCCGAGATGTGTACACCTGCGGGACAATGCCAGAAAGCCGCCGTTTTCCAGCCGTGAAAGATAAAAGCGACCTCTGACGAACGCCGTGACCGAGTTGGGAGCAAACTTGTCAACAGCACCGGCTGTGATGATAGCATCCGAATTCTTTTCTCCGACTTTGGACTTGCGCGGCCGGAGAAACGCAAAGACAACTCCTACAAATTCAGCCAGTGCAAACACACCTAAGCCGATCCAGAGTTTGGTTAGAAACGATCTTCTGGATGGTTCAAATTTAGATTCTTTTCTTTCTGTATTATTTGACATAAAGAGATCAATCCTTGACTTTTACTTGAGATATCCCAGGGTGAAATAGTCCATTTGCCTTTCACTTTGGCTAATATTGATGCACTCGCTAAAAGTCGTATTTTCGAATTTATCTGGATTCCCGCCTCCGCGGGAATGACAGTTGTACAAGTCATCTAATCTACCACTTAGCGTCATGGTGTAGCGGTCCCCACATGCCACGGCCACATCAACGCCATCCCCGTACCCCTAAACCAGATGCCGGTCACCATCAGAATGAAAAATGCGACCAGCAAAAGAACGAATATTGCCCGGACAGCATCGTTATTTGTGGCCGCATATTTTTTCTTCATCAACAGATAAAAGCCGATAACTACCGCTGCCATAATAGTAACGGGCAGCAAGCCATTGCTTACTACGGTCGGGAGGCCCGGCATCCAGGCAGCAAAATCCATGAACAATTCGTCCGCTATGATCACCAATGGCGTTAGTGTCAATGCGGTAACGGCCGAAACCAACGCCATCCGGCGTCCCTTTCGAGAGCCAAACCAAACACCGGAGGGATTGGTGTCATAGTTAATATAAGGCACAAGGACCAGTGCGCCCATGACGAAAATTGGTATGATAAAAGCCGCAAACAGCGGGTGGAAGTGGAACAACATCTCTTGGATGCCCATAAAGTACCAGGGCGCTTTGGTGGGGTTTGGGCTCAGGCCAGGATTGGCCTTATCTCCCAGAGGGGCACTAAACATAACAGAAAAGACTAATACAAATGCAATTAGCACCAATGCAACGACCACTTCTCGCATAATCAGATTCGGGATGCCAGGCACTGATTCACTCCTTGTTTGAGAGCCTTCTTCGGGAACACGGGGAATCACCAGTCCGCCGGCCTTGCGCACACGCCAGAAATGAAAAGGCATGAGAATAATCAGAAAGGCAGGAATAATTGCCGTATGAATCGCAAAGAAATTGGTCAGGGTAGTAGGCCCCATTTCAGGACCGCTCAGGTTCAGCTGTTGCAGCCACTCTCCCGCACCGGGTATGTATTCGAGCATGCTGGTGCAAATCGTGACAGCCCAGAACGCCAGCTGGTCCCATGGCAATAAGTAACCGGTGAAGTTTGAAATCAATACCGCGAAAAACATACCCAGACCGATGACCCAGTTGAACTCGCGCGGCGGGTGAAAGGCTCCGGTAAAAAAACCCTTCAGCAAGTGCAGAAATGTCACCACCAGCAGAAAATTCCCGCTCCAGTGATGAACATTCCGAATAAGTTGACCGAAGAAAATATCATTTTGTAGGCGGAGGACGGACACATAGGCCTTTTAGGGTATTGGCTGGTACGAGAACTTTAGCAGCACCCCCGTGCCGATCAGCACGAAGACAAGGACGACGGCCATGCCGCCGAGTCCCCATGTCAGGGTGAATTTCACTGTGCGTTCCGGTACCTTACGGGGCCGGAAGTGCAGAATCAGACTGTTAAAGAGACGTCGAAACCGGTCCCTATCGGTTCGTGGATTGAGGAAACCGGGAAAAATGGAATACCGGATGCGCTGGAAGATTCTACTTTGATCCGGCGTTATGTTATGCTGTCGATTCATTATATCTTGGTTTGGGATAGACGTGATTTCGCGTAGGATCAAACTTTCTTATCGTGCCGCTTTCTTACTGTCAACGAAAATTGTCAAATTCGATTCTTAGCAATCAATGGTTACGTTCTTTTGTATTCGGGGCCACCATACTTATTTCTTGGCATAGTGGGAGTACAAGTATTTTCTTATTCTATGGCAAGAATTGCACGAGTGGTGGCTCTAGCATTTCCCTACCATTCTGGAGAATATGCTTGGTCGCATTTTGAAGCCGAAAAAGGCAGGCA
>JAFDDT010000150.1 GCA_019310725.1 Deltaproteobacteria bacterium | reverse complement strand
CTGTTGAGAAGATACAGCCAGACCCGAAGAAAGCACCCGCTCAGTGCGCAAAAAAACCTTCTTCAAGGGATCACAGCCGAGAGAAAGGAATTGAGAGGCCTCAGAGAGATCGCAGATCTTGTTATTGATACCTCCAACTACAACGTGCACGAGTTAAAGGAGATTATCCTGAACCATGTTCTAAAGGCAGTTCCTGCAAAAAGGATGAAGATCTACCTTCTTTCCTTTGGGTTCAAATATGGCATTCCCCACGACGCAGATCTTGTTATTGATGTCAGGTGTCTGCCCAACCCTTATTTTGTACCGGAACTCAAAAACCTTGACGGCACATCACCGAGTGTCAAAGAATATATAGACCGGTGGGAAGAGACCCATGTCTTCTTGAGAAAATATTTAGACCTCCTTGCCTTTCTTATCCCCCTGTATGAAAAAGAGGGTAAATCATCTTTGACCATTGCCGTTGGATGCACCGCAGGGAGACACCGGTCTGTGAGCATTGCCGAGACTATCTTTGAAGAACTCGGGAAAACAACCAATTTTATCACCTTGACACATCGAGATATTGAGCTAGAGGCATAATGGAAAACACAACGAATCATCCTAAGGTGGAACAGCTTATAAAGAAAGGGGTAAGGATTTTCAACCCGAGCACTATTACGGTAGGAGAAGAGGTATCTGTAGATCGCATATCAGGAGAAAAGGTGGTACTCCACTCAGGATGTAAGATTTTCGGTTCGGCCACATTGATAATGGCCGATTGCGAAATCGGATACGAGGGACCTGTAACCATTGAAAACTGCCAGCTAGGCCCCCATGTGAAACTAAAGGGCGGATTCTTTTCACATTCAACATTCTTGAAAAAGGTGACGTTCGGACTGGGTGCCCATGTCAGGTCTGGGTGTCTACTTGAGGAGGAGGCCAACGGTGCCCATTGCGTAGGCCTCAAACAGACCATCCTTTTTCCCTTTGTAACACTTGGAAGCCTTATTAATTTCTGTGACTGTCTCATGGCTGGCGGCACCAGCCGAAAAAACCATAGCGAGGTCGGGAGTTCATATATTCATTTTAACTACACATCAGACCAGGATAAGGCCACTCCCTCTCTCATCGGTGATGTTCCTCGGGGAGTCATGCTCAACCAAAGACCGATCTTCCTGGGGGGTCAGGGTGGACTGGTCGGGCCACTGAGGCTCGGATATGGCACGGTTATCGCCGCTGGAACCATCTATCGCAAAGATTACCTTCAAGGAAATAGGCTATTGTTTGCCGGGTCTGCATTGAAAAAACAGCAGTCCCTCTATCCGGGGCTCTATCATGCTGTAAAAAGGATCATCACCAATAATATCAACTACATTGCCAATATCATTGCCCTGAGGATATGGTATCGTGATGTTCGATCTCTCTTTTTTGGATCTGGTCAGATGGAGGCCGGCCTTTATGAAGGTGCTCTGGAAAAGATAGACATGGTAGTTGCCGAAAGAATAAAGCGGTTACAAGAGGTTGCTGACAGAATGCCTCAATCCATTGAGGTATATAGAAAGGTGATGAAAGGTCGTGCCTTAGAGAGGCCACAGCAACTCAGGAGGGAATTCTTTGAGCACTGGCCAAGCATTGAGAAATTGTTGAAGGAGTACCCTGCCAAAGAGGGTGACCCGGAAAAAATCGACGATTTCTTAAACATCATTCGCAAAGGCATAGATGAAAAGGGAAAGGACTACCTTGGGGTTATCCAAGGATTAGACAACCGTGAAACAGCAATAGGTGTAAAATGGCTTCAGGGGATCGTAGATGAGATAAACAGTGAAACGTTGAGACTGATTCCTTCTTTATAGTGGTGTTTACAGGACACAGCGGCTCAATGACGGATGATACGTTTAGACAATGGCTTCCATTATTTTCCTGACCGTGATTACTTTCGTTTTCCAGGAGAACTCTGCCATACCCCGGGCTTTTCCATCTTAAGGTAGCAAAAGATTTTTCATAGCTCCGGCCAGTGTGGCTATATATCGGCCCTTGTGGTCTCGATTGTTGTACCTGAATATGGTATCCACCAGCCCCATGTGTAATTTGCCGAAAGTCATGACATAAAGCTTACTTAACCAGCGGTAATATTTTTCCATACTTTTCATATTTTGCGCAAATATTATCTTTACAAGGTCATTTATAAGTTTATCTGCATTATCATCAAAGAATTTTTCAAGAATGGGGGTCGGTCCTCCCAGAATCGGCTGGTAGCGCTGTACAAACACATATGCCCCGGGCAGTGATTGAAGAAAACGGAAACGTTCAACGTCTTCGGCCAGCGTTGTATTATACCCATACATACAAATGAACTCGACATTATCTTTCGGGGTAAAACCCAGTTGTCGGTATTTTCTCCGAACCCGATCCAGATTGCTGGTGTCATTGAGGCTGAAATGGTATACCGAGCGAGTGAACTTAATGTTAGAGCAACGAATACGACGCAGCAGTCGTGATTTTTCTTTGTCAAGCAGGCGTATATCCAGTGTCTGGTTGAAGTTGACCTGAAGATTGCGCCGTGCCATATCTTCCAAGAATTTGTCTGCCCTGGGATGGGAAAGGATATTATCGTCAAGCAAAATCAATTTTTTCTTATCGTTTTGTAAGAGTTCCTCAAGATTGCTGACCTGATGCGTTTTCCCTTCCTTAACCGGGACGATGCAAAAAGGACATTTAAAGGGACAGCCCCGTGTGATAAAACCGATGGCACGGTCACCCAATTCAGGATAAAGGGCGTAGTCGGCCGGCAGTTTCTCAATCTCTTCGGGAAGACGGCTATGAATATCAACCCCAGAACCGCCAACGATTAGCGAATCCCCGTAATACTCGCGCAACGCAGCGACTCGACGAGTAGATGCGGGAGAGAAAAAAACCGAACTGGCATAAACCCCTTTTGCACCCTTGATCTTGCTGCCCTTCCGGGCCAGGACGACCTTACGGCCCTGCTCCTTGTAATAACGGCTGAGTTTCATGAGCGCCGGATTCGGAAGGCGGCTGTCCACATCGATAAGTAGAATGGTCCCGCGGGGCAAGCGGGTTTTCTTGGTTTTTGATTCCGTCGGGACGGCCGCAGGCGGGAGGGCCAATCGCTTTCTTTGAGTGGAGCGGGGGAAATTCGAACGGGCCTTGCCGGAAAGCGTGATCACGTATTGCATCGCCGGCAGTAATCGATTCATGAGCGTGATCCAGCAGGGAAATATCTTTTCGGTACAGAAAAGATCCGGCCGGTCCAGCAGCAGTACGCCCGGCCGATCCAGAGGGGTCCCGCTTCTTGGGGAAGCATCGATTATGTGTCGGACGGCATCGAGGATCGGCAACGCAACACGTTGTTGCCAGGGACGTAACTGATACCACTCCTGTTCAAAATCGCATCTCTTTTCAAGCCACCGGCCTGTCTCGATGTTAAGATGTTCTTTGAACAGCGCACCCACCCTCCATATGGTCTGCTGTGCAGGGAACCGAGAACATCGAATAGCCTTGTAATGCAAGCGAAACAGAAAAGCGATGGGATCGGTGATGGGTACATCCGAACTGAAGAGGGAATGGAACCGGGTTATGCGATGAAAAGGATCTCTGAAATCAAACACATCGGTATTCTTATGGGGCCGCCATTGGGAACCATAGCCAAGGATGAGGTATTTCAAGTTACCGCTGCCCAAGGGGGGCTTAAAGATAGAAATACCTGAAGGCAGCATTCGACAATCATTTTTTCTTACAATTTTGGCCTGGCCTCCGTCATTTATCTCAATGCCGCTGCCGAATAGATGCGGGGTGAGCGACCTACCATCGTACGGCGAATGACGGACCAGTAATATCTCTATATGAAGTGGGGTGCCAGAGATCCGGCAGAAACGATGTAAGTCGCATGGGAGACGAGCAAAAAAATCGGGGCCTCCACAAGCAAGGGCCATCAACTGCAAAAGTTCACACCCTTTAGGCCCTGAGGGAATTAGCGTCCATTTACGAATTTCCCCTCGTTTTGTTTCGAAACAAAACTCACCGGCGTCATTTTTCTTGGCATTCTCATAATGTATGCTCAGGAGATACATGGAGTTATTTCAGGATTGGGATTTTTTTAGAATATTGCATCAAGTAATTAGATGTATCACCCTAGCTTTCCAATGCTTGCCTAATTCTATCGCCGCTATCGACGCAATTTCATAATAGAATACATCTGGTAGTCATGATAATCAAGCACCGGACTGAACGCAGCCTTAGATGCCATAGATAATGATCATAGCAAATTCATAAATGATCAAGATCTCTTCTAGGAGTGATAATATATCCCGAATCAGTCATCAAGCATGCCCAATAAATCGGGACTTTCGCTTCCCTTCAACCAGAATCGAGTATCACTTCAGCCCTGCTTTGCGCAGGGCATCAATGTATCGCTTTTTCACAACTTGATTTTTTTGTGGGTCTGTCCTGGCGAATCGCTCTACAGAAAACTTAGGATTTAGCCTCATAATCTCTTTGGCCTGGGCACGAGCTTCATCCATTCGGCCTGCCAGACTGTAAACGCTACAGAGTACAACACGAGAAAGGGCATTTTTGGGATTCTGCTGAACTGCTTTCTCAGCCCAATATGTAGCTTCCTCATGCTTTTCAATATCTCTATATGCCCCGGCTAAAACGTGCATATACCAGCCCGGCGTATGAGGGTCCAGGCGTATTGCTTTGTTAAGGGTCGGAATTGCTTCCTCTGCTCGGTCTGCAAATCGAAGCCACATGCCCAAAAATGCATGGGCATCGGCGCCATTCGGTTCAAGCTCAACGGCCCGCTCTGCTTCCAGAATGCCCTTCTCATAGTCCTTTCTCATGATATAGATATTGCCCAGTAGACCATGCGCACCGCCCAGAGAGTCATCTAAGGAGAGAGCCTTTTTAGCGAGCTCTATGGCTTTTCTCAGAGACTCCCGAGGCGATTTGGTGGAGTCCAACCACACATCTATTACGTGAGTTCCGCTCAACCACCTGTAGGCTTGTGCATAATCAGGGTCAAGCTTAATAGCTTCCTCCGCAGGCCGCCGAGCCTTATGATTGTTTTCAATATTTTGGTGCCTTTTCAGATCACGTGCCTGCAAGATTTTCAAATAAGCATCTAGGTTATCTGTCCCGCCACCAGCTACGAGAGCCTGCTCTCCTTCAGTCAATTTCACCTCAAGCGCCGTAATGATCTTTATAGTAATCTCATCTTGGAGAGCAAATATGTCTTTAAGTTCCTTGTTATAACGCTCTGCCCAAAGGTGATGGCCTGTTTGAGCATCCACGAGCTGGGCCGTGATCCGGACTCTGTCTTTAGCTTTACGCACACTGCCTTCAAGTACATATCGTACCCCAAGTTCCTCTGCAACTTGCTGCACCTTTACTGGCTTGCCCTTGTAGGTGAACGTCGAGTTACGGACAATGACAAACAGCCGTGGCACCTTGGAGAGACCCGTAATAATTTCCTCTGTTATCCCATCACTGAAGTATTCTTGCTCAGGATCGCCACTCATGTTGGCAAAGGGCAGTACCGCAAGTGATGGCTTATCAGGGAGTGGAAAGGCCATTTTCTCAACAGAAGCAGGTTCAAACGGAGGGCGTAAATAGAAGTTCCAGATTGCCAAGGCCCCAGCCACTAGAATAACCACCACTACCGCAGCTATAACTGCCCGTCGCCATCGTCTCGGTGTTGGCCTCTCCTCGCCGATTACCTTTCCTGCTGCTTCAGGTTCCATCAGTACTCGATAGACCTTTACCGGCTGCTCGATATTCTTTACGGTATGCTCTCCCAGATATTCATAGCCCAGGGTCAGCTTGTTCCTCACCTGTTCATAGGCGCTCCCTGAGATGCAGATGCCTCCTCCTTCAGCTAGCCCCTCTACCCTGGCTGCAATGTTTACCCCATCGCCATAAAGCCGCTTTTCATCCTCAATGACATCCCCAAGGTTGACACCGATCCGGAACTTCATCTGCCGGTTTTCGGGCAGCTCAGTATTCCTCACCTTGAGCTCCTCCTGAATCTCCACAGCACATCGCACCGCATCCACCACACTGCCAAACTCAGCGAGCACGTTGTCACCGGGAGAGTCCACTACCCGGCCCCGGTGCTTTTCAGTACGCTCTGCTATCAACTCACGATAACCCTTTAGAGTACGGATAGTTGCCTCTTCATCCTCCCCCATCAGGCGGCTATAGCCCTTGACATCAGCACTGAGAATCGCGCTGAGCTTGCGTTTAAAGCCTTCTTGTGTCATGGGAGTGCCTCCTTGAAGCTAAAGCATCGGGATACTGGATACCTGATGCTTGATACTGGATGGAATTCCTTAGATGCAAAAAAGCACCCAGAGGGACAAAAGAACCCCCTAAAGGCCTCATCCGTAAGTACCTTCTGGTGATTTTTTCTCATGATACTCTCCAGAAGGTTAGGGGTTTGTTTGATTACGGAGTTTCTGATAATGGATTAGACATTCATAATCCTAATAGCTCGACAGTTTTTTTGTAAACAGAAGGATCACTCCGATTTATCACTGACATCCCGACTTCTGCTCGTTTGATCCACCCCTTTCCTCGTCTCTTTAGCTCGTCCCAGGCAAGCAACAGATCTCCGGGCCGTTCATCTGCTAAAACAGAGATAACTTGGGCGGTCTGCATGATATCTTTTTCCACCTTATCGTGTGCAGTCAATTCCCTCTCCCGTGATACAATCAGCTTATGAAAGGCAAATCTTGCGGGCTGAGGCACATTCACAAGAACGCCTCCGCCATCAACAATAGCTGCTTTTACCGGATTATCAATGAGGTAGTCCAGAAAGCGAAGGGGTTGGGCAGCCGCATTAAATCTTGATATGAAAATAGGATTATTTTCTCCCTGCTTTGTCTCTGGTGTCACAAAGTCTACACGAAGAGGGTTCCCACGTACTTTAAAAGATGTTGAAGAGGCCTTTGGATTAAGAGGTGGGACAGGAATAAACCCCATTTCCAGGCTTTCTAGTGCCTTGGGGATGTCGGCCCGGATATTCGGCAATGCAATTCTCATCTTTGATTCGCCAGCAATATCGATATCATGGGTCTTTATTGCCGAACGCTTCCAGTGTACCCCGAGAAGATTTCCAAGAACGGTGAAAGCTTGGGTCCCTAACAAGATACCCTCCAGATGGAAGACTCCACTTTCAGCTAATGATTTAATCACCCGTGCGGAGGCGGTGTCGGTAATGAGTGCACCCCCTGCTCGAAGCTGGGCACACAGCCGTCGGATATGATCTTCATCTACCCTGAATGCTTCCCGTTCAGCATTATACCGTTCAACCAGGCGATCAAGTTCGTTGCTCTTTCTCCCAATATATACCTGGCGCTGAACGCCACCCGGATCAGAATATTGAAAATAGTAATAAGATGCGCCTTTTATGTCTTTTGTGGTGAAGCATCCTGAAGCATGCCCCATGGAACGATGTGCCTCTCGTGCGACAAGCTGTTCCATCATTTCTGCATACAAGGTTTGGGTTTCAAGGGGAAGTTTATCCACGTTGATTTCCGTCCTGTTATTATGTTATACGTAGAATAGCAAAAACCTACGTATAACTCAACAAGATTTCACACCCAAATATTCAATTCCATCTATCCAAACTTGATAGTCTCATAAAAAGTCAAAAGCATCAGGATTTGGAGTAATGCCCTTAGGGCTAACTACTGCCAAGAATTCGCAATTGCCCGTAAAAAGGAGTTTTTGCGGGCGTAATAAACTTCTTTCATCTAATATATATCCCGTATCAGTCATCAAGCATCCCTGGTAGATCGGGACTTTCGCTTCGCTTCAACCAGAATCGAGTATCAC
>JAFDDT010000014.1 GCA_019310725.1 Deltaproteobacteria bacterium | reverse complement strand
CATAGAGCCTGTGAGGGTGTCTACCGCAGACACTTAATCGACATTGCGGGTGGCTGGTTATGGTCACGAATTGGCCTTATAGGTTGCTGTGCGCCTACTCTTTACCCGACCCCAATCCTTATTAAGGGAAGTCATATGAAATACAAGGAAAATCAACGCGGAAAAAAACTCTGTTTACAGATTTCATGGGAAAGGATGCGGCGCACTTTTGCGACAGCCGCAGCAGCAGTATTGCTGCTGCTGATCCTATTGCCGGCCCTGCCGGCCTATGCCGGAATTACATTTGACGCCGTTAGTTCCGATGGGGACACTGCGGCAACATCATTGAGCTGGAGCCATACCATCGGCAGCGGCAGCAACCGGCTGCTGGCGGTCTGTGTGCAGACAGACGAGGACCACGCCACCAATTACCAGGTTGACAGCGTTACCTACAACAGCCAAAACCTGACAAAAGCCGATTCCGCCGTTTCCGATGATACTACTGACTGGAGCGGATCGGAAATATGGTACCTGCTCGAAGCCGATCTACCCTCCACCGGAACTTACACGGTTGTAGTGACCACCAAGGGCCAGGTCAACGGCATGAGCGCCGGGGCCATCTCCCTTTTTGGCGTCGCCCAGCAGGCCCCCGAAGCGACGGCAACGGATGCCAGCAGCAGCGACAACGGCACCTCGCCGTTTAACACCGACATCACCACGGTGACAGACGGCGCCTGGGTGATCGACAGCATTGTCAATGGAAAAACCGCCGATCAATCATTCGCGACAACCCAGGCCGGGCAAACCGAGCGGTTCGACAAAGCCCCAGGCGCCCAAAACGGCGCCGGCAGCACCAAAGAGGTATCTTCGCACGGCTCCACCACCCTTGGGTGGACGTTCAACGATACCCACCGGGTGGCCCACGTGCTGGCGGCCTTTGCACCGGCTGAAACTTGTGCGACGGTAGCCGACGATAACCAGGCAACCGGCAGCGGCGCAACTCTGGCGGTTGACAAACCCACGGGCACCGCCGAGGGGGATTTGATGATCGCCACAGCTATAAATGATAGCACCGATGGCGATCTTACCGCCGCGGCCGGATGGACCGTGATCGAACCGGCCACCCATACAGGAAACCACTTCCGTACGCGTTCCTGGTACAAGGTGGCGGGAGCCAGCGAACCCAGTTCCTATACCTTCAGCTGGGATGGCACCAACGACAATTTTATTGTTCATATCACCACCTTTGAACCACCCACCGCCGGAGGGGGGACCTGGACCCTTGAAGATACGTCATTCAAGACCAACGAATACGGGACAAGCATTACCTCCACTGCGGTTGATGGCGTCACGAACGGGCTGCTGTATATGGCCTTTGGCCATGACCAAGTCGCTACAGTGAGTTCACCGCCTTCAGATATGAACGAGGACCACGTAACCGGTACTAGCAGCCCTAACAACGTGACATTGGCGACCTACTGGGGCTGCGTGGATAACACCGCCAATATTACCAAATCCATTACCTGGAGCGTCGACAACGATGTGTCTGCCATGGCGGCGGTGTTCAGTTATTCTACGGGCACTGCGGGTCTGACCCAGGCCCATTACCGCTGGCGCAATGATGATGCAGGAGAAGGTGGTACCGCTACTATTAGTGAAGAAGGAAGTAATACAGCTTCAGGAAGTGGTACTGATGTTTCAATTACACACGGTGTGACAATAGAAGAAGATGACGTGGTAATTGCTATGGTTCATATGAATAAAGACAACGAAACTATTACTGATAACAATGGGTCGTATCCGTTCACAAAGTCGTTTCAAGAACAAACTGGCGGTAATTCAGCTGAATATGCAATATTTTATAGGGTCGCTGGTGCTTCAGAGCCTTCCAACTATAAATTTACCCTTAGTGCTAGTGTTCAGTGGTCTATACAAATCCGTGTATTCTCCGGGGTAGATACCGATTCTGTCTGGGACGTAGCACCTTCAACGTCAACAAGAGACTCCGGCGATGGTACGACTGCAACCGCCCCAACCATGACAACTCAGACAGATGGGGCAATGGGGATTTTAGCTGTATTTACGGACTCAGAAGATGTAAACTACAACAATCCATCCAACGGGTATGGCGATCTGGTAGAGCCCGCATCTAGCCGAGCACAAGGAAGCTGTATCCGGATATGGAGCACAGCCGGCCCAACTGGCACAGCCAGCCTGGATATGGATAGTAATGACTGGACGGCACACCAAATCGCATTAAAACCTGCGACTTCTAGTGGCGCCACCTTTGCCGCCGATGAGGATACGATACTGGTTCTGGCGAGAGACTCGTTTGTCAAACGACTCCGCTTTCTGGTGTCCAATGAGGGGACCGCGAGTTCGGGAGGGGTTACCTACAGGTTGCAGGTGGCGGAGACCAGTGAATATGGTACCTGCGGCTCGGGTAGTTATTCTGATGTTCTCACTGACACCAGCGGGGATTGGCAGATCGTGGGGTCCGATTATATTGCAGCCAGCGGAGCAGATGCGACCTCCAACATCGACTCCGGGCTAACCGATGAGGCCACCACCTTTGTGCCCGGTGAACTGTGGGATGACGGCAACACCACCGGCAGCATCACCCTGGCTGCCGATGCCTTTACCGAGATCGAGTTTTCAGTCAAGGCGACGAGTAATGCCACACAGGGCAAATATTACTGTTTTCGATTGTATGACAGCAACGCCAGCAGCGAACTCGATACCTACACGGAGTATGCAGAGGCCTTCCTGCTCTATCCCACAGCGATCACGCTTCTCTCCTTTACCGCCACAGGTGAGGATTCCTCGGTCCTGGTCGAGTGGGAGACGGCCCAGGAGATCAACAACATGGGCTTTCACCTCTTTCGGGCAACGAGCCCGGGAGGGCCCTTCATAAAACTTACCGACAAGGTGGTTCCCGGGTTGCTCTTTTCTGGCATGGGAAAGGCATACACCTACACCGATACCGACGTCACCCCGGGCAGGCGTTACTACTATAAGCTGGAGGAGATTGACATTTACGGCACACACACCTTTCATGGGCCCATCTGTGTGGACTGGGATGGGGACGGTATGCCCGATGACTGGGAGATCGCCCACGGCCTCGATCCCACGTGTGATGATTCCGGTATGGATTTGGATTTTGATGGGCTCACCAATTTAGAGGAGTATGACCACGACACCGATCCGTTCAACCCGGATAGCGATGGAGATGGGGTCCTAGATGGTGAGGACAGAAAAAAAGATCGGGAGACAGAGAGCCAGGCCCGAACTCTCACCAAGGGCGTCCAGATCATAGAATCAGATGAGGCGGGCATAACCCTGGAGCTTGTAACCGATGCCTTTGACATGGAGATGGTTGAGGCCCAGGGGGATGCCTTTGAGCGGCTCCGGATCTTAGACTACGTCCACGGTTACACGGATGCGGTGGGAAGGCCCGAGCTCCCCATCAAGGGCATATTGGTTGATCTTCCGGAGGGGAAATCACCGGCCTTGACAGTCACGGGGACAGAGGGCCAGACCTATTCCGGCTACTGGGTCTACCCGGTCCCTGAGAATGCCCTCCAGGGTGAAGGGGAAATGGCCCATGTAAGAGAGGTCTTTACGGTTGATGAGGCTGCCTATAGCACCGATACCTTTTACCCGGAGGTGGGAGCACAATTGGGCAAGACCTATCTCTTCCGAGGCCAGCAACGACTTCAGGTTCTGTTCTATCCCCTTGCCTTTAATCCGGTAACTAAAGAACTCATGCACCACACCCTGATCCGGGTACGGGTGAGCTACGAGGATGCAGGAGAGTCAGCCCTTATGGGCAACTCCCTTATGGGGGCGATGGCTGGACCCCCTGGCCCGGGCGCTGCCGTGTGGAGCCCGCCTCCTGAAAACCCCGCCTATAAGATCCTCGTCTCTGAGGAGGGGATCTACCGGGTCACCTCGGCGAGCGGCATCGATGTGGATGGGATGGACCTCAGCCAGGTCCGGCTCTACAATCTGGGACAGGAGGTGGCTATCTCCGTGCACGATGGGGACGGAGACGATTACATCGAGTTTTACGGAAGACCGGTGGATGCTGCATATGCAAAATATGCCACCTACAACGTCTACTGGCTCACCACCCAGGGAGGCTCAGGAGACCCAAAACGGATGGAACCAATCGATGGCACCCCGGGCTCTGGCACCGTTGCCAGTACGCATGTCTTTACCCTGCATCATGAGCAGGATCAAGCTTACTGGGGTGTAGCCCCCGGAGGGGACACACTGGATCGGTGGGTTTTCTCCACCGCTGTTTCGAGCGGAAACACGGTGGACTTTGATCTCTCCCTGCCTGGTGCTGCCGGACAGGGGAGTGTGAAGATTTTGATGGGCGGCACCTGGAACACCGATCACGAGGTGGGTGTTTCGGTCAAGAAAGGTGAGACTACCCTGGCGACGGGGACCTTCACCTGGAGTGGTATCGCCTTTTATGAGGCCACTATTGATGCAGTGAATTTTGGGGAAGGGGAGCACACCGTCACCATTGCGTGCAATAGTGGAGACGACGCCATTGTGGTAGACTGGTTTGAGGTAACATACCCGAGGAGCTTTGCGGTGAGCACCGACACCCTTAAATTCTCCCACGAAACAGGATACAGATACCGGGTTTCAGGATTCACCGGCAACGACCTTTTGGCCTTTGATATTACCTCACCGGATGAGGTGGCTCGCGTGACAAATTTCCAAACCATCGACATGGGCGACTCATACACCCTGGATTGCGAACCGCAAACCGGGGCAGGAGAGAGAACTTACTATGTTCTGTCCACCGGTGCGGCAAAAACACCATCCGGGGTATCTCAAGATTCCCCTTCCACCCTGTCCGATACGGCAAACGGTGCCGACTATATCCTCATTACCCACCGCGACCTGGGATGGGATGGCAATGGTGATCCTCATCCATGGCTTACTAATCTCATCAACCTGCGCGAAGGTCAGGGCCTTCGCGTCACCGTGGCGGATGTGGAGGACATCTATGATGAGTTCGGCTATGGGATGGTGACACCCGAGGCCATTAAGGATTTCCTGACCTATGCTTACACCAACTGGAGCCCGCCTGCCCCCCGGTATGTGTTGCTCGTAGGGGACACCTCCTATGACTATAAAGACAACATGGGTTATGGGGCAGTCAACTATGCACCCGGCTATCTGATCTTCACTCAGTACCGGGGAGAGACGGTTACCGATGAGTGGTTTGCCTGCATCAGTGGAGACGATGTTATCTCCGACCTCTCTATTGGGAGGCTCCCTGCTGAAAGTGCGGCTGAGGCAGCAGTAATGGTCAACAAAATCCTCGCCTATGAGACCACAGCGAACACCAAGACCTGGGAGAAAAACACCCTGCTTATTGCCGATAACCAGATCGAGGCATACGAGTCGGTCTTTGAGACCATGAACGAGGATGCGGCGGCCCTGATGCCCACGGGATTAAACGCCCCCTTCAAGGGATACCTCGATGACTATCTTGCCGTGGGTGATCTGACCGAAGATATCAAAGAGAAGATCAACGAAGGGGCCCTGATTGTCAACTACAGCGGCCACGGTTCTGTGCAGATATGGGCGCACGAAACTATCTTTAACAATGGAAATGTGGCTCAGTTGACCAATGAGGAGCCTCCCTTCTTTGTCAGCATGAGTTGTGAGACCGGCTACTTTGTCTATCCGTATGTCTGGAATTTTCCCTCCCTGGCAGAGGCCCTTTTGCGATCGGAAAAGGGCGCAGTAGCTGCCCTTATGCCAACGGGGATGACCGAAACTGAAGGCCAGCATATCCTGGATACAGCCCTATTTGACGCCATCTTTACCGAGGACATCCGTACCCTGGGGCCTGCAATTTCTATGGCCAAGCAGACCCTGCTGGCCAATGGCTCCCAGTACGAGGAGGTGAGCCAGACCTTCCTGCTCTTTGGTGATCCTGCCACAGAGCTCAAGGTGCCGCTTCCTCGAAGGCCAACCGGGGTTTCACTGCAGAGCGCCTCACCAGGGATAACCATCACCTGGAATGCAGCCACTGACTGCAATGGCAATCCCGTGGCTGGCTATAACCTCTACCGGAGCACGACACCTGGAGGAGTCTACACCAAGGTGAATAACTCCTCCCTTATCACGGGAACCGAATATACCGACACCTCTGCTGAAACAGGGACTACCTACTACTACGTGGTGCGGTCTGTTGACAGTGATGGCGACCAGAGCGCGCAAACCCAGCAGCTGGGCGCCATTGCAGGCATTGGCACGGGCAGCGGAACGCCATCCACGGGAAGTGGCTGTTTCATCTCGACGGCTGCAGGAGAGATATGGTAAGAAATAGGCTGGAAGGAGCGGCCTAAAGGCCTTGAGGAGCGCTGCGCTTGAGGACTGGCCTTTCAGGCCTTAAGGACCGGCGTTGCGGCCTTGAGGAGCGGACCCTCGGTCCTTGAGGAAAGAGGCGAGGAATGATGGCTGGCTTTGAGATTATGTGAGATTCTTCGCCCCGCTTTGGGCGGGCCTCAGAATGACACATTCCGTATCTGTCACCCTGAGTGATCCCCTGTTTTCAATTGGGCGGGCCTCAGAATGACACATTCCGTATCTGTCACTCTGGGCTGCTCCTACTAGTCACTCTGAGCGAAGCGAAGAGTCTGGTTATTATTTCCTGCAAGAATACTACAGAAGTGCCCTCAAGCGAAGCGGTCCTTGAATCCCGCTGAGGGCGGGATGCTCCTCAAACGAAGTGGTCATAATTGCAGCGATAAACGAGAGCTGGTGAGATGAAAGAGTTGGAGAAGAAGTACAGAAGGAATGAGGATTTTGTGTATCGAAAGATACAGGATGAAACGATTCTGGTGCCAATCAAAGACAACGTAGGAGACATGGGCTCGATCTATAATCTAAATGAGGTGGGTGCATTTGTCTGGGAGCATCTTGATGGTGAAAAAACGTTACTTGATATAAAAAATATGATAGTAAAGGAATTTGAGGTATCTTCTGGAGAGGCAGAAGAGGATTTGGTTGCCTTTGTGAGTGAATTGCGGGAGATAGAGGCGATTCAATAAGTGTCTAAAATAACCTAAAGTGAGCTAAAATGCCTAAAGTTATTAAAAAAAAGGAAAGTTACGAAAAGCCCAAAGTAACGAGGATCAAGTTGGATGCCAGAGGTGCTGTGTTAGGCTTTTGTAAAACCAGTAGTAGCCTTGGTCCTGGCGGAGCCAGTGGCAATTGTGAATGGATTGGCAGTACACCTTGCTACACGGACGGATCGTGATACTCTCACTGCGAAAGATAGAAACCTAGCTCTCTAATCCCGGAGGAGGCCACGTTTTGCTTGAGCCTTTCAGTTCATACATCTCTCAAAGACTCAAGTTCTTCCATGGTGACATAGTTCCCGCTTTTTACCTCTTCACTCCTTTTTTCGTAACTCAATAAGTACGGGTAATAGCTATGGATTCCCGCGGCCGCGGGAATGACGATTGAGTTTAAGTATATGTCATTCCTGCGAAAGCAGGAATTCAGTGATTAGTCACAAATATAATTTAGTATCTCAGAATTTCTATAACCCTTTGAATTTACAGTTATTCTAATGGCATTCTGATTTATGCCACTCACATGGAATAATGGAATAATGTTCAGAAACGCATAACCTCTGTGTCTGGATCAAGGGTTTTGGGATCAACCCTTCGGCTTCTCTCAGGACAAGCTTTCACTATTTCCCCATGAATGTTCTTATAGGTTCCAGGGATAACCACACCTTCATGGCAATCATGGCGCTCCCAGACAAAGGGTTGTCCCTTTTTGATTTCGAAAAAGCGTTCAAAGCGCAAAATACGGCGTCGTGGAATACGCCATGCGTTACCACAAAATGTACATTGGCAGCGGATCCTTTTGAATGGTATCCACATGGTTATCATCCTGGTCGCAGTAAAGCAGGAGGACAATGGTGGAGTCTTTGCCTGCGATATCAAAAAGATACTTGAGTTCATTCCAGTTTCCGAAGAAGCTGCCAACAAAGGTTAGGGGTTTGTCGCAATTAGGGCATATCAATGGATCGATACCTGTATAGTCAGTTTGACGTTCGGCCCATGTGGGCTGGGTATCTTCATCGGAATCATCAGGAGCCGATTGGTTCAAAGCATCACGGGCTTGGCCCAGATAGTGTTGTTTCCATCTGTTGGAGAAAAGACCTGCATACCGAATCATGGGGAAGTCTTTATCCGGGATATGACGGATAAGACGACCGATAAAGGTGTGAACCTTCAAGGTCATGAAGGAGGTTTTTCCACCTTCGGTATAATCTTTATAGCTGAAGCGGACGATCTTGCCGTCATAGTAGGTGATTCGATTACTCGGCCATGACTGCCCTTTTCGTATAATGGCCGATATATTGAACACTGAAACGTGGATCGAGAAGGGAAGCGTCAATGTAGGCGTACCAGGTTAGATTCCAGAGCTTGTTGAGCATAGAAGCAAAACAGGGGTATTGCTTAAGGAAATCTTTGGATTTTGGAAAAGGCCATTGTCCTTGGCGATGGGCCTTCTTCATTCGGGTGGTGACTTGATATTTCCATCGTTTCTTTAACCCCCCGTGGTGCATGAGAAATTTGGGGTCTGTTGCGATCCAGCGTTTTCCATCAAGGCTTAGCCCGCCCCCTGTGACAATAAGGTGGATATGGGGATGCCATTTCATGTCAGCCCCAAAGGTGTGAATAACAATGAGGGTGCCCATGCGCATTCCCTTGGTATCCCTAGCCCACTGCCCTATGGCTAAAGTTACAGCATGGACTAAGAGATTGAGACCAGCTTTACGATTCATTATGATGACAATACGCAATTGCCATGGGATGGCCATAATCAAATGATGATAGGGCACATCTAAAAGGCGATTGAGGACCCGATTGGCCCAAATGTCGGTGGCATGTTTTCCACAACTGGGAGAGAAACGGCTTTTGCAGGAATGGGGAATAAGTTCAACATGGCCACAATCTTTACAATAATAGATATGACACCCCAATACAGGGGCACGGCAGGCCAATGCCTTGCGCACATTCTCAAAGACCACTGGCCTGATCCATCGCTTGTATTGGGCTACAAATTCTATCCAATGGGCAGCCACAGTATGGTTGCAATATGGTAACGGATATGTGGTGCAGGACGGAGCATAAGTTGCTTTTTGCCATGAATAGCAATGTTTTTCAAGCAGAGAAAATAAAGACCCAATATTCCACCACTCCATCATTCCATTCTTCCAATTGCGAAGCGAAGCGGAGCTAAGTTCCTTTTTGGCTGACGACAAAAAATTCTCATGGCGGCTTCTATGAGGGTAGCCGGGGCAGTTCTGAAGAATCTAAAAAATCTTCCAACTCCACATTCAAATGCAGGTTTTTAGCTTTCAGGTGTGATAAGAATTGCCAGGGATTCCATTCAAGGGCTTTGCAAACTTCCATTTGGCTCAGCTCCCCACTGGCATACTTCCGCAATAATCGTTCCTGTTTGTCTAATGAGAAGCCCTTTCGCAGAATTTCCCTCAGATATGCGGAACGATCTAACTTGGCCTCTTGCACAAATTGATCTATATCATTCAAAAGATCCTCAGGTAACCTTATGGTTGTGGGCTTTGCCATTTTTTTCCTCCATTAGTGAGACCAGCGCATTTGCGATGATGTCCGGTGAATATCTTCCGATTATGCTTAGCTTCTCGATGGATTCCCGGGCATCCTCCAACGATATTTTCCGTAGTTTAAACAATTCAAGTACGATTTTTGGTGTAATGATAAACGGTATTTGTAGAAATCTTGCAGCTTTGATTGCCTTACGATCATCCGTGGCAAACAGAGCATTATGTACCTCCATCGCCAATAAAAGCGCATCATTTTCTCCCTGATGCAGGGATAAAGGCAATTGGAAGTCAGCCTTTTCAGGGTCTCGTATTATTATGTCCCCTTTAGAGATCAGATTTGCGATCAGGGTGGCGTCTGGATAGTTTTTGATCATCTCTTCGGATGCCACTTCAGCAATCACAGATGAAGGAGCGATAACGTCATAAGAGTCACATAGTGTTTTTATAAAACCACATTTCGCTAATAAAATCAGCGCACTGCTATCGGCTACGATTTTGGTCACAGGAAAGAGCCCTTTTCCGTATACGATGTGTACGAATCGTACACTTAAACTGTCAAGTTGTCAAGCAAGATAGCCTCTTTACGGAAAAAAATCTAATTGAACAAACCTGACATTTTTGGAATAACTAAAAAATGATTGGCGAGGAACCTCTTTGGCGATACGGGTGGTTGGATGGCCCTAGCTGATGAGAGGGACCCTCTGCATATGGATTGCACGAGAACCCGCGACACCTGGCTTGAGCAGGGCGGATCACTGGTAACCTCTGATTATGTTGTGGATGAAACCCTTACCTTGATCAGGATGAGGATTAGTATTGACGCTGCTGAGGGTAGAAGCCTACCCTTCTGAGCGTGGGGGAGGCCACTTTTTGCTTGAGCCTTTCAGTAGTTTTTTTATTTTTATTTTCAGCGTCACCGGGTCCTGATCCATTCTCAATTGATAGGTAATTTCGGCCTTGCAGGGTATGGGAAGAGCGCTCAACTGAATCTTTCTGCCTTTCACAGTGAGGATAGTCGTTGCTTCAGTTACTAGAAAGCGACGTTCTGAAACAACAATAGCGTCACTGGTTTTCCCCTGGATTATCATGGACCCAGATCTTACTAAACTCTTTGGCGGGCTTTTTGAAAAACCGGTAACCGGTAAAAGCAGGAAAAGCAGTAAGAAAACCAAGCACACAGAAATCCTGTAGATCGACTGACCTTTATAAAATATACACA
This sequence comes from Deltaproteobacteria bacterium, assembly GCA_019310725.1. Taxonomy (GTDB): domain Bacteria; phylum Desulfobacterota; class DSM-4660; order Desulfatiglandales; family B25-G16; genus JADFWK01. Next base: position 28,737 of record JAFDDT010000014.1, on the reverse strand, counting down.
TAATGGGTTCCCTCCTCATCGTTCAAGCCATGATTTCATGCCACTTTTAATCTTAAATGCAGGTGTTACCTTTTCAGACAAGACCGTACCCGTGCTCTGCTGCACAAAAGACTTAACACCCGAGGTTCCCACATGAATGCCAACTGCTGATGCCCTGCCTTCACCGAGAGAAATCATATCCAACACCACTGTTACCTGCTGTCCGTCAATGTCTTTTGTGGCGGTTCCATTATTGAAGACTGCCTTATAATAGCCCGTCCCTGTTTCATAGTAGAATCCATAGAGGTAGCTCTGGCCTCCAAAGCCACAGATATCGTCGTTGGGTACAAATGAAGGGGTGAGCGTTATGCCGCCCACGAGAGTACTCTTGGCCAATATACGCTCTCCTGGGGTGGTCAGGCTTCTGATCCAGCCATCCTCCTGCCGGGCCAGGCCCAGGAGGTCACCAAAGGTGCCAATTCTTGCACCGTTTTCATACACGTCGTTGCCGCCCTCGGCGATCTGGTAGGGATCGGCATCAAGGAGGTCGGATATCTGTAACTCGAGAAAAGAACTGTAGTCGTGATAATAGCCATCAGTTGTGTGGGCAGTATTGAAGAATGGGTCTTTAATGCCGAACATAAACTGTTGGTCGGTATTGGTCTTATCGGCGGGGCTTAAATAACGGCCAGAACCGGCGTACACCCATGCGTTATCGAATTCATCCACACTCAGGGCTAGTGGCGCTGTAATGGGCTTAGTGGCGTTGAAGAGGACTGAAAGAACCCAGGGATTGGTTGCATCCAAGGGGTCATCTACATAGTTATTGACATCACTATCATCGTAGACGCCACCAGCGCCAACACATGGGATAGACACCTTATACAGCTTTCCCTTCCAGCTGCCTGATAGGTAGGACTCTCCGAAATAGATGGCATTGCAGCTGAAATCGAGGTTTTTATCCAGGGAAACCGGTGAGTTCATAAAGGCCTTGGCCTCGGCCGTCTCGAAGAGCCAATCATCGGTCCCATTTCGGTACGGCTCACCGGTTTTCAGGTCAACCACGAAAATATGGCCGTTTTTAGTGCTGGATCCATCATAATCAGTGGGGCCTGAGCCGAATACCGCAAACCACTTGTCTTTTACCTTGATGGCTGCGGGAAAAGACGTGGTCATTTCTAGATCCGAGTACGAGCGCTCCCATAAAAGAACTGGGTTTCTCGGATCAGTCACGTCCATGCACACGTAGGTGGGACAAAAGTTTCTTATTTCGGGAACGGTTGCCCCAGTACCGTCATCAAAATCTCCCTCGGCCCAGATATGCTTACCTCCCATGTTCAGGCCAGCCAGGAGGATCGTCCCCCACACATCTGGCGTACCCGGGTTGCCATCGTGATCTCTTATCTTGGCATCAAAGAGTTTTGGCTTCAGATTAACGTAATCTACATGGGTATAATCTGGTGATGCGAGCCATTTCAGATGTGGCAAGAGGCTCTGCGGGACATAAGCCCACAGCTCATCACCCATCTCTTCTGTCGTAAGAGAAGGCTGAGTGTATTGCTGATTCGCTGTGTCATATTTCCATGAGGTAAAGGCATGGAGCATTCCGTCGTTGGCCCCCACATATACGACTGTTTCTCTGTATGTGTTGGCCTCATAATAGGTTTGGTACGACTCATCACCGTAGATGATGTGAAAATTATCAGGAGGTTTGGATAAAGACACAGGCGTGGAGTCCACGATATCTCCCAGTTTCCAGACCTTGCCATCTATCGTCCTTGTTCTCAGGCCGGAACTATCCTTATCCTCTCCGCGGATATAGTCAATCAGGTTGGTTACCCTGTCATCATGAGTCGCCCCGAGATAGCTCCACGTGGCATTATCCTTTACCCCCAAATAGGGTTTTATATAGGATGCAGAACTGGCATCAAAGTTTACCACTTCACCGGTATCTACAACCCCGTCTTTATCTTTATCGAGGTAGGTAAAGATAGTTCTGGCGCTGGCGTTCCTCTGGGCGAGGCGTGTTCCGGCCTCCCAGAGCGGAATGACTTGGTTCATTTGCAAAAGGTCGTAGGAGTCGGACTCCAGGTTGGGATAGGGATTGGATGTGCTGACGGCAAACCGCTTTACCTTTGTGTCTCCGGTGGCAGGATCTAAAAAGTAAGTTATCACGCGATCCACGGTCACATCCAGTGCGTGGTCCTGGTCTGTATCCTCACGTAAGTTGCCCCTGGAGTCAACCCACAGGGATTGGAGGTATCCCACCCAGTTCACCTCGGTAAGGCCAACAGGGACCGTAGGGCGGAAATAGGCCTGAACCAGGTTGCCCTCGCCCTCTTCAGCGGTTGCCAGTATTGAAACAGCGGTGCCTGAAGACGCCCGCGCGAGGATGTCGTTGATGGCCTGGATCAGTTTGGCCTCCAATTGGTAACCGTTATCGGCCTGGTAGTACGTATCGGGGACAGCGTCACCATCTACATCCCACTCCTCCTGGAGATTGGGGCGGTTATTTCCATCTCGGTCAATAAATCCCCCGTTCTTTGCCGCATCCTTTAATAGACTCTCGGCATCTGGATCGTCTCCAAAGGCATAGATGGTATACAAGATCAGGTTCTGATCACCGTCCAAATCAGTCCGCAGGTTATTGGTGCGGGCATACAGGGCCACGTCATCAAGATAATTAGACCCGCTGCTAGGGTAGCTACCCGGGTCGTTGCTGTCGCCGTCGTAATCCTTGAGGGAATCAGGGATCATCATGTCCATAGTAGATGCGCCGTCTGTCAGCAGAATCACAAAACTATCCGCACAATACACCCATTCGTTATTCCAATAAGGGTCATCGCCCTGGTTGGCGTTGGGGACGCAGTTGTTTGGATAATCGAGGTCCTCCTCCACATCCTCCTGCTTGAAGTACTGCATAGCAACATAGTAGGCCTCGGCCAGCGGGGTCCACGTATCACAGCCCTTGTTTTGGATACTGGTGATCAGATCGGTCATATTGGTGCCGATAGTTCGGGTGACAGTCCCACCACTCTCGTTATTTCCGGTACCAAAGTTAAAGAACTCAAGCCCCCACCTGGCCTTGTTGCCGACCTTCTGCAAGACGCCAGCGATGTTACCGTCTACAAAATTAGGTGCCTCGTCAGGGTAGGTAATATCTTTCTGAACCCGTATGGTGTACGTGCTTCCATCCACATAGAAGTAGCCTTCGTCCATGAGATAGGAGTATTCGGTGGTGGAAGGAAAGGGGGTCACATCATCTGTATCCTGGTAAGACTTTGTAAAATCACGGCCGCTCTGTGCGGGGTCTTCCCCAATATTGGTCTGGTTACCGCCCCCTGTTCTCGATGTGGCAAGGCCACCCATAAGCACCTTACGGGCCACATCCACACGGCGCATGGTGAGCCAGTTGAGAAAGTTGCCATCCCAGTCGCCATTGCTGTCCCTCACAAAGATGTTGCTACCGTAGGTGTACTTTTTATAAGGCTCAAAGTAACCATAATATCTGGTATTGTGGTTGTAGGCGCCGGTATAGGCCTGAAAATTCATACTTCCTGAATTGTCCATAATAATGAGGATGTTGGGTGCTACAGCATTCACCTGAAATATGGGGTAGTGTGTGTAATCGGCCATGGCGGGCTCTGCAGCCAAACCCTGGTGCGGATTTATGAGAAACGCTGTCAAAACACACGCAATCAGAATCATCTGCAATCTTTTCATGGTTACAAACCTCCTGCTACGCCTACGACCTTTCGGTACACGGCGGTTATCCTGGAGCGGGAGGAGTTTGGTCCGGTCCCGAAAGAATCTACATCATAAAAGATGGCCACACCGCCTGCGGAGCCCACACCAATCCCTTCAGCGCCGCTGGCGAATTCGGTGCCTCCTCCAGGCAGGCTCTTTTGGCCGGTGCGGTTAACATCCACATCAGCATGGTAATCACCCATGATAAAGTGTATATCAGTGGCAGAATCCCAGGCATCGAAACCTAAAACCTCCCGGTAGAAACTCCCATCGCTGGGGGTATAACTGCCGCTGGCCACATTTTGTTCAGTACCATTGTCAATAGCGGCAGAAATCAGTTTTGGGGCCGCATAGATGCCACTATCCGAGGAATAAAAGGCGATTTTATGGTACTCGTCATTTCCCGCTACCTGTATTTCAATCTGGGAAGTCCTTGTGGCTGCTATGCCGAGTATGGTGAGAAAGGCCAACATAATGAGGCCAATCACCAGAATGGACCCCTCTTCATCTCTGAGGTGGCTTATAAAGGGTTTCATGGTTTTCATATAATCCTTGCGACAACCCGCTGTATGGAAACACTCTTTTGTGCGCCATGGTCAGTCCAGGTCACAATCACGTTTACCGTGCGGGTATTGTTGGTCACCACATTATTTGCTACGTTCCAGTGGATGGAAAACTTCCCTTGCGTCACCCTGAAGTCGGCATCGGCCTGCGTACCTGGATCGTTATCAAAACCTATATTATCCAGACCGCCGGCGCCATCCAGGTCCGCATCCTGTAAGCTTGCATCGGTCCATGGCAGGCTCATCAGTTTTTCGATCTGATCCAGTGCCCATGTGGACCCCTCGGTAACCCCCCTTGCAAAGGAGTTTCCGCGCATTGCAGCTACCTGCATGGAGGCAAGAGCAAGGATGCCTATGCTCAAAATTGAGATGGCAATCATAACCTCGATGATTGAAAAACCCCTGTCGTTGGGTTTTCTTTTAAGATCGGTTGCGAGGCGCGTTATATGGCACTTATTTTTTTTCATGCTCCTTCCTCAATCAAAGCCCCATGTTGCGACATCTGACTTCAGCAGTAAGACGTTTGCGGCGAGAGTTGTCATTTATTGGTCCGAAAATACCTATGCCTTGCTGGTTGGTATAAACAACACTATCCACGTATCCTCGATCCCCTCGGCCTGTTTTGGCCACCATTGTAATCTGCACAGCTCTGATCTCTGAAGGCAGAGCAGTGGGGTTGCCGGTTTCGTCCAGATAGAGAAAATCCAGGGCATCGATATTTTCGGCTATAAGGTTATTGTTCCTTTCCAGATCGTTATCTCCGTCTCCATCGCTGTCTGCCAGGGCGTAGGTTATGTTCTCATCACCAGCGACGGAGCCATCACCGTCGAGGTCCTCTGTAATGGTGATGGACGTTGTGTTTGCGGTGACGATCCCTGTATTTGCAGTTCCAGTTGGGTCATACCCTGCCATGCGTATTTCTCTGATCATAATATCCATGGCCGCCCTGAGGTTTTGCACCATTGCTGCTACCTGCTCCTGGACGGCATAGGATTTATTCTGAGAGTAGTAGGCAGAGAGGATAGTGGTCATCACGATAGCGGAGACAAACAGGCCTATCAAAAGCTCAGCAAGGGTAAAGCCCCGGTTGCTAATCATTGTGAGGCGCTGTTTTTTCATGACCGATTCTCCACTACTCCCAATCAGCTCCTGTCCACTTGAACAAACGGATAACTCCGGTGGTGAGGGTACCAACGCCATAGCTGGTGATATTTTTGCTATTCTGGAGATACACATATCCACCATTGGAGGTACCCTTGGGGTTGAAAACTGCCGCATCATTGCCATATGTTATGGTGTCGGCCGGTGCACTACCGCCCCCCGGTATATCATCAGTGGCATTTCCGGAGCCGTAGGTAATGCCACTTTTGTAGTTGGACAGGTCTATTGTTCTTTCAACCACGTCATCGCCTCCCATTGCGGCAGGTCCATCCCACGTATCATTGGCGCCGTCATCTGAACAGATAAAATATCTCGCCGGTGTGGCTCCAGCATCAAAGACAATCGCCCATTGGGCATTGGACTTTATGGCCCCGATTTTCGCAAGCTGCATGTTTGAATAGAGATCTCGAGCCGCTGTTTTTAACCGCTGGTCAGGGAGCCAGGTTGAGAATGCCGGGATCGCAATAGTCACCACAATTCCCAGCACCGACATGGTGGCCACAAGATCAACGAGGGTAAAGCCGCATTTTCTGGTCATGTGTAAACTCTCACAAATTACAGTATTAACCTTGCAAAACCAATGCCGATCAGTCAGATTGCCTCTTGCAGGGAATGCGGATAAAAGCTATCTCATTGTTATTGTTATAAAAATTAGATTTCTGGATCATGATTTTTGAGAAGTGGTGCTCCTGGGGTGGTGCAAGCGGCATGAGAAGATGTAAAAAAGGTTTACACGAAAATGACCAGGTCTGGTGGCTGCTATTGGCAAAAGCAGACTGGTCCTAGTTCCCGGGACCTCCCCTGGCTGTAAATAAAGTTTACACATATTGCGTCAAATATTTGACATCTATATTATGAAACATAGGCCAGTTGTACTTGTGCAGCACTGTGATTCATTGAAAGGCCCTTCAGTAATGATACTGCTACCTCTCTTTATCCCCGTGGTAATGGTGAGATAGACACTGCCTGAACCGAGGTTGCGGTGGCTATCAGCACCAAATCCACTGGAAAGACACCTACTTCACCACCCCACCGTTGGGAGGTGTTGAAAAGAAGACCTCGGCTGCGGTCAGAGAAATGAGCCTCACCGGTAGCTTCGTCACCTGGCCCGTTGTCCAGGCCGTTATCGCTATTAGCTTCACTACAGAGCCATGGATTACTAGACCGACAGGCTATTAGAAGATAAAAGCGCTAGTGATTTGAACTCTCAGGTCAGCAAAACAGGTGCCAAACGTTCACAGTTAAGACAAAATGGATCTATCTAGTTGGTTTAAAGTGAAAATTCTTTTTAGAGGGGAAGAAAATAGAAAGGGCTACCGTGGGAAGTATATGTAAAATCTTTTATCAGCTGTATAATTATTTGACAATACAACCAGAGCTTCTGCATATTGGTAATTAGCCTAGTTTATATGCCTTGATCTTAGAGAGGAGGATGGGGCGGCTGATCTCGAACATTTTGGCAGCCTGCGATTCGCTACCCCGGTCTTGCTCAAAGCACGATCTGCCTGAAAATCGTAAAAGCAAGTCCCCGATTGGAGTAATCGCAGCGCTTTGCTCATATTCCTCATTCGACATTCCTTCCGAGATGGGTAGAAACCAAGTCGTTAAGGATCTCGCGGTCCTGGTCGGTGATGAGGACAAACCGAATTCCCATCCCACGGTTTACGATCTTCTCATCAGGGACGCTGCTATTGGACCAGATTACTTCCGCGAACAGGGCCAGGGAGTCGCCATGGGGAAGGGTGAGGGCGAGGGGAAACTTTTCCTTGGGGGGGAGGGGAGTCCTGCAGCAGATGAACGCGCCGCCAAGGGAGATATCTTTTGTCTCTGCTGTTATCGTGCCTTCAGCGGTCTCAATGCTGACCGGCAGGCGGATAAGGGCTCTCGCGTGTTGCCTTCTTTCCTCCTTACCTATCTCTACCACTTTCCCTGGAATGGCAAATCTATAGTTGAATTGCGAACTTCGGCTGCGGTATGCCATGAGAGATTGGATAAACTTCAAGGTGAGGATCAACAAGACCCCACCCAGGCCTACACCGAGGAGGAGAACCAGGTTTCTCATCGAGGAAGTTCTCCCGCATTCCTAGATCGCTGTTCTTGGGGACGTACGGTTACCAAATTTGCCTTTCCATGTGGGGCAGTGCGTTTTTCCATTACGGCTAGCCCAATCCATATGCCTTGATCTTAGAGAGAAGTATGGGGCGGCTGATCTCGAGCATTTTGGCAGCCTGTGATTTGTTGCCACCCGTTTTGGCTAATGCCCGCTCGATGAGGTTTTTTTCAAGCAGACGTGAGGCCTCCTTAATGGAAGAAATACCTTCCCGGGTGAGGCCGCCGGATGGAAAGCGGGCAGCTTTGAGGTCTGGGGGAAGGTCGGACATTTCTAAAATATTGCCGGGGGCAAGGAGGCTTGCCCTTTCTATGACATTTTCCAGCTCCCGGACATTCCCCGGCCAGCGGTGAATCATAAACTGTTCCATTACCTCAGAGGAAACGCCTTTGAGGTTCTTGTTGAGCTTGCCGTTGAACTGTTTGATAAAGTGGTCGGTGAGCAAGGGTATATCCTCACGCCTCTCCCTTAACGGAGGCAGGTATATGGTTACCACATTTATGCGGTAGTAGAGGTCTTCCCTGAACAGCCCCTTTTTTATCTCTTCTGCCAGGTCCTTGGCTGTAGCTGCTATTACTCTCACATCCACCTTCTTGGTGGCAGTGGAGCCAAGGGGGGTTATCTCCTCTTCCTGGAGAACTCTGAGGAGCTTGATCTGGAGAGGCAGGGGAAGCTCACCAATCTCATCCAGAAAGATGGTTCCCTCATGTGCCTCTTCAAAATGACCTTTTTTATCGTGCCAGGCATCTGTAAAGGCCCCTTTTTTGTATCCGAACATCTCGCTTTCAAGCAGTGTCTCTGGTATTCCGCCGCAGTTGATAGAAACCAGTGGGCCGATGTGTCGTGATCCATTAAAGTGGATGGCCCGGGCAATCAACTCTTTTCCGGTGCCGCTCTCCCCGTGAATGAGGACCGTGGTTTTGTAGTCCGCAACCTTTTTGACGAGATCAAAAACTGACTGCATTGCCTTGCTTTTTGCCACAATATTACTGAAGGTATAGGTCCGTTCAATTTTCTGGATCCGATCCTTTAATCTCAGGTTCTCACTTTTTAATTTCTCCCGCTCCTCGGCCTTTTTCAGGGTCAAGAGCACCTCGTCAGGCTTGAATGGTTTACTGATATAGTCATAGGCACCGAGCTTCATGGCCTCGATAGCCGTGTCTACAGTTCCATACGCAGACATCATAATAACGGGGGTTTCCTGAATGGTATCAATTGCCGACCTGAGAAATGTCATCCCGTCCATCCTGGGCATCTTTATGTCGCAGAGGATGAATTGAAATCTTTCCTTTCCGGTCACTTCCAGGCCTTCCTGGCCATCGGCTACTAAGGTCACTCCATAGCCTGATTTTTCCAAGAGAACTTCCAGCATGTGCCTCATGTTTGCTTCATCTTCGATGATAAGGATGCGTTTTTTTGTCATGATCAGTCTCGATTTAGTGTGCTAAAAAAAGCATGCGTTCACAGGTTCAAAGTTCACGGTTCATGGTTATCAACTTTCGTAAAGAGGCAGGATAACGGTCATGGTTGTTCCCTTACCCACGTCACTTCTTACCTTTATGTCTCCTCCCATATCCTCAACGATCCTCAAGCTTACCGAAAGCCCGAGCCCTGTTCCCTTTCCGGGTTCCTTGGTAGTATAAAACGGATCAAAGATCCTGCTCAGGTCTTTGGCAGAGATCCCTGGCCCATTATCAATGCAATCTACGTGTACTCTGGTGGTGCTGCCGCTGGTGCCTGACCCGCTCTCTGATACCAACCTGGTTATGATTGAGAACTGCTTACTGTCTGATGCGTGTTTTGTCTGATTGGCAGCCATAGCATCTAGGGCATTCATTGCAATATTAAGGAATACCTGTTTCAGTTTGTCCGGGTCAGCCAGAACGGTATCCTGAGCAGCCTCGCGATCAACCACAACGCGAATATCAGTCATCATGGGTTGAGGCTTTAGTATGTCCAGCGTATCATCAATAATTTGCTGGACAGATACCGCCTTTACCTCCCCTTTTGAGGGCCTGGAGAAGTCAAGAAGATTCCCAATAGTCCTGTTTACCCTGTCTATCTCCTTTTCAATGCGAGCGATAAAGTCTGCCTGTTCGCTTTTTTTCAGGTCGCTGCCTTTGAGAAGGTCTAGATACCCGAGCACTATCCCGATAGGATTTCCGATTTCATGGGCCACGCCAGAGGCCAATCTACCGACTGAGGCCAATTTCTCTGATCTGACTAACTCTTCCTGGGCCTGTCTCAGCTCACGGTTGGTGTTTTCGAGAGACTCTATGCTCTCTCGCAACTCTGCTTTGCTGTCTTCGAGGCCTCTCAGAGTCATATTGACTGCTCGTGAGAGTTTGCCGAACTCGTTGTGTCTTGTCTCGGAAGAAAGGAGAAAGGTTTCTCCCTCCTTGAATTCCTCGGCCCTTCTAACGAGGCGATTGATGGGCCGTATGATACTCCGGTACAGGAGATAGAAGCCAAAGAGTGCCAGAAACAGGGTGTTCAAGAGGACATAGAAGAGAACAACCTTTTGCGACTGCCTGATGGTGCTGTACATGCCGTGTAAGGGTATTTGAACAGATGCTGCACCGATAACCCTTTTACCATAAACGATGGGGGTGGCCAAAAGCAGATGTCCTCGCTTCAGTGGCAGGAAGGGGAAGGCCCCCCGTGTAGAAAGATCACTCAAATCCTTTTGGGTTCTAAGGGATTGTACTGCAAGTGCCGAGAGCGCCCCTCTATCCCCTTCTCCCATTTGTGTCTCGAATATGGTTGCGCCGGAATCATTGATAAGAAGCACCCCAGAAAGGCTTTTTGTATCCAATACGTGGTGGAGACCCTGAAAAAAGGGAGACGCTGTGTCCAGGACGTCTTCTGTCTGACCCTTTAGGCCAGTGAGCAGAGTTTGTTCGATCGTGCGCAAGAGGAGTATCCCCTTTTTCTTTTCTGCATTTACCATGTCCTGTTCCGCCATCTTGATCATGACGATATCGAGTAAAAGCATAGCCAAAAGCAGGACGAAAACGAGGGTTGCAAAGATCCCCGTCTTTAGACTATAAGCAGACAGTTTCATGAGGAAAGATATTTATCTATAATGTAAATGTAAGATACCACCTTATTAGCTCTGGGCCAAAAAACACATAGATAAGAGCAGCTAATGCAAGAAAGGGGCCAAAAGGTATCCTGGACCTGAGTCCGGTTCTGTTTAGTAATCCAATGCCACCGCCAATCACGACACCGATCAAGCTACTTGAAAGGAGTATAAACGGGATTGCCTTCCATCCCAGCCATGCTCCGAGCATGGCAAGAAGTTTGACGTCACCACCTCCCATTCCCTCCCGGCCCGTGATCCACTTATATCCGAGAGCAACCAGAAATAAAAAGCCACCTCCAATCACAATCCCAATAATGGATTCATGCCAGGATAGCAACGGGATAAAAAAGGAGGCACCAATCCCCGCAAAGATTCCCGGAATAGATATACTATCAGGGATGATTTGATGATCCAGATCGATGAATGTAATGACAATCAGGGCAGCGGTAAATGCCAAAAGGAGAAGAAAGGGGAGGGTCGGGCCGTACTTGAAAAAGAGGGCCAGGGTGAGTAAACCAAACAGTCCTTCAACTACTGGATAGCGAAGGGGGATATGCTCTTTACAGTGCCTGCATTTTCCTCTCAGAACGAGATAACTTATTAAAGGAATGTTATCATAGAAGTGTATTGGCTCACTGCAATGAGGGCAATGAGAGGGAGTAGTTACAATCGATTCTCTTTTTGGCAATCTGTAGATACAGACATTCAAGAAGCTTCCTATTATGGCACCCAGAAGAAAAATAAATACAGGGATCATGGTATCCTTACTGAGAGTTTACTGTTTTTGAGCCCCATGTCAGCTTACCGAAAAAATTGTGACAGTATGCTCTGGACAAAACGGCTATTGCGAAGTAAATATATAATTAACTGGCTGGCTTGGCAACCAAATTGACGCGTCGCAACGTATGAGTCGGGATCTTGCTTGCATAATACGTTACTCTGAATTCTGAGTTCTTTGAAAGCATCGCGCCCAGTTATGAAAATTCCCGCATCCACCATAAGGGAGAAAATCTATGCTTTTATCAATCAATCCGGATAATCCACAAAAAAGGCTTATTGGCAAGGTTGTTGAAGTATTGGATCAAGGTGGCCTCATAATCTATCCAACGGATACGTTCTACGGTATCGGTTGCGATGTTTTCAACAAAAGATCAATACGGCGTATATATCAGCTCAAAAACAGGCCACTGTCGAAGCCATTTTCCTTTATATGTGCCAATCTGAAAGATATCAGTCTGTATGCACAGGTCTCGAATAATGCCTACAGAATTATGAAGAGAACCCTTCCCGGGCCTTATACCTTTGTATTAGAGGGAACTAGGCTGGTACCAAAGCTCATGCTCACCTCCAGAAAAACAGTGGGCATACGAGTACCCAACAACAAGATCTGTCTGGCTATCGTTGAGAGTTTGGGCCGTCCTATTATTAGCACCAGTCTCAACTTAGAAGAGCCTTCGATAATCCATGATACCTATTCTTCTCTCGTAGAAACAGTTATTGATGGGGGAGTTATTTCATATGAACCTTCCACGGTAGTTTCCTTGGTAGAGGATAATCCGAAGATAATCAGGGAAGGAAAGGGGGAGATTAATTTTTTTTAATCAAATACGTTTAGGTCTCCTCTCCAGCGGTAGTCGAGGAGCCCGGGAGGGCGATCGAGCCTGTTCATAAGGGCGTCGAATAAATCCTTAAATAGTAAATCCCATAAAAGAGACCTTCTTTTTTTCACAGGATAGACCAATTTTACCTTTCCCCTTATATGAGCCATCCTCTTGGCCACATTAACAGCATCATGGAAATTGCCCAGAGAGTCCACGAGGCCTAACCTTTTAGCTTCTCTGCCTGAGAAGACTCTGCCGTCAGCCAGCTCAAGCACTTTTTCTTCTGGCATATTCCTTCCTTGAGAAACAGCAGTTACGAACTGATTCTGGATGTCTTTTATGAGGCGGGTAAGTATTTCTCTCTCTTCCTTAGTCATCTTTCTATTAGGTGAACCTATATCCTTGAACTCGCCACTTTTAATCACCTGCATCTCTACCCCGATCTTCTTGAGCAGTTCCTCGAACCTCACGAACTCCATAAGGACTCCAATGCTGCCGGTAAGGGTGCCCGGGTTGGCAACCACAGAATCGGCTGCTGACGCAACATAGTAGCCACCAGATGCGGCTATGGATCCAAGAGAGGCTACCACCTTTTTTGTCTTTGTAGTTCTCCTTGTCTCGCTGTATATCTCCTGTGAAGGACCTACTCCACCGCCCGGAGAGTTTATCCTCAAGATTATGGCCTTGATTTGCTTATCATCCCTGAACGCTATCAATTGCTCAGTGATGGCATCCGCATCCCTGATGACCCCATTGATGGGAATCACGCCTATTTTATTACTGAGTGACAGAGTAGGGGTAGAGCGGGAGAGCGAGAGAACGATAGCCATAAGGGTGCCAAAACAGAGAATGGCTATGCCCAATATAATAAGGACTAATGTGATAGGGCGATTGGTCTTCTTGGCCATGAAATGGTATCTTTACCTTTTATGGCGAAAAATGAAGGCTCAAAATAGGTATCTGTAACCGGGTTACCGAGCATTGAATAAAGATCACCTGAACGGCTACCCTTTGGGAGAGTCTTTTTCCTTTGAAGACGCCTTTTCCTTTAAAGATTTGTCTTTTTCTGAAGATTCCTTTTCCTCCGAAGATGTGACTTCTTCTACCAAGGGTTTTTTCTCCTCAGCGGTAGACTCTGTTTCTTCCGTGGATGCTTCTTCTGCCGGCGCTTCATCGGATCCGACACCTGGTGGCTCTTGCCTGTCTGTGATCTCTTCTCCTTCCTCTGAGGGGAGGTTGGCATGCGCTTCTTCCATCTTCTCTTTAATAAGCATTCCAAACGTTGAAGGGGCCTCTTCCACCTCATCCTTGTAATCGTCGTAGATATCTCTGAATTCCTTGTCTTGGAGCTTTCGGATGGAGAGGCCGATTTTTTTGTCCTGTTTAGAAACGTGTACGACGATGGCCTGAATAACGTCGTCGATCTGGAATTTGCCGAGGGAGGACTTAGACTTACCCTTGCTTATCTCGGAAGAATGAATGAGACCCTCTATCCCCTCTTCAAGCTCTACAAATATGCCAAAATCGGTGATATTGGTAACCCTTCCGGTCACCTTGGTGCCCACCTTGTATTTTTCAGGGATGTCCTCCCAGGGGTCCTTGGTTAGTTGCTTTATGCCAAGCGAGAAACGCTCATTGTCCTTGGATATAGACAGCACCTTTGCCTGGACCTCGTCCGACTTCTTATAGAGCTCACCAGGATGCTTAATCTTCTTGGTCCAGGAGATATCAGAGATATGAACGAGCCCATCAATGTCCTCATCTATGCCGATAAATATCCCAAAATCAGTAATGTTTTTTATGCGTCCTTCAATAATGGTGCCCACAGGATATTTTTCCGCAATGAGATCCCAGGGATTCGGCTTGACCTGTTTCATCCCCAATGAGACCCTCTTGCTTCCAGTATCCAGATTGAGCACTATTGCCTCAAGCTCCTCCCCCACGTTCACTATCTGGGAGGGGTGTTTGACCTTCTTGGTCCAGGACATCTCTGAGATATGGATCAAACCTTCTATGCCTTCTTCTATCTCTACAAATGCGCCATAATCGGTAAGGTTGACTACACGGCCGGTAACCTTTGTGCCTACGGGAAACCTGGTATCTGCATCGACCCAGGGATCGGGTTTGAGTTGCTTGAGCCCAAGGGACACCCTCTCTCGCTCCCTGTCAAAGCTAATGACCTTGACCGTAATTTCGTCTCCGATCTTGTACATTGAAGAGGGATGAGCAACCCTGCCCCAGGACATATCCGTAATATGGAGGAGCCCATCGAGGCCGCCAAGATCTATAAAAAGACCATAGTCAGTAATATTCTTGACAGTTCCCGTGAAGATGGATCCTTCCTCGATGTGAGCGAGCGTCTTGGCTTTCTGTTTCATCCTCCCGGCTTCAAGAATGGCCCTTCGAGAGATAATGATATTATTCCGCTTTTTATTGTACTTGAGGATTTTCAGGTCCATTATCTGGCCCACCAGGGAGTCAAGGTTCCTGATGGGGTGAAGATCAATCTGTGAGCCGGGTAGAAATGCAGGAAGGCCAATATCAACAGAGAGACCTCCTTTGACTTTTGAGATTACCTTTCCCTGAACGGTGCCATCACTATTGTAAACATCCCGGATATGATCCCATACCTTTATCTTCTTGGCCCGTTCCATGGAAAGCATTACACGGCCGTCCTCATTCTCTTTTCTCTCCAAAACAACGTCGACCTTATCTCCTGTTTTGGCTGCTATGTTTCCATCTGAATCCTTGAACTCGTTAATGGGGATAGCACCTTCCGATTTATAACCGATGTCCACCAGGACAAATTCGTCCTCGATCTTGATAATCTCTCCTGTGATGAGCTCGCCTTCATGGATTTGCTTCAGGCTCCGTTCGTACATCTCTTCCATGTTCATTTCTGGAGATTCTTGTTTCACGGCCCTCACATCATCAGGGCTATCATCCTTTTTTTCATCTGACTTTTCTGTGTCCAGCTCTGTGTCTTTTTCAGCTATGTCCTTGGTCTCTTCTTTTATTTCTTCTGTTGGTTCACCCATTAACTTCTATCCCCCTCATAAAAATTTGTCTGACAAGAAATATAAGCTGTTTCTATAACAAAACAATTACCAAAATTCAACCTCTTATTTCAGGGTAATGCCAAAGTCTAGGGTATGGGTATCTTTTTTTTGGTTATGCCCCGATTCAAAATGGTTTATTGAGCCATAAGCCTTAGAATCATAGGCTCCATCTATATAAACCATTTTGAAACGCCCACTCATCTAAACTATGTGGGGCATAATCCAAAAAAAAGACACCCATACCCTGCAAGAAGCCTGAAAATCAATAGGTTAGGTTTCACTATGACGTGACCCTGCCTCTTATTTGCCTTTAGGGGAGTTTTTCTTCCCTGATTCCGCCATAGTGTAAACAGGCTGTTGCTGAAATCCCTTTTCTTTTGGTCTAAAACGTTTCTTGACAAATCTAAGGCTCCCTCCAGGCGATGTCAAAACTCGCCTTTAGGGCTCAAACAGTTGACATCGCTTATCTTCCACTTCGCCAAGATTTGTTGGCAAAAACCGTTTTAATGACCGCTCAAAGGGATTTCAGCAACAGCATGTTGAGAAGCGGCAGGCTAAATCTTGGCAGAAGAGGGGTTATGCAAAGGTATCTTCATGTGTTTGGACGGAGTGGTGTCTGTTGCTATCCCAAAAGGCTGCGTGCGATTATGGTCTTTTCCATCTCCTTGGTGCCTTCGTAGATTTCCAAGATCTTGGCAGCACGATAGAGGCGGTTCACCTTGTATTCATCAATGTACCCATAACCGCCATGCATTTGAACGGCCTCGTCGGCACACTGAAGCGCCGCTTCAGCGGAAAACCATTTGGCCATGGCGATGAGGGCCGGATCGATAGTCCCCTGATCTAGAGACCAGGCAGCCTCGTAATAGAGATTTTTGGCCGCTTTGATCCTGGTGGCCATCTCGGCGATTTTGAATTGAGTCACCTGAAAAGAGGCCAGGGTTGCACCAAACTGGGTGCGTTCTTTGGTGTGGCGGATCGACTCCTCCAATGAGGCGCGGGCCAGCCCGACCGCCTGTGCGCAGATATGAAGTCTGGTCCGGTCAAAGAAGGCCATTAATTGGTGGAATCCTGCACCTTCCTTCCCCACCAAGCTGGTAAAGGGCACGCGGACGTTGCTAAGAGAGATCTCGGCCGTATCCGATGCCCGAATTCCCATCTTTCCGTGGATCTTTTTGGCTTTGAATCCTGGTGTGTCTGTTGGAACCAGGATAAAACTGTGTCGCTCATGGCGGGAAGGATTGCGCGGGTCTGTTCTGCAAAAGAACAGGATATATGTGGCGAGGTTACCGTTGGTGGTAAACATCTTGCTCCCATTTATCACCCATTCATCACGGTGTCTAACTGCCGCGGTGGTGGCGCTGGTTACGTCAGATCCCGCATCAGGTTCTGTTATGGCAGTAGCTATTATGGCCTTTCCTGTAACAAGCTGGGGAAGTATGAGCTGTTTCTGGTCTTTGGATCCAAAGAGAAGTAGAACCTCGGAGCCAAAGGTGCAGGAGAGAATAGCCTGGCCGATCCCTGGATCTGCCGCCCAGAACTCCTCGGTGATAAGGCAGTGTTCCAGGTAGCCCATACCCGCACCGTTATATGCCTGGTCTATAAACACGCCAACAAAACCCAGTTCACAGGCCCTTCTCCATAAATCAAGGTCGAAGGCCTCATCACGGTCAAATTCAAGGGCGCGGTCAGGAAACTCTCCCAGGGAGAATTTCCGGGCTGCCCTTACGATATCCCGTTGTTCTTTACTGAGTGTAAAATCCACGATCTGTTCTCCTTGAACCCAGATTTTGCAGTGGGCATCGTAGCGAGGCACAAGAAACCTTAGCGAAACGAGCAGTTGGAGAGGTTTTGGCCCGCAGGCATACTCATAGATATGTCCAGGACCAAAATCTCGAAACAAGCGTTCCAGCAAGGTTTCTAAAGCCGCAGTAGATGGCTACTGCAAAATCTGGGTTTAATACCAGTTCTGGGCCAGGGATGATCAGGCTCTTTTTTGCCCTTCATGAAGAAAGACAAAAAGTGTCATCCCTCTTCATCGCCCCTATTTTGTCGCAAGATGCTCAGTCAACACAGGCAGTACCTGCAAGAGATCCTCTACAATACCGTAATGGGCAATAGCAAAGATAGGCGCCATGGGGTCTTTGTTCACGGCAATAATGGTATCCGCATTTTTCATGCCAGCCTGGTGCTGATATGCCCCGCTGATGCCCAGTGCGATATATACCTTTGGCCTGACGGTCTTTCCGGATGTCCCAACCTGTCTACTTTTGGGAAGCCATTCCTCGTCAGCAACCGGCCGGGAACAGGACAGGGTAGCCCCGATTGCATCGGCGAATTTCTGTGCGAGAGGGATGTTCTCCGGCTTTCCTATGCCTCGCCCAATGGAGACCAGGATATCGGCACCTGCGAATTGCCGGCCCCTCAAGTTCGTCCAGGCAGGCGCAGGAATGGTTTCTACATCACCAGATTTCCCCTGTTCAACCTCCGCGTCAAAGGCGCCGGTTCTAAGGCTGATCAGATAGTGATCAGAGGGTTTCATGACCAACTGGGCGTTGATCTTTCCGCCATAGATCTGTCTCAGAACCCCAAGTCTTCCCTCCTCCAGGCTCAGCTCCACACAATCAGTCACCAACGGCAGGCACAGGCGGGCTGCCATTGCAGGGGCCAGGTCCATGCCCATGGCTGTGTGGCCGATCAATGTCAACAGGGGTTTCCGGTCCTTGACGGCCGTTTCCAGAGCCATAAGATACTGGTCAGCATTGTAATGAGCGAGTTCTGGGTCCTCTATCACCAGAACCCTATCGCATGCGCCTTTGAGTTTCCCTGCTAGGCCGGATGTCTCATGCCCTAAGAGGAGACCCGCGGTTGCAAGGCCATTTTCTTTGCCCAACGTGTTGGCTGCGAAGAGCATTTCAAAGGTAATATCTCTGAGCTCTCCCTGTCGATGTTCAGCGAGTACCAGAATTTCGTCCATTTACATCACCCCTCCCTTATCACGGATAATTTGAGCTGTCTTTTCACAGATTTCATCGAGGCTACCTGTTAGGATTTCGGCTCCTTCACCAACCGGAGGAAGTGAAAGTTTCTGCGAGGCCACGCTCGAGCCTTGTGACCCAATTTCCGCTTCAGACAGCCCGAGTTCTTTTGAACCGGTTTCTTTGATCTCAATCCTGCGGACCTTTTGGATGCCCATGATAGATACATACCGCGGGTTATTGATTCCTGTTTGAATGGTAAGGGCTGCTGGTAGCGGCATTTCTACCTTTTCTTGGGTATTGGACTCCAACTCCCGATGGACCGTGATCGTGCCTTCACCGATTTCCACTCCAACCACCAGAGAGGCATAGGAAATGCCCAACAATTCCGCAAGCGTGAGGCCTACCTGAGCCCAGCCGTCATCAGAACCTTGAGCCCCGGTGAGAAGGAGATCAAAAGGCACATCCCGAACTGCATGGTAAAGACCCTGAGCGATGCCTGCTGCGTCAGAAAATTCGAAGCCTTGCTCATCGATGCGGATGGCTTCGTCGGCTCCCATAGCCAGGGCAGTTCTTAAGACATCCTCACAATCCTCATCTCCCAGGGTGACCACAGTCACCTTTCCGCCATGGGCCTCCTTTATTAGCACCGCCTCTTCAACGGCATAGTTGTCCCATTCATTGATATCAAACTCCAGGTCTTCTTTGAGAATCTCTGTTCCTTCCCTATTAATCTCAAGTTCGGCGTCAGTGACCTCAGGGACCTGTTTCACACATACGACAATATTCATGACTCTTACCTCCTTCTAACACTTTGCTCTCCAGGGATGTGCTCCAGGCTCAGCGCCATTTGCACAAATTCATTTAGATCCATCACCTGCAGGGTATGCTCCAAACTGGTGGTCTTGCGGGCGTCTTCCAGCATGATCAGGCACAAGGGGCAGGCTGTGATAAGGATCTCTGCCCCGGTGGCCTCTGCCTCTCTGATTCGAATTTCGGCCATCTTAACATCGGCATCCAGATTTTCCTGCCATACCCTGTCTCCTCCACCGCCACAGCACAGGCTGTTGGCCCTGTTATGGGCCATTTCTACCAGTGTAACTCCGGGGATGGCGGTAATAACCTCTCGGGGGGCATCAAAAACCTGGTTGTAACGACCCAGGTAGCAGGGGTCATGATAGGTAACTGTTACGTGAAGTGGGTTTTCAAACCACAGAGAACCTACTTTAACCAACTCACGTAGCAGTTGGGTATAGTGACGAACCTGGAAGTTCGCCTGTTCCTCAGGGGGCTTTAGCGCCTGAAATGCCGGGTATTCATTCTGAAGGGTGTTAAAGCAATGGGGCGATGAAGTCACCACCTCACGGATCCTGTACCGGTCGAAGAGTTCGACACAGTCCTCCATCTGTTTTTCAAAGAGCCCGTCTTCTCCGGCACGGCGGGCGATGTCGCCACAGCAGGGCTCCCTTTTACCTAAGGTACCAAAAGGGATTTGCACATGCTTTAAGATCCAGGCAAATGAGCGGGCCAGTTTCTGTGCCCGTATATCCATAGAGGTCGTGCAGCCCACGAAATAACACAAACCCTCTGCCTCCTCAGTTTCACTGAAATCTGGTATCTCCAGATCCTGGGACCATTGTGCACGTTTTTTCTTGGTGGCCTCCCAGGGATTATCGTATTTATAAAGGTTTTTCAAGGTTTGGGTCAGAAGTGACGGCACCTGGATGCCCTCTTCTATTATCTTACTGCGTGCCTGCCGAATCGCATCCTGCGTTGCCACATACACCGGGCATACATCAAGACAAGCCCGGCAGGTGGTACAGTGCCAGATCTTTTGAGGATCAAATCCCTGCTCGCTGGTGTGTCTGTGGTTAGCCCAGCGGGTAAGCCAAGTGAAGTAGTTTAGGGGATGATACTTTCTCAGAAGGTTTTCTCTGGCCCAGACAATAAAGTCTCTGGGTGAAAAGGGTTCCCCGGCTCCTGTTGAAGGGCACACCTCCACACAGCGACCACATCGGGTACAGGCATCGAAAAAAATCATATCCCGGTAAGAAAAGACCTCGTCATCCGGGGATCGCGTCTCCACTGGGATTGCCTGAGGCGGTTGGTTTTCCAGGTAAATGCTGGTAGGCGCAGCCAGTATATGAAAGAGCTTACAGTATGGTATAAACGCGATGAGACCCAGGCTCAAAAAGGCATGTACCCACCAGAGGTAGGGATAGGCAGCGAGGGCACCCTGAGGGTGGACCCAAAGAAGACTCAACCAATGACCTACGAATGACCACCGGGCCCACTCCTGTCTTTGGGCGGCTAGACGGAGCCCCTCTACTGCAAATCCTGAAAGCACAACCAGGAGCAGGAAAACTACCACGGCGAGGTCTTCGAAACGCCTTTCGAGCCGAGGCACACGCTGGAGATATCGGCGGATGAGGGACCAGATGAGACCCGCGGTCAGCATCAGTCCCAGAATCTCAAGACCGGCTGAATACCATATATAGAAGGCTCCTTTCAGAAAGTGATACACCCAGTAGTCTACAGAAATCAGCACGGTTCCCACAAAGAGGCCTAAGAAGCCCCAGAGAATGAGCAAATGCATGGTCCCGGCAGCAATGTCTCCCTTGAAAATGCGCCGGCCCAGAAAGCCATCCAGAAACAAATTGGAAATCCCGCGCCACGAAAATGGGAGCGTTTGACGTCTGATGCCTCTCACCCATACAGATACATGAGCAAAGAGCCCAAACAGAAACACTACCACAGCCACGGCTGCCAGAAGGTAAAAAACCCACACCGGTTCGATATGCCAGTACGAGGTGCGAAAAGGGGTCATGATAAATAAATTACTTCAAAACTCCCTTGGTAAAGATCTCAACGAATGCATCTGCCAACTGGCCCAGTGAGACAGGGCCATCCTTGTGGTACCATCTAATCGTATAATGGACCATGCCGAAAAAAGCAAAGGTCGCAATTGCTGGGTCGATCTTTTTGATCTTATCCTGGGCGGCAAGTTCTTCTAAAATTGACTTAACCAGTCGGACATATCGTCTTTGCTTCTCCACCAGGATGGAGCGGTACTCCTCGTTGAGAGAATTCATCTCATTGATGAGCAAGATGAGCCTCTCCTGATCTCCTGTATAGTACTGGGTATAGAAGCTAAGAACTCTATTTAATCTGTCTTCGGGCAAAAGGTTTGTAGAGGAAATGTCTTCCAGAATTGCCAGGGCATCATCCATAGCATCGTTCATCAAAGTGAAAAGAATGTCTTGCTTGCTCGCAAAATAGTAATAAAGGGAGGACTGGTTCATGCCCAACTCCCGGGCAATTTCCCGCATGGAGGTGAAATGGTAGCCCCTGTATGCAAAGAGACGGGCTATAACCTGATAGATTTCTTCAGTCTTTTGCAGGTTTCGTGACCTCGGCATGTTTTACCCTTGATGTTTTTCAAACGAACGTTTGATTTAAAATACCAGTGATACTATTTTTTGTCAACTATTATCTCCACCCCCTCGACATTGTTCAGGGTCGCTAGAGCCTGCAGTCTTCGACCCTGAGGCTCAGACCCGAAGGGAGCTGACTGGGTGAAACGGTTATGGGATGATTGGTTTATCCCGCTCGAATAGGCTGTCTCACCTCCCCAGGACAAAGTCAAAGGGCATAACCAAAAAAAGATACCTATACGCTGCAAGAAGTTTGAGAATCAATGGGTTAGGTTTCACAATGACATAGCCCTGCTCAACTCCCTTTGGCAGTGGACTCAGAACCCTGTGTATGGTAATTTAAATAAGATCGGCAATCTGAAACATCAGGGTTCATAGGTTCAGAGTTCTGGGTTAGTGAGGGTTAACAAAAAAGGCCAACCCTGAACCTGTGAACGTCTAAGAAAAAAGGAGAAGGGTATGGGGCGAACCGTACTTGGGAAAACAGGTATTGAAGTGGAAAGGCTCGGTTTTGGAGGAATCCCGATTCAGAGGGTTAGTGAGGCTCAGGCAGTTGAAATGGTTTTGCACGCCGTGGAAAGAGGGGTGGATTTTATCGATACATCCAGGGCCTATACAAATAGCGAGCGGCGAATCGGCAAGGCCTTGCAACAAACAGAGAAAAGAGTGGTTGTGGCCTCCAAGTCTCAAAGGAGGTCATCGGATGGTGTTCGGGCAGATCTGGAGAAGAGCTTGAAGGAGCTTCAAATGGAATCTGTTGACCTTTATCAATGTCATTTTGTCAGGGATGAACAGGACTACGAGCAGGTGATTTCCTCAAAGGGTGCGTTTCAAGGTTTGATTCGGGCAAAGGAGGAGGGATTGATTGGACATATCGGGATAACCAGCCACAGCTTGGATCTACTGGATCGCATTCTCGATGATGGCCTTTTTGAGACAATTATGGTCTGCTTCAGCTTTCTCGAGCCTTTGGCAGGGGAAAAGATCATGCCAAAGGCTATTGAAAAAAGAATCGGGGTTATTGGCATGAAGCCTTTCTCCGGGGGGGTCATCGATAGCGCTCGGCTGGCTCTCAAGTATGTGCTATCCCAACCAGGCATTGTGGTCATTGCTGGTGTGGAGCATAAAGAGCTCTTCGATGAGAACTGGGAGATCTTTCAAGGTAACTATCAGTTAGACGATGAGGAGAAAAGGGAGATCGATGAAATCAGAAGAACATATGGAAAAAGCTTCTGTAGGCGGTGCGATTACTGTCAGCCGTGCACCGAGGGTATCGCCATTCAGATGATTCTGGGCATACGTTCTGTAGTCAAAAGAATGGGAAAAGAAACGATACGAGGAGGGTGGCTTGCAAGAGCCATTGACAAAGCCAGACACTGCTCCGATTGCGGTGAATGCATGACCCGATGCCCTTATGGGCTTGCTATACCGGATCTGATCAAAGAAAACCTCGAATGGGTGGACGAGCAACTCAAATTATCGTAAACCGGCCGTTTTACAGCCCTCGGTGACTGGATTTTTCGATGACTAATCCCCAGGTGCCCTTCTGAATCCTGCAAGCCCGACTGAGCCATGGTGGTTGCTATTCAGCAAATGACCCAGCCAGCCCTCTGCCCAGGTTATTAATGGAAGTAACTCCTTTTCTGCACGAGTTACTTGGGAGAGATGTAACAGATTTTTTCTTCGCCGGTATCCATTTTGACAAGCCAAACCTCCAGATGTTCAACATGATGTGGACTACAGGGTAGTTTTTCTACCAGGATTGCCTTGCCTTCTAGTACTATCTTGGTAACAGGGTCCCGGTAAATAAATACATCGTCTCCAGTCTTCATTCTTTCAAGGCTCCTGAGCATGAGAGACAGAGGCACACCAACCCTATCTTTGATGTCTGGCCATTTTAATCTGGGCAGAGGTTTTTCATGGGATTAAACCATTAATTAGGGATAAGGGGCAAAGAGAGTTCATATACTTTTTTTCATCAGCAAAAAGCATGCTAATCTCCCCTCCGGGAAAATAATATGAAATCTCAGATAGTTACGTTAGACCCTCGGAATTGATATCGAGAATAGGTAAAACAGCGCCACCTTTTTGAGTAACTGAGTTTCACCTTATTGGTAAAGTTTTACATACCTGGCAGGAGGGAGGGGAGGGGGCTTCCTCAAGAAGCCATCTTTTTCCAGCTCCCCCAAACCCCGCTGGAAAAATGGGAAGATTTGGTCTTGTCTTTTTTCAAAGATATGTATTGAGGACACGGAGGTGGTGCAGAAGGGCTCTCTCCGTGGGTGCAACTTTTTTTATTCTCCCCCGATGCATTTGCAATGGCCTTAAAATGCCCAGGCAGATTGTCAGAGAAATACTTGCATCTCCAGCATTGCTTACTAAGCCTTGTCATTTCACCAATACAGCTCCTTCTTGACGTTCTGAAAGATTTCGTAAGTTACACAAGAATTAATATATCAAAAAATCCTATCATTTGTAAAACCAAAAAACGCATACAGGAGCAAAAAAAGAAGTACAGTACCACAGGCTTTTCTTGTGTGCCTGGATCACTTCCTTCTTGTGAAAGACTTAGGAACATGCTATGAGTTTACGTGGCGACTGGTGCCATAACAGTTCACTGCCCCGCACTTTTTTCGTAGACGTTTCGTGATGGCTGGATCTTCTATGGATTGCACTCGATTTTCAGTCAAATGGAGACCAAATAGCACACGAAAATCGTTACCACCTCTGTCGCGATGTCTTGATTTGAATCACCTCTTTCCCGGGGGAAAGGATAACCTTTGAAGCACATCAGACGTTTCGGTTGATGGACCCGAGACCTCTGCCTGGAGGAATGTTGGGATACCGTTTATAGAGAGAGGTGAATGGGGTTTTGAGGACGGTAGTGAGAAGAAAGGCCTCTGTCGCACGATAGAAAGAATGCGAAACAGACAAGGTTCAAACAGGAGAAGGAAGCCATGATAACAATCAAGGATATAGATATTTCGGGTAAAAAGTTGCTTATCAGGGTGGATCTGAATGTACCCCTTGATGAGAACCAGAACATAATCGATGACACCCGCATCAGGGCTGTTCTTCCTACCATAAACTATGCCCTTGACGAGCACGCAAAAGTGATCGTGGCCTCGCACATGGGCCGGCCAGAGGGGAAGGTAGTCCCGGAGTTAAGTCTTGCGCCGGTGGCCAAACGCCTTACCCGGCTTTTGCAAAAGGATGTTCAATTTGCCTCTGACTGCATCGGCCCCGAGGTCGATGCTATGATAAAGCAGATGCAGCGGGGAGATGTCTTGCTTCTGGAAAATCTCCGCTTTCATCTCGGTGAACAGGAAAACGACAATGCCTTTGCAAAAAAATTGGCCTCTTTATGTGAGGTATACGTGAACGACGCTTTCGCGGTGGCACATCGCGAAAACGCATCCGTGGTCGCCATTACCCAGTTTGCCCCGGTATGCGTAGCAGGTTTTCTCTTGAAGAAGGAGTTCAACTATTTCACGCAGGCCCTGAAGGAACCGGCACGCCCCTTGGTAGCGATTATTGGAGGAGCTAAGGTTTCGAGCAAGCTCGCCGCCTTGGAAAACTTGTTTCATCTCGTTGACAAATTCTTGATCGGCGGAGCAATGGCCAATACATTTTTGAAAAGTGTGGATTATGATGTGGGGGAGTCCTTTGTTGAAAATGACCTCTTGTGGGAAGCGCGTTCTCTTATGAAAAAGGCCACCCAGAAGGGAACCGGTTTCTACATTCCTGTTGACGCCGTAGTGGCTGACCGTTTTGATGCTGATGCAGAAACCAAGATCACGCCCATCCAGGAAATACCTCCGGAATGGCTGATAATGGATATCGGGCCGGCTACCTCCCTCCTTTATTCAGAGGTTTTGGCCAGTGCCAAAACCATCATCTGGAATGGGCCCATGGGTGTGTTTGAAATGGATGCCTTCAGTCGGGGCACCTCGGCGATGGTGAATTATGTGGCCAACTCCTATGCCCTCACCATTGTAGGAGGTGGATCCACGGATGTGGCCATTCACAGGGCTGGTGAGAGCTATAGAATCACCTACATCTCCACCGGCGGTGGAGCATTTCTTGACCTGATGGAAGGCAAAACTCTGCCTGCTGTTGCTGCACTCGATCGGGCCGGGTAGGCTTCAACAGACTGTTGCCAAAATCCCTTTTTTCTCAGTCTGAAACGTTTCTTGATAAATCTAACGCTCGCTCCAGGCGAGGTCAAAACTCACCTTTAGGGCTCAAAAAGCTGACATCGCTTATCTTCCACTTCCCCAAGATTGATGGATTCGCAAAAAGTCGATTTTGTTCTATCCGTGAGCATTTTGGGCGCACCTAGGCTACTATGTTGTGGAGAATTCAAAGGCCGGAAAAGCTTTGGCCACCGAAACAAACCCGCAGCAGAGTCAAATTGATAGCGGAGGCTGTGTCCCTTCAGGAAGCTGCATAATAACGAATTGCTTATTTCATTCCAGCTAAAGCCGGGATTTCCACTTCGCTGCAACAAGCATCCAGAGACCAGGATCCAGCATCAGGTGATAATGAGCAGAAAACATTGATGAAACCGAAAATTCGGCTGAAAATTTACGATCTTGCACTACATAGACGCCTATAGCTGGATTCCTGGAAAGAGAGACCAAAGGCTTTGGTTTTTATGTACGGGTTGAAAGAATCGACAAGGCCATACAGACGCCGGTTCAATCTGCCTTTCTCAAGGCAGATACCTGGAATCAACTCCTCGTTATCGCAACAGGCGAGGAGGCACTGAAGGCGATTCCCAAGGGCCAGATCCTGAAGATTAGGCTGGAGGTGGATTCCGACCCGCCTCCGGGTTTTACAACACAGACCCGTTACCTCTTACAACCTATACCTTTTTCGGTTCGTGCCTTTGTGCTTCCGGACTTGTTTGCAGGCAAAATGCACGCCATCCTCTGCCGAAGATGGAAAGATAAGGGACGAGACTGGCACGATCTCGTGTGGTATGCCGCTAATCATCCCGAGCTGCACCTCTACCATCTTGAACAGAGAATGCGTCAGACCAGAGATTGGACAGAAGGTGCAGCTTTGACATCTGAGAGATTTAAGGACTTGCTCATTTATGCGATACATAGCTTGAATGTGGGCCAGGCCCGAAAGGAGGTGGAGCCTTTTGTCAAGAATCCGGAGAACTTATCTATCTGGTCTCAGGAGTTTTTCTTAGATATTGTTTCAAGGATAAGGTTTGTCTAAAGGAAATTTGAAACTATGCTTTTTTAAGAAAAGGCGGTAAAAGCTGTGTCACGACTTGGCGTTTTTCATCGGACACCTATCCCAGAGAAGTCTCGATGCAATCTGACAGATAGTCATGTGGAAGATGGGTTTTGAGAAATAAGATAGTTCCTGAATATTTCAAACGCTTATCCTCAGAATCAAGGATCTCTCAAGCTTGTGGATAACATCTTGTGATAAATAGTTTTAGCGGAAAATCTCAGCGTCTCAAGGTTGCGACCGTCCACTGGTGCGACGTGTTAAGCGCTGCGTGGAATGAGTTAGGTCGAGAAGTCCCCTCAACGCCTCGTTTACTGAAGCTGAATCATGGAAAGCTTTAGATATATCCGGATCAAGGACGACCACGTTAGACCCTTCCTCCAGCAGCCTCTTGTAATACTTTCCTCGAACAGCTTTTGAATAGTCGAAATCATACTCCGGACGTAACTCATCCGATTTCTTTTTACCTCTGTCGTTCATGTCTTTTCCTCTCATGCGCGGTCGCGGGTCGCGCACTGATGATACGCAAGATCTCTCCTCTCTCTGCGTGTGCGATAACAAGCAAGCGGTCGCGAGAGGATAAACCAATAGTTATATAACGATGCTCACCTACCGAGTGATCCGGGTCGTCAAAGGTAGCCGATAGCGGATCATAGAACACAGTTACCCCTTCCTCAAAAGAAACCCCATGCTTCTTCACGTTTCTCTTGGCCTTTTCCGGATCCCATTCGAACTGCACCATTTAGCCCTATATAGCCCTTAGCTCTTGCACCTACCATTAATTATTGAGCATACTCAGCCTTTTTCCCTAAGCTCTTGTATAATATCTATTTTATCAAATTGGGTCAAATAATTAAGACAAGTCGATTCTTATTCAATATTTGATACTAACTGAGTTAGTCAATTTCAGATAAACCCAATCTATTGGATATTTCAATCGGAATTCATTGTCATATTCACTCGGCCAATCAGAGAATCAAAGGAATATTGGTGGGCCACATCAAAGCCTCAATGTAACAGTCATATGATCAGATCTCAGCTCCTGCAATTTGGAGACCATAGGGTTTTGTTCTAAGTCCTGGCAAATCAGCACCGCAAATTTCTGAATCCCTAAATTCTTAAATTCTATAATCTCCTTTTCTATGCCTTTAACTGTGACAACAGTAGGAATACCCATGGTCCTTTGAAAGTCCCCCCTTGATTTGGAGATATTAAATGGGGCATAAATAATTAAGTATTTGTAACCAGGATGGGATTCAATAGGCTACACTGGAGAGTGTCGTATTCGGAAAAGAAAAAGGAATACTTATTTACTTATGCCTGGTACTCTGACCCAGTTTCCGTTTCACAAAACCTACGGAAATACCCACATGTTGTATATGAAAACTCAACTTATGCCATAAGTTTTTTCTTAATGAGTTGTGACAGGACGATCTGACATATCCCAAATTAGATTTTCCCAACCGGTTACGACCCCCTCATCCCCGCAGATGCTGCAAAACCAATGTATTTGGTGCGTAGTTTTATCAAGATCTATATCGAGGATCCCCCTGCATGGTTTCCTCTTGGGCCGGCGCCAGCATGCAGGGACCGAATCTGTAGGCATACCTGCTGCTACTGAGGTCGCATAGGTTATAATCTCGCTCAACTTCTTAACTGTATCTGCTACTAAGAATCCGTAAAAATTCACTTAAAAAAGGGTAACACTTTCTCCGGAGAAATGAAAGGAGGAAGTGCGATGAGAAAGAAGAACCATTTTACGCAAAAACA
>JAFDDT010000149.1 GCA_019310725.1 Deltaproteobacteria bacterium | reverse complement strand
CCTTTCTGAATTGAAATTGTGTTTCGCTCTCTATCCTCTCACTGTGTTTTTGGGAAAGATGTTCCAGAAGGGATTTCAGATCCTCTGTTTGAAAGGGTTTTATCATATAATAGATAATGCCCTGCTTTCTGACCTCCATCTCCAATTCGCGCGAATTGTGCCCTGTCATGGTCACGATCCCCACTTCGGGCCACAGCTCTTTAAGTTCAGGAATGAGCTGATGCCCTTTACCGTCAGGCAAAAAGATATCGAGCAGAATCAGGTCAAACCTCTCTTGCCTGACCTTTTCTAGGGCCTCTTTGCAAGTATCCGCGTTTTCAACATTGTAACCCAACCTTGCAATGATTCCCCCAATGGCTTGAATACAATGAACATTATCTTCAACAACTAAAATATCCATATGATTCACCTGCATTTTTGTTGCTTCAAAATAGGGCTTTGACCCAAATGTACCTGATTTATACAGTCCGTTGATATGTTGCTTTGATTGCCAATAAAAAAGGCGCATCCGATGAACGCTCAAAGAGATTCACACGGTTGCGCCTTCGACTTACAGGCCCTAATCCTGCACGGCAAGGCAACCCACACTAGAATGTGGGCCTTTCAGGCTAAATGTATTATCGGCACCTAGGCCTTGAGACTTAACCCCTGAACTTTTCAGTTCGGTACACTACAGTAAAAACTTTCCGCCTTTCTCCTGAAATATTCTTTCTCAAAAGGGTTTTGACATTTTTTAAGCAAGTATCATGCCAAAGTGATTTGCCAGCCTCTGATCTTGCCATTCGTTCTCCGGCTATAGGAAGGAGAGAATACCTACCAGTCGTTTTGCGTCAAAATTTTGACATAACGCTATCAAGGTCAGTCCTTTGTTAAGAATCCCGCTTCCCATCTCGGCACCGGTCGATCCCAAATGGAAGGGAAATAGATGGGCTTTCACATCGGATCAGTTTGGCGCACTCAGATAAGGGCGACCCAAGGTGCGTCCCTCTGGAAGGCTTTTAGGAATTATAGAACTGATCGTGCATGCTAACGCAACGCCAACGGTTCTCTCGGTCTGTTTTCACCCCGTCTCGCCTTTAACAAGCGCCTCCAACTTGCGGCGCAGTTCCCCCAATTCCTTAGATTTAAAAGCGCTCTTGCTCTTTTCTAGTATGCCAGTCGTCTCAACCAAAGCATCTGTTAGTTCCCTCAGTCTAGGGCAATTGAATAGGTGGCAAATCTCTCGTTCGGATTTGGTCCCGGGGATTGATTCCACTAAGTGATTTATGTCCAATAGTGCACCGGTGATGTTTGCCAACGTGAGCTTCAAAAAGTTATCAAGAGATAGGGAAAATTCATGCACCTTTGTAACCCTCAACGCGTCTTCAGTGCTCACGAGGTCCCTATTCCAATCCTTTAACCGTTGTCTCAGGCGTTCGGACGAACGATACACTCTGAAGCTATTGATCGCAACTTTCACCTGCGCGTACAGTTGGTCGAACTCGATTGGCTTGACCATGTAGGCTACAACCGGAAGTCGTATCGATTCGATCGCGGAATTGAGCGAAGGATACCCCGTCACCAAGATAACAGGTATTCCTTCTACGATTCGTGGCAAGTTTTTAATAAATTCCAGGTTAAGATTCCCGGGCATTCTGCTTTCGGTAATCAGGAGATGGTACTCGCCCTTGGTTAGCATCCGCGCAGCCGCTTTTAGATCTGTAGCGCAATCGCATTGATATCCCCCTCGGCGCAGTAGATCGGCCGTTGAATTTAGGAACGTTTCGTCAGCGTCGACGATGAGCAATTTGCCTAAATCAGTCATTGTGCACCTCCTTTTTGGTATGAGTAAGTGTCCTTCACAAAACTCATATTTGCAATATTATCAGCAAGTTACAGAAGAGCAAAATTGCCGATTTCCTCTTATAAAATTTCCCTATAATATCAATAAGTTACAATATACCCAGTTTAAAATTGCGTCCTTTTTCACCTAAAATTTGCCCCTTCAGGGGGGGGCAAAAAAGTTAGCAAAAAATCCTTGGAAAAGTTTCGTGAAGCCCTATATGAGTAATAAAAAAGGCGTAGCCGATGAACTCTCAAAGAGGTTCACACGGCTCGCCTTCGACTTACAGGCCCTCAGTCCTGCACCTCAAGGCAACTCACACTAGAATGTGAGCCTTTCAGGCTATATTTAGTATTGGCAGGCCGGGGTGAAATTTGTGCCCCTGATCTTTCTTTCGCTGTGGTCTGATAAAAACCCTTCCAGCTTCTTCCTTAACTCGTCAGGCGCCTCCACTTTTAGGCATTGAAGTTGCCAAGGATATGAAATGACCCCATTGATTCTTTGTCTCCAATACAATTCTTACAGATAAGCAAATTTTATGCCCAGTGATGCATAAGCGTCTTATTTTGCCATTGCCCTTGGGCTGTTGGGCATGGTGCACGTTGTTCACGCCGTTCACTTTGGGAAGAAGATATATTGTAACTACCCAGGTCCAGTTTAGACAGGATTTACGAGATAGACAAGATTATTATTGATTTGGCATTTTCAATAATGCGCAAGCGAGTTGGAGAGCGAGAGATTTCTCAGGGCATTTTGTACACAGCCCAGGAGAGAGATATGGGTTTGTGTCAAGGCTTCGAATGCGGCAGAAAGCATTAGCCCCGTCCTGGCTTCGGAAGGTGCCGGAGATTTTCTGTTGTACCTTAGCCATCCGAAGATCCCTTTCTGCGAGGTTGTTGTCGAATGGGACTTTGAAGTCATACACAAAGGCCAAGACTTCTTTTCTGTGTTCATCAAGGCGTTCGAGTAGATTTTGGGTTTTGGTTTTCTTACGCCTCCCTCTTTTCTTTTTGGTGGATTCTTTCTTAGGCAGAGGGTTTTCCTTGTATCCTTTATCGAGGATCGTCTGATAACGTTCTCCAAATTTCTGGATTTGTTCTTTGAAAAGTATATCTGTGCTCCCTTTTGCCTCATCAACGGCTTTCTTGATATCAACGAGGCACTCTATCATGTCCTTGGCCCAGCGTTGACCGTGTTGTTCGTTGAGGAAAACCAATTCACGCAGATGGTGGGCGTTGCAAACCCCATGGTTGCAGTTGTATTTAAAATAGGGTTTCCAGAAATCATGAATGGCACGCCCATTGAAATTGGGAAGTATGCCGATGTGATCCATGGCATGAGATCCTCGTTTTGGATGAATCTCATAATAGGTTAATAAGCCTTAGGCTTATTAAATTGGGGCTAGATGCTGCGTGTAACCATTGGCGTTTTCCGTCTACGGACGAACCTGTTTCATCGAAGTTTACCACGGGTGATTGTTCGAGTTGGTTCCGGATCTCATCGAGTGGTTCATGTAAGAATTCAGAACAGGTCTCGGTGATGTGTGTCAGGGTTCCCTCGCTTAGCTCGGCTGAGAACAGGTCACCCATCACCTCACGGGTACGGTAGTAAGGGAGAAGTTGATATTGCCTCAGATAAACTGCAATTGCTTTCAGGCGGGGGCCATATTGTACCGGGGCCTTGACCTGTTCGGGAAACGTTGCTTTGTTGAGATGTCCGCAATGGGGGCATGGCTTGATTTCGGCCTGATGTTCGGTGACCTCCATTTGGATGGGAAGGATGTCGAATACCTGTCTTTTTTCAACATCAATGGATGCTTCATCGGCAAGGCGATGACCACAACGCTGGCATTGATTAATAGGATAAAGGACGCTGTGATCGGGATTGTCCGCCATCTTTATTTTGAGAGAAATAGTCATTTGTTATGATGTTTGAGTATATCAAGTCTACTTACAAAAGGACAGGAACCCTTTGGGAGGGAAGATATAAAAGCAGTGTAGTTCGCTATTTTCAGGCAGCTTACGGAGACCGTAAGGGTTTCAGGTCTGATCAAAGCAGTGAGATGGGTCACATGCAAGATCCGGTTCAAAAGTTGCAATAATCAGTTGGAGGGTATAATCATCGAGTTCAAAACCATCCCAACCCAACAACTGTAAATGGGTATTTAACTCTGCAAGGGTCAGAGAGGGATTAGCCGCAATGGTATTGGCCAGGTTTCTCATAAAAGCAGGAATGGAGGTAACTTCCATCCCCTTACTGACCAAACGGTGTACGAGAGTCCTTGTGAGCTGTTCCATTATCTACTCCATTTTTAGGGAGGGTGGCCTTGAAATAGTTGCCCCAGATCCTGCGACCGAAGAGACAGTAGATATGATAAGGTCAGAGAGCACAGATTTTTCCGGTGCTAATTGGGAAGCATGCTCTCCGGTAAATATCAGTGTTAGGGATTGGCCCCTCAGGATGCCAAGATTATCATGAAAGACATTCACTCCGAAAGGATATATATTTCTCAGGCAACTGGTATGTATGAAGACCCTTGAAGTTCGATTACCATACGTTTTTAAGACCTTGAGAAGTTGATGGGCCAAAGCCCCATCGAAATCTCCCATTAATTTCAGGTGCAGGTTTTCGCTGTTTCTGTGACGAGAGATCTTAAAAGTCCTTGCCATGAGGTATCCTCCTTTTAAGCTATGATCATCTAGGGCAGGGAGTAGAGGTGACGAAAAGATATTTCTTTTGACCCCATCACAATAGAGGATTGAAGCTGCGAGCTGTCTCTGGCTGTTACCCCACCCAAAACCCTGGAACGGGAGAAGAGATTACCCCAACAGATCTATTATCTTCACCATAACAACAGTTTCGAGATAATTGAGGTCCAGGGGTTTGATAATGTAGTCAGAGGCGCCCAACTGAAGGGTTCTCATGCCAAGTTCCTCATCTGAAATGGCTGTGACCATGATAACCCCAACCGCAGGATCAACCTTTTTTATCTCTTTCAAGACCTCTATGCCCCCAATCCCGGGCATCATGATGTCCAGTAGTACAATATGAGGCCTGAGCTTTTTCACTCTGGTTATGGCAGTTTGCCCGTTCAAGGCCGTGGAGATCTCATAGCCCTTTGAAATAAAGAACTCCTTCAAGACATTACATATCTCAATCTCGTCATCGACCACTAAGATTCTTTCCATTGCTTCATCTCCTTTCTCAAGAGCATTGGTTGTTCGTGTCCCTCACTAGCGGAAGGTCAATAAAAAAGGATGCTCCTCCCCATTCATTGTTCTCAGCCCATATTCTCCCACCATGATCCTTTACGATGCTGTACGATATGAAAAACCCTAGGCCTGCGCCCAGGTCTGAACCTTTAGCTGTGAAAAAGGGATCAAAAATCCTATAGATATCGCTCTGATCAATGCCGGTACCGGTGTCAGAGATTATGACCTGCACGCAATCCTTTGAGGGTGCCGGTTTCGTTATGATCCGCAATATCCTGGTTTCCTGATCTGCCATGGTCGCCGCGGCATTTGACGTAATATTAAAGATGACCTGCTCAATCCTCTCCCTATCCAATGCTATCAAAGGCAGGTCAGGATGATACTGAACGTCTGTTGTAATATCTTTCTCCTTGAATTGCGGTGCGGCCAGAGTCAAAACATGCCCGATAACCTCATTGAGGTCACCCATGGTAATGTGTTTCTTATGCGTACCAGAAAGCCGCCCCAGGTCTTTGGTGATTTCAACGATGCGATTCAATTGATCTTTGCAGATAGCGAGGGAGTTTTTAGCTGGAGCCGACAACTCTTCTGTCATGCCCAAAAACTGCAACCTCAGAGATATAATGTTGACCGGGTTGAGGATTTCATGGGCAACCCCTGTTGCAAGCCGGCCTATGGCAGCGAGTTTCTCGGATTGAACCAACAGATCTTTTGTTTCCTGAAGTTTTTGGTAGGCAGCTTCAAGCTCTTTTGTCTTCTCCTTTTCGGATCTATAGAGTTCAGAAAGGTCTTTTGCGTATCTTTCTAGTTGATCAATAGGTAAAGAACCGGCGGAAAGGGGGTCCATTTCCATAAAAAGCTTCCTTCAGTTTTTAGTGGTGGCCTTCTTAAGGTATTGCTGAATTCCAGAAAATCTTACTATCCAAGCACCTCTTCCACCTTCTTTATCAACTCCAGGGGGCTGAATGGTTTCACAAAATAGCCATCTGCACCGGCCTGAAGGCCCATTTCCCTGTCAGCCTCTTGGTCTCTACCGGTCAACATAAGTATGGTGGATTGTTTGGTTTCAGGATCATTTTTAAGAATGTGGGTAGCCGTAATCCCATCTATACCCTCGGGCATGATGATATCCATGATGATCAGGTGAGGCTTTTCCGCCCTGGCGATTTCAATGGCCTCCTCTCCGCTTTCTGCCTGGAAGATCTGATACCCACCTGATCCCAGGGTCACTTCCACCAGTTTCCTGATCTCCACCTGATCATCCACAATGAGGATCTTTTTCATTGTTTTTACTCCTCACCTCTAGATTTTGGATTTTGGATTGGGGATTTTGGATTCATTTTTTCTTTCTCTTGGCTGTCTTTATGGATGAAACGATAATTGAGATAATCTCATCATTTTCCTGGATCAGGGGACCGACCAAAGCTTTATCAAGGATGCCCATCTCTTTTATTAGCTCCAGTCAAAGCAATGCTTCATCTGCCTCTTCTTCCACAATGGCCAGTTTTGAAATAAAATCAGCTGTTGACCTTGCTCTACATGCAGCTCTATAATTTGCAGCAACAGAGGTGCCGGAACGAAATATTTGATTACCTATTAACCTTCCTTCCCTGTTACCCGGTAGCCTTCTGCAAAGTCTGATAATCTCCTTGGCAAATTCTTTAGTCCTTTCTTTCATTTCGGCTTCATTCACTTATTTTGACCTCCATGTTCGATTTCTGACCCGGGTGCTCCGATCGTGGATTGAAGAAATCCAAAATCCCCAATCCAAAATCGGAGATCATCTCATTCCGCACTCCACATTCCCAATTCCTCAATCCCCAATCGCGTCATTCATGCGATCTGTCCAACACGTGCCGGATACCCTCCGCCATCTCACGGATGGCAACAGGCTTCATGAGAAGCTTCCGAATGCCCATGGCGGTGGCCCTATCTTTATTGATCCGGTCGCTGAATCCGGTGCAAAGGATAACCGGAATATCGGAACGGATGCTCATAAGTTCCTTTGCTAACTCTGTACCCGTCATATTCGGCATGGTCATGTCGGTGATGACCAGGTCGTATTTTTCCGGCCTTGCGCGGAAGGCCTCCAGGGCCTCGATGCTGCTCGTTCTGGTTACGGCCTCATAACCCAAATGCTCTAGGATGTTTTTATCTATATCAACCAAGGCTTTCTCATCGTCGACCAAAAGTATTCGCCCCTTGCCCCTTGGAATCTCGTCAAGGCTGGAGTCGATCTCTGCCACGCCTTCAGTACTTTCGATTTTGGGGAAAAACACATGAAAGGTTGAACTTTTGCCTGGCTCGCTATACACGGTGATCGCCCCATTGTGGCTTTTCACGATTCCGTGGACCATGGCAAGCCCCATTCCGTTTCCGTCGCCCTCTTCTTTGGTGGTGTAATACGGCTCGAATATCCGATCCATGACTGCGCAGTTCATGCCACAACCCGTATCGCTCACGGTAACTCTCACGTATGGCCCGGGAGCCAGCTCCGGAGGTCGGACTTCTGTGGAGCCAGAATCAAGATCCACATCGCTCATGCTCACTTCCAGCACACCACCCTTCTCGCGCATGGCATGATATGCGTTGGTGCAGAGGTTCATCATCACCTGGTGTATCTGGGTTGCATCAGCCAGTACTTTGCCAGTAGCAAGGATGTTCTGGCGGATCTCTATGGTGGCCGGTAACAATGAGTGCATCAGTGTGAGTACCTCCTTGACAATGAGGTTGATCTGGACCGGCTTACGTTCCTGTTCACTCTGACGACTGAAGGTAAGGATCTGCTTTACCAGTTCCTTTGCGCGTCTTCCCGCATTGAGCACTTCATGGATATTGCCTCGAACACGGCTATCTTGAGGCAGATCAATAAGTGTCAGCTCGGAGTATCCGATGATGGGCGAGAGGATGTTGTTAAAGTCATGCGCAATCCCACCGGCTAAGGTACCAATGGCCTCCATCCTCTGTGCCTGCTGGAGCTGGGACACGAGTTTCCTTTTTTCCGCCTCTGCCTTCTTGCGCTTGGTGATATCACGGGCGATGCTGAGTATGGCTGATTTTCCAGCGTATTCAATAAGTTGGCTGCTTACTTCAGTGGGGATCTTTTTTCCATCCCGTGTTACCTGCACGGTTTCAAATATGAGATGGCTCTTTTGAAGTATTTTGTTTATACGCTTTGGTATCTGTTTACTATGTTCAGGTGTAGTTATGTTGTGCGGTTTTATCTGCAATAACTCTTCTTGGCTATAACCCAGACGCTCGCAAGCCATCTGATTGACCTGCAAGAACCCTCCATCTACCTCTTGAATGAATATGGCGTCGCCGGTGTTGTTGAATAAGATTCTGTACTGGTTTTTAGACTCCCTGAGTGCCTCTTCTACGTGTTTGCGCTCTGAGATATGCTGCTTCAGTTGCTCATTAACATTATCCAATTGGGCGGTTCGTTCTTCTACCAGCTGCTCAAGGTGTTCGCGTTCGCGGTGTTTCTTTAGCTCCTCCCCCAGTTCTAGGCTGTGAAAGGCGAAAGAAATGTCTCCGGCAATCACTTTGAGCAGGGCTTGTTCTTCCTCATCTGCGGTGAGATCTCTGGAGGCGGAAACGCACAACGGACCGTAGACCTTCCCATCGTATTCCAACCGGGCCGTCATCGCTCCTCTGCCACCAGTCATAGCAGATAGCGGGCAATCAGCGCACATGGACAGCGGGTCTTCAGTTACTATAATTTCAGATTGTTTCAGCGCCTTTTTCCCGCAAAGGCTCATTTGGCCACACTTCAGATAATCTATCATTGGCAAGAACTCCTTGCCCAAACCGGCTTCAGCGGTTGTCACAAGGTCTCCCGATGTATCTAGAAGAGCGATCCAGGCGTTACGATAACTGCGAGTTTCAATAAGGTCATTACAAACCCCTTTAAGCAATTTGCCTGGGTTTTTTTCTCTGATGATGAGTTGGTTGATGCCTTGGATGGCGTGCAGGACCGCGGTGAGATGGGCAGACCTTTTCTGCGCCTTTGCAATCCTCTCACTTAAGGTAGCAGCTACAAAGCCGATGACCACAAACATAAGGGCTCGAACATAATCATTGGCAGTCACCACATAATCTCTAAGGAAATGGTAGCCAAAAACCAGGAAGATCGCCAAAAAGAGAGCTACACCTAACCCTTTTCTTCTCCACCACAACGATGCCAGGATAATTGGGATATAGAAGAAGTGGGTAAAAACACTGCCGGTTCCAAGAACCGCATGAAAATAATACGTGAAAAGGCAAGAGCCGGCCAAAAGGATAGCTATTAGACCCAGTTTGTATTTTTCTTTTTGTCTTTCAAGTTTCATTGTCATCCTATTGCCAAAGAGTCATTGTTGTCTCCTTTTCCAAACATAATTGCCATTGTTGTCAGCAGCAAAACCCATTTTCTCCCAAAATCCAATCGCTGTGTGTCGCGCCCTGTCAGCGATGATTGTATCAAAGTTTGACTTAAACATCTCGATTGTTTTTCTAGCATAGCCACACCCCTCAAACTCGGGGAAGATATTGATTGAGTAAACAGTTAGGTTCTTGTCATCAAGGAAGCCTCTGACTTTGCCCACTCGAGTAGTACCACAATCAATGCTCATCCAATCAAAATCAGAATGCTGCTGGTCGCGTGCTATTAATCTAAAAGTTAGTTTCTCTGGCCTATCTATCTCCCTGATCATTCGAATCCCTGGCAGAAGGCGAGCACGTTTTTGCCGAGATCTGGCTGATAATATCCACCCTCTAATATAGCGAAGCGCCGTTCATGGCCCATCTTTCTGGCAAATTTTTTCAGGAGCCTGCCAATGAGATAAAAGTCAAAAGTTGTTAATTTTCTCCCCAGGTCTTTTTCGTAGGAGTCAAACCCGGCCGATACCGCGACCATATCAACATCCTGAATATTAGAGATATAATCCTCTATCTTCATAAGGTAATCCTTATTGTTGTCAGCCAGGGGATTTAGGATTTTAGTGTCTTCCCACTCTGAAAGAACATCAATGTTGCCGTCTCCTTTATGTGCGTCAAAATCTAATACAAACACGCTTTGTATAAGTGCTGCCTCTTTCAGTTTCAGGAGTGCGATACCCAAATTACAGAACACACAATATCCCCAGCTGGAGTTTCTTGATGCGTGATGACCTGGAGGCCGGATACACGCGAATGCGGGCTCCCCTTTGAAAGCAATTTCTGACGCTAATATGGCTCCACCGGTAGCTAACGAAGCCATTTCAAATAACCTGGTATTCCGTGCGATGTTAGCGATATGAGCCCGGGAATGTGCCCGCGCCAAATCTTCATATAGTGCCGGCTCAGGTGAAATGATTTCATAATTACCTTCGTTCACCAGCGCTGTGATAATGCCTTCCATTCGGCCTGGTGCTGATGCCCCGTTTGAAGCATAATCTGTGCTTTTAAAGTTTTCATGAAAGATGATTTTCATGTTAAAGGAGGTTCAAGGTTCAAGGTTCAGAGTTCAGGTTTCAAGGTTCACTCCGCCAGAAAGATAGGCGGACAGGGGTTCAGAGTTCT
>JAFDDT010000013.1 GCA_019310725.1 Deltaproteobacteria bacterium | reverse complement strand
CTCTGGTGTTGATTCTCTCAACTGGGGGAAAGAAGCCTTTCGAGAAGTCGAGGTCAAAGAGGGAGAGCCGCTTGGTGGTGGCGATCGCCTTGATCTTTTCAATCCCAATGGGAGGCTCTATGGTGAGCTTGAATCCATATTCCCTGCCAGGGATTATGTGCGTTCTGCCTGCCTTTATGAAACTATTCTGATGGTACCGGTTGGGGAAAAGGATCTTTACCTTTCCGTTTGGCTCATAGTCTATCAGTGTCAGGTAACAGTCCCGATCTGAGCGAAAGGAGAAACGAATTTCTTCACCCACGCGATAGGTACTCTTATTTGTCCAGATATCTATATTGAAACTCGGCCTCTCCTGTTTGAGGTTGGCAATCGTGACCAGGGGATCAGCCAGGAGTGTGATGAAAAGTGTTTTATTCTCGTAAAATTCGATCTCCCGTACTTCTGGCAGATAGCCATCTGCCCGTGCCAGGATGGTGTGTTTACCTGAAGTCACATCCTTTAAGACCATGACCCCCTGGGAGGCCTTACCTTTGGCTTCACCATCAAAAAGGATTTCCCCTTGAGGAGGCGCTATTCTGAGGGTTAAGGTGCCCCTTTTTGAAGTGAGGGGAATAGTGATGCTTCTGTCATCGTTCAGATAGGTACTCTCCTGGACTATCTCATACCCTTTGGCAGTAACGATAATGCTCCGCTTGCCCTGCGGGACATGTCTGAAAACGGCAATGCCGTCGGTGCTGTTTACCATCCGTTCACCCACTGCCACGGACGCCTCTACGTCTGGCGGAGTGATGGCCACCGTGAGGGTGGCCATCTTTACTCCCCGGAGCATGCTCTTAACACCG
Source organism: Deltaproteobacteria bacterium (assembly GCA_019310725.1). Lineage (GTDB taxonomy): Bacteria > Desulfobacterota > DSM-4660 > Desulfatiglandales > B25-G16 > JADFWK01. Next base: position 25,803 of record JAFDDT010000013.1, on the reverse strand, counting down.
GCGTCTTTATCAATCTGTGCTTCAGCCACACTCAAAATTTCCCCGTTCGTGTCGATAAGCCGGATATTCACATCAACTATTGGTCCGCAATCTGTCACAAATCCCATGACCATTGCGTCGACTCCGATCTTTCCGCAGATAGACTTCACCGTAGCCTGATCAAAATATCCCTCCATCTCAACCTTCTGCTGCACCAAAAGGTCTTGCAGGAGCTTCCGCTCCAGAACCTTTTCGAACCTCCCTGATTTGAATAGCCGGGTGATAAGCTTCTCGGAGATGTAGGAGCCCAACTGGGTATGGTCGTCATTTGGCCCAAGCAGGTCCACAACTGCTATGCTCGGTCGCTTCTCTGGTGCCAGTGATTGTGAAACCTCGTGGGCCAATTTGTCGATTCCTTTATCAATTGTCATTTCAGGGACAACAGGTTTATCTGGCGGCCTTACCTCTTTGTCACTGGTTGCGCATCCGAAAAAGACACTAAGAGAGAGTAAGATAAGAAAACAGGTTTTCACTCTGCTCTTTCCAAACCCGTCAATCCAACGTATCCCCATTGTCATCATAGTACTCCCTGCATTGGCTTTCATTTCTAAGATGTCCGCTCTGTCATCTTTCCAGAGCAAGAAATTTCGGTTGACAAACTCGCAAAAAATGTTTTGTGAACGAGATTGAGCATTTTGGGAGAAAAGCACTTGAGATGTTCAGCGTTAAGAAATGCTAACTGTTTGAGGGCATTATAGCGAGTTTTAGCATTTTAGCTGAAGATCCTAAGCGCGCCCAAAATGCTCACGGATAGAGCAAAATCGACTTTTTGCGAGTTTGTCAATCTTTATCCAATTCTTCAAAAGGGTCCTTCTTTTCTCTGCTTTCCCTGAATTCTTCTACCTTTCCCTTCATCTCATCCATAAGATCTTCCATATCTTTCATTGACAGCTTCATCCCTTCTTCAATCATAGCATTGAACTCAGCATGTATCATCTCAATATTGTCCAATTGCTTCAATATGAATTCCTTTCCGTGGAATTTCTTTGACAATTCAGGATGCTTGGCCAGATACCCATAATGAGAGAAAAGCCCAAAGTCGCATTCTAACCGCCTTCCGTTGAAGGCAATTCTTTTGTTCAACTCCAGTATCTCTCTACTTATCTTCTTGACCTCAGACATAGAGGACTCGTACCCTATCTCGTCACCACGTTTCCGGGCCTCTTTCGCCATTAATACATATCTTTCTCTCTCTGCTGTCAATGTATTGACTTTGTCAACAAGACCCTTTAAGTAATCTGTTTGTCTATGTATCTGGGTGTATACAAAACCACCATACTTTTTGCCATCTGCAAAGAGATTTTTTCTGGCATCTTTTTCGGCTCTCTCCCACTCAGGCCTATAATCAGGTTCCACTACTATCTTTTTTGCATCAAATGAGAGTTGAGTGCCTTGATTTGAACAAAGAGTACGCTGATCTGTTTCACTATCCACAGTAACTTTGCCAGAATCCACTCGAATTATCATAGTTCCATCTTCATATGAGGCAATATCAAATTCAGTTCCTCTCACGCCAAGCACAGCAGTTGGTGTTTGAACTTCATAGCCTTTCATTTGCACAATTGTTTTCCTTACCTTGTTCCATATTCTTCCAAAAAATAGTAGCACCGAGTTTTTCTTTTCTACCGGTGAGACAATGGTATTTAATGCTATATGAGTATTGGAATGGATTTCAAGTGAACTTCGGTCAACAAGGGTGATTGTTACTCTGCTGTTTTCCCAGGTTCTTATGTGGTCCCCAAAATACACAGGCATACTGAGTTCAACCGGTGTCCATACCGTCTTTTTCGCTCTCCTCACCTTAACGTCTCCGGTGCGAGAGCTGACATAACCCAATTGCCTCTCTTTTGCAAAACACACCTGAGCAAAAACAAGAGAAATAATGGTGGAAAACAAACAGGCTATGAAGAACCTCTTTTTCATGATCTTACCTCATCTATCTTGTGACCCTCTTTGTGCTCCCCTCACCAAAAATTCCAGATCATTATCCCTAATCTGAACCTATAATCTAGCGAAACAACTCATGTCTCTATGATCCTGCCATACCCTGCAAAAGGGCCAGCACATTATAACCCAACACCTGGTGGTTGTAACCGCCCTCAAGAATAGCAAAATAGCCGCATCTCACCTTCTCACACCGCTCCCTGACCATTTTCCCTATGGTCGTATAGTCCTCTGTTTCCAGCAACCCTCCCCAATCATCTTTATGATTATCAAATCCGGCTGATATGCGTTCACGGGTTCAAAGGTTCAGAGGTTCAAGGTTCCATTCTCGTCCCCGGACTCCATTTAGAATGTGTATTTACGAGAAAAGCGTCATTATCGTTAGGCCTAATCCAAAATTTGGACCCAAATTGGCAATTACTTGGGAAAATCAGCATTTTTAACGAGGACTTCTGGTCTTCACTGCCTTCTTTGCCCTTAACCCTGAACGTTGAACCCTGAACCTGTGAACGCATACGGCATATTCAATGGCCTTTTCTCTCTTTAGTTTTTCCAGGGCAATAGCCATATTGTTAAAATAACAAAATCCCCATGAGTTATCAGTGGAGGCGTGATGGCCGGGAGGCCTGATCAGGGCAAACCTCGGCTCTTTCAATCCCTCTGATGCAGCCTGAATAGCTCCGCCAGCAGCAAGGGCCGAGATATCATAGAGACCGCATCCCTTAACATATTCTACGTGGGACAAGGTGTGAACAGCAGCAATATCCTCTTCCGTGGCAGCAGTGGGTTCGGTAAATTCATAGTGCCCGGAAATCACGTTCACGATGCTTTCCATTCTCTCAGGGGCGGCCGCCGGATCTGAGGTATACACCTGATAAAAGTCAGAATGAAATATGATTTTCATAATCCCATCATTAAACTATATGTGAAAACAAAGAACACTCTCAGAGGTTAATTCTCAAAATCTTCTCTCAGGTGCTCCGGGAGGGCAAAGGCTGCTTGATGAATCTTTGCGTTATGATATCTGGTTTGAAAACTCTTGTCAAAATAGTAAAGACCTAAGCCCCGCCTCTTTCACCGGAGATAAATCGGGTTAGAAAAAATCCATGGCCTCCATCCAAAGAGTGGCATTTTTCGGAATACCTCTACCCTGTATACACCGTTCTCGGTAATTTTGATGGATAACCCGCCGCCATATCCTTTTTTAAAGAGAGATCCGTCCTTAATAATTCTTATCATTCCGCCTTCGGGTAACTCGCTTACCAATGTCCCGGGGCTAAATGCATCCTCCTGCCCCATCTCAACCCTGCTTTCGTCCTTATTCCTGGTGAAGTAAAACCTGAAACCCTTTGCAGGAGAAAGACCATCGTGGGCAACAAAGCAGGTGCCCGCCCTGAGGGAGGCGTAGATGATTCCTTTATCCGTTGTGAAATCTCCCTTCAGTGGCGAAGATGTCAGGATATGGGTATTGATGGTTCCCAAGAGATACCGGTATGACAGAGGTGTAAATTTAATCGGTCCTACCTTTAGGAAAGATCCGTGAGCATCTGAGCCTCCCAAGGCTACCACCTGCCTTTTCAGACAGAGACTGTCCCACGTTTCCAGGGTCTTCTGGCTCGGGCCTTTTACAGTATAGGTTTTAAAGATAAGGTGGTATATGCCATGCCAGAAAGACTTAACATTTTCTTTCCACCGGGAGGTAAAGTTCCAGATACAGATCCCGGTATACCCTTTGACCGACCAATCATTCCAGGTGTAGGTCGTAGTGTTCTCCAGAAAAGGCATCCCCTCTTCAAAGGGATGGGCCAAGAATCCAAACCCACCCTGCCTATTTACAGCATCTATCACCTCCTGGGGTGAGTAGCTTTCGTCATCTACCTGGTCTCTTATATTATAGGCAAGGTAATGATGGGACATCCTGCCAATCTCAGAGCCAACCAAGACCGGAATGCCCTTATGATAACCCTCGTCTTCAAGATGAAGTTGGGTGAGGTATGAATGATCATTCAGAGCTATAAAATCAAGACCGACTGTTCTCGCTGCCTCAGCAATTTGTTTTGCGCTCCCGCCGCCGTCAGAGCGGGTGCTATGGATGTGGAGATTACCTACATATTCAAAGGGGAACCCGATTGCCATTCAGCCCTCGTAACTACTCAGAGACTTCAACCCAGCTTCCATTGGTTTTTTCACCGCAACTATCTGCACAAAGATAACCAGAATAAAGGAGCCCGTGATCCATACCCATTGAGCGTTGGTAACCGCCTCTCCTCTAAAATGTGCCGAGAGTATAGTATAGACAGGTCCGGCCTCCAGTACAATGACCAGAGCAATGAACACCGAACTACTTATCATGTAGATCAGCCCGCCGAAGCTTGTTGCCACCTGGGCAATATTTTCGTGCCTAAAATTTGGGTAAATCGCGCCCAAACCTACCCCTAACGCAACAATACCAAAGACCAGAAGGAATATCGTCACTGAGGATAAGACCATCATAAAGGCGGTAACCCGTAAAAGGTAATTGGTGTAAATTATTAGTACCTCTGCCAAGATGAGCATGGGGATAAGATAGGCAAAGTATTTGGACCACAAAAAACGCCGTACTGAAAGGGGTGAAGAGAGGATAATCCAGAAGGCATTGCCTTCAGCGCTCACCGCTGGAAAGATGAACCGTGCAGACAGAGCAGAGATAACAAACCCTGCCAGCCCTATGTTCAGGAAGGATAAGGCATTTTGAAGATAGACTGATTTTATGGGACTTCTCTCTAAAGGAAGGACGCTGAAATTGTAGAGATAAACAACCACCAGGGCACCTAAAAGGAGCAGTTGAGACCACTGGCTGTTATCCCGGAAAAAGGTGCGCACATCCTTTGCGATTAGAGAAGTTGTGTCTGGCCCCAGCGGTCTGGTTAATGCCGAGATAGCATTTTCAAGTATCTTTCTCCCAACTCGGGTTCTCCTTTTTGCCTCCTGTGCCTTTGAGAAACCCCTGAAGTAAATAAGGCCGGCCATCCAGATATCTATAACCATCAAGGCCAAGGCTGTACTCCAGAGCAGAACATCGTTCAATACCTGGCCTCTAGGATACCCGGTCAACCGTGTCCACAAAAGGTCTGTTGCCCACTGGCTCGGGAGGTATGGCAAGTCCGGGGCCTTGAGGGCACCCAAATACTGGGCTATGCTGATAAATGAATCCGGATTGACCAATCTCTCAGGTCTGAGAAATCGAAACAGAAAATAGAGACAAATAATGACGACAAGCGAGAGAAAAAAAATAATATCCCGTGCCCTTTGGGCAGGAAAAAATCCAACCAAAACCATGATTATCAAGATACCTAGACTTGCTGCAATGATCATCAAGGGAAGAGACACGTAGATAAGACTCAGATAATATGCAAGGCTCGCATGGTAAACAACACCATAGGACATCATCACCGGAAGACCAAACACAATAAGCATCCAGGAACTGTCAATTACCGTATAGAAAGAGCGGCTCAGAAATATCTCGGTAAGCGTGGCTGGGGAGGCGTGAAATAGCTCTAAGTCCTGTGAGAGATAGAGATTAGAAAGGGCAGTTACAATGTGACTGAAGATGAGCAGGGAAAAGAATATTAAGAGCACCATGGCGAGGAGTTGTCTCGCAAGAACATCACCGATCATCTCCTGAGAGGAAAAGTAGGCAAGCACCCGATAAAAAAGGAAAAAGAGCACGAGCCAGAACAGAATACCTACGACAATCAGGGTAAGAATCTTTACTCTCCTCCCACCCCCGGGTCCTTTGAGATTGTTTTTGAAGCCAACAAAGCGGGGGGTAATGAGCAGCCTAAATATGTTCACGTCTCCGTCGGCCCCCCTGTTATGGTAAGAAAGATCCTTTCTAGATCTCCCATCACGCCTGCCTGTTCTTCCAGATCCTTGGATGTGCCTGAGGCCACAATCTGACCCTTATCCACAATGGCAATCTGCTGACATACCTCCTGGGCTAAGGCCAGGGTATGGGTCGACATAAACACGGTAGTCCCTTTTGTAGCCCTTTCTTTAAAAAGCTCTTTGACCAGTTTTGCTCCCCTTGGATCCAGGGCAACCATTGGTTCATCAACAATAATAACCCTAGGTTTGTGTATGAGAGCCGAGGCGATAATAAGCCGCTGTCTCATGCCATGGGAGTAGGATTCGATAAGCTCATCAGCCCAATCACTCAACTCAAAAAGGTTGAGCAAATCAGAAATGTCCTCATCTAACCCCGCTCCTGCCATCCCGTACAGGCCAGCCTTGAATCTAAGGAATTCTATGCCACTCAGTTTTTCATACAAAAAGGGCCGATCAGGAATAAAGCCGATAATTCTCTTTGCCTGAGATGGTTCCTTGGCAATGTCTAATCCGTCTATGGAGATGCTTCCCTTGGTTGGCCGCAAGACACCTGTCATCATCTTGATCGTAGTGGTCTTTCCTGCCCCATTTGGTCCTATGAAACCAAAGATGGTTCCCTGAGGGATCTGAAGATTAAGGTTATCCACTGCCTTTATCCCGCGGTAGATCTTGGTAAGGTTCTTGAGAATGATCATCGATAATCCAGAATAGTAACTGCAAGGGTACCAATGGTTCCTACAATTTGAATCTGTTTTTCAATTCCCCCATCGACAAGCTTAATGTGAGTGGCGTCTACAGGCATCTGATTCAACACTGCATCTAAAGAAATCCATTTGTCGAGATATGCCTCATTCCAGGCATGGTAGTAGAACTTTCCATCTTTATAGACCAAGCCGACAACGATTCTGGCCGGAACCCCAACTGCCCTCAACAACGCGGTCAACAGAGTGGCATGTTCGTTACAGTCTCCCTTTCGGTGAGTGAGAATCGCTTTTGCATCCGGAATGGATACGACCGGCACCTTCTCAAGGTTTTCGAACACCCAACTCATAATCTCCTTGGCTGCCATAAAGGGATCAGTATTATCTTCGACTATTTCCCCCGCTAACTTTACTATTTCCTTATCTCCGCACTGAATCAGCATCTCAGGCTCGACGTAGGGCAAGAGCTCCTTATCATTACCCCCATAAGGAAGTGCATATGAGGCCGTAAACGGTGGGCTCTCCTTAGTTACTGATAGGACCCTGCCGTTCAGAGACTGTCTTGTGTTGTCAATAGGGAGGGCGGCTGGAACATGGTTCAGCTCCACCCTCAAGTATGACAGCTTTCGAGCACTCTTTAGCTTTTTCTTAACCCTTATGGCTGAGAGATCATAAAAATCGAGCTTTTTCGACTCATCAAAATCGAGCTGTGCCCTGATAGGACTTGACCTGACGAGGGTAAACCCCATAAGACCCTCCTCCTTTAACGGAACCCCCTCTTCATCAAGCCAGAAAACCAGCGGCCTTCCCAAAAAATCCATCTCTAACCGGAAGGCCCTATAGGTCTGGTCATGGAGCTTGATCTTTTCTTTTGCTACCACCTTTACAATAGCAGGATTTGTTGTCATGCTCACTGGATCAAAAAGAGGGAATCTGAAAGATTCTCCTATCTTGAGGGTGCTAGGTTCAAAGAATTGTGTGAGGCCAGCGCTAATCATCGGCCTTTCTGGCAGGTTGATTGATTGGACTTGTTCCTTGCCTGGTTCGCCCATTACGAGAGAGAGACTGTTTCCCTCTATCTGGCCCGAGATATTAAAGGTAATGAGGTCAGAGGAAAGAGAAAAATCAAACCTGTTCAACAGGAATCGCTCATCCACCATCGCCCGTGTGCAACTCATAATCTTGTGGACCGAACCCATCAAATTAACAGTGAGAAATATTTCCTCCCTAACCTCAAATTCCTTTTTTATCTTCGTGAGCCGTGTAACACTGTATCCAACCTTGCGCCCTTTACAAAGGATCTCCATCCAGTTCTCTGAGCTTCCTGGTGGGGGCCTTTTCTCCGTACTCTGGGTAAAATCCGCACTATTTGGGGCAAAATGGATTTTCTTTACGAGCTCTGCCATAACAAAGAGCCAGAAACCCACGATGACAATCCCAAAAATCTTATAGACTAAGGATTTTCTCATTCTCGTGTTTTTGCATTGGTTGAGTGTGTTGATCCTATAGATATCGCCTTGAGGGAATAGGGCATGCCTCATGAAAAAGCTCGGTCACTAATTCCCGAATACCTTATTCTTGGATGTCCGAATTTATGGTACGAGACACTAGTAACGAGTAACCAGCAGCGAGGTTAATTCACCGGATTTTCTCAATAAGTTCTCGTGAATTGGCGAGCATTTCCTCTAGAGCCTTATCTTCCAGACCGCTACCGTGGGCCACCCTCTGGGCAAATTGGCGGGTCATAAGGTCATGGATGGAGTGGGCATCTGAATTCAAAACGAGTTGTGCCCCGAATTCTTTTGCCCACCTGGCAACATGGCCATTGGTAAGGCTATGCCCTTGGCGAGCGGAGATCTCGAGGTACACCCCTCTTTCGGCAGCCAGTTTAATGTCCTCCAGGTCTATCAGACCAGGATGAGCCAAGATATCAACACCAGCAAGTATGGCTGCCCTATTTGTCCCTTCCGGCAGCGGCTCCAGGATAGTCTCACCATGAACCAAGACTATCTCTGCCCCTAACTCCCTGGCCTCCCTAACCAAAGATCCGATGAGCTCTGAAGGGACATGGGTGATCTCAACACCAGGTATGACATTAACAGATTGTCTCTGATTGAGGTCTCTTGCTACCTTAGCCAACCGGGGGGTAACAAAGTCGAGGTTTGAGGAATCAACGTGATCGGTTATAGCAACACAAGAGTAGCCCATGGCCTCAAGCCGTCTAACGAGTTCTGAAGGAACTAATTCACCGTCACTAAATAAGGAATGGGTATGCAGGTCTATCATCGATGAAATTTTTCAGGGGCCATTGTGGCTGGCAATAAGGGATGAGCTGAGGATGTTCACACCAATTGCTTGTCGTGATCTTTATCCCCTGGATGATGAAATCCGAAAGGGGTTACACTTTATATTTTCCGAAATCCTCTGGCCCAAGTTTTTCAAGAAGATCTTGCCACTTCTTTCCTTTCTCTGTCTTATCTGCAGGCACACCCTCAGCGCTCGCTTCAATCTGCTTAGATTTCTTCAAAACCTCATCCGAAACAAATATTGGCGCCCTGGCCCTGAGTGCTATGGCAAGGGCATCACTTGGTCGAGAATCTATTGACAGGGCTTTGCCTTTGCTCGTCACGTGAATAATCGCATAATAGGTATTATCTTTCAGGTCACAGATCTCTATCCTCTTTACTTTGGTATCTGTCTTATCCAGTATGTTTTTCAAAAGGTCATGGGTCATAGGCCTAGAAAAGCTTACCCCTTCTATTTCACTGGCAATAGCTGTTGCCTCAAGCAGACCGATCCAGATAGGCAATGTTTGGTCCCCCTCAATCTCCTTTAAAATCACTATGGGGCTATTCGTTACAGGATCCATATTCAATGAAGATATAGTCACCGCCTTGAGCATAAAGTTTCCTCCCCTCCAGTAGTAGTCTACACATACCTATTACTCTATCTAATCCAAGTAATTAGCATTGTCAACACAACTTTAAGCATACCACATCATCCCATACCTTGCAAGAAGCTTAAGAATCAATAGCCTTAGGTTTCACTATGACGTGATCCTGCCCTAAAGGCGAGTTTTGACATCGGCTGGAGCGAGCCTTAGATTTATCAAAAAACGATTTAGACCAAGCGAAAAGGGATTTCGGCAACAGCCCCTTATTCTGTCACCTTTGTGTCGTCCTTTTTTGGTTTTGCGAATGGAATTACCTTTCCTCCTTGCTGAGCTCGCTCTTTTTGAGAGGCCTTCTTCTTTATATCCTCAGAATCTGATTTGGAAGGAAGAGGGTTCACAGCCTCAATCCTCACCGGATTCCCCTCCATGGTAAATGGCGCGCCATTTATGTACTCTTCCCTTAAAATCCAGGTCACATTTCTCAGGGGAATCGCCAATATCAAGAGCTGTACTATAAGCCAATCCTTTTTTGTATCAGGTTCAATGGACTCGATCCTTGCGAAAAAGGTAGGCTCATCTTTAAAATAGATCAGTACAACGTCACCAATGGTAGCCATGATCTTTTCTTTTCCTGTAATTTTTCTTTATTCTTTATCGGAATAAGATAATAATACAATAAACTATATTATATAAGGATTTCAATGGGTATCTGTACATAATTCGTCTACCTTTGGATAAAAAACACGTAACTACTCAGGTTCAGGGGTTCAGGGTTCGTGGGTTTCGTCTTAGGCGGATGAGAGAGATGAAGCAAAGTGCAAAGCGAGGAACCGTGAACCTTGAACCAGACAACCTGGATAGTAACAAAAACACGAGATACATGAAAGGATAAGAGCGATGAAGCGTGATTATGATGTGATTATTATTGGGGCCGGGCCAGCCGGTGTTTTCGCCTCGATAACTCTGAGTAGAATAGGCATTGATAGGGTCTTGCTCATCGAGCAGGGGAAAGATATTAACAAGAGAAAAAAGCGATCAGGACGGGATCTCCTATGCGGATGGGGCGGGGCAGGCGCATACAGTGACGGGAAACTCAGCCTGTCCACAGAGGTTGGTGGATCTCTGAATGAGTTTATACCGCCTGGAGAATTAGAAATACTCCTAAAAGAAGTAGACAAAATCTATCTTACCCACGGGGCACCTGAAAATCTCTTTGGTGGCAATCTTCAAGAGGTGGAAAACCTTGCGGTACGTGCTCAAAAGGCTGGGCTCGCCTTTGTGCCTACCATGATCAGACACATGGGGACAGAAAACTGCATGTCTGTTCTAAAAAAGATGCGCCAAGGCCTTGATGATAAGATATCTATTAATACTGAATGCAGGGTCGAAGAGATCTTGACTGATAAGAACGGGGTAACTGGTGTACGGCTCGTAGATGGACAGATATTTAAAAGCCGCTTTGTAGTGGCTGCACCCGGCAGGATAGGGGCAGGGTGGATGAAATCCCAGGCCGATGCATTGAACTTAACCTCGGTTCCGAGCCCCGTAGATATCGGACTCCGGGTAGAGGCCCCTGCACCGATCCTCGAGCCCCTTACCAAAGAGGTCTATGAAGCAAAGTTGATCTACTATTCCAAGACATTTGATGACAGGGTCAGGACCTTTTGTATGAACCCATACGGTGAGGTGGTCCTTGAACAATCTGACGACATTATCACTGTGAATGGTCACAGCTATGCCCAAAAAAAATCCGATAACACCAACTTTGCGCTTCTGGTAAGCAGCACATTCACTGACCCCTTTCGCGATCCGATAAGATACGGCAAGTATATTGCCTCTCTTGCTAATATGCTCGGGAAGGGAGCCATCATCCAGAGGCTCGGCGATCTTCTCGCAGGCAGGAGATCAACAAAAGAAAAGATCTCAAAATGCATTACAAAACCTACTCTCCGCAATGCAACTCCGGGCGATCTGAGCTTTGTGCTCCCGTATCGATATCTCAAAGACATTATTGAGATGCTTGAGATACTGGACAGTCTAGCACCAGGTATCTTCTCTCGGCACACACTCCTCTACGGTGTTGAGGTAAAGTTTTACTCTCATCGCTTAAAACTGACAAGACATCTTGAATCTGAGGTAGAGAATCTTTTTATCGTGGGTGACGGTGCTGGCATTACCAGGGGTCTCATTCAGGCCTCCATGAGTGGAATGGTGGCAGGTGAAGAGATTGCAAACAGGATAAAGGGCAGATAGTGGGCCTATTAAAGTTGACAAACTCGTCAAAAACATCAGGATTTGGAGTAATGCGCTTAGGCCTAACTACTGACAATAATTCGCAATTGCCTGTGAGAAGGACTTTTTGCAGGCACATCAACGTTAGGATGAGAATATGGCAACCGATGCCATCCTGATTAGGGGTGCTCGCCAGAACAACTTAAAGAACCTGAATCTGGATATCCCACTGAATAATATCACGGTAATCACTGGTGTCAGTGGTTCAGGAAAATCCTCTCTGGCCTTTGATACCCTGTATGCCGAGGGCCAGCGCCGCTATGTTGAGACCTTTTCACCGTATGCCCGGCAGTTCATGGAGAGAATGGATCGGCCTGAGGTTGATAGGATTGAGGGCATCCCTCCAGCCATTGCAATCGAGAACACCAGTTCTGTACGCACCTCCCGATCAACAATCGGCACCATGACCGAAATCACAGACTACGTAAAACTCCTCTACACACGCCTCGGGCAGCTCCATTGTAGGCAATGTGGAAATCCAGTGGTCGCGGAAACCCCGGAGCAGATATGGAATGTCCTGGAGGAGCTTGCCCAAGGCACCGAGATCGTTATCACCTTCCCGTTTTCTCCAAAGCCTGCCAGCCAAGCTCAGGTGTGGAAAGAATTGAGAAAAATAGGCCTCGATCGCCGCTTCGTTAATGGCCAGATTAAACCTATCGAAGAATGGAAACAGGCGAAGGGAGAACTCCACATCGTGATAGATCGGCTCTTATTAAGACATTCTGACAGGAAACGGGTTTTTGACTCATTGGAGCAAGCCTTCCGTTTTGGAGCAGGCCACCTGGATCTGTGGATAAGTTCTGACACACACATATCCTACAGCAATCAGCTCGAGTGTGCGCTGTGTAAGATAACCTACACGAGGCCAACGCCTAACCTCTTCTCGTTCAATAGTCCCATAGGAGCATGTGAGACCTGTAGAGGTTTTGGCAAGATCATCGACATTGATCCTGACCTTGTCATTCCAGACAAATCCCTTTCCATTGAACAGGGTGCCGTAAAACCATGGGGTGACCGGAAGAAACACCACATGGAATTTGAGGATCTTGTAGACTTCTGTAACGATAACAGCATCCCCACTGACATACCGTTTAAAGAGCTTACAGAAGCCCACAAGGAGCTCATTTTCCAAGGAGATAAAACCTTCTACGGTGTGAGAGGGTTTTTCAGGTGGCTCGAGACCAAAAAATACAAGATGCATGTGAGGGTATTTCTTTCTCGCTATCGAGCGTACACGGTGTGTCCGGATTGTAACGGAACAAGGTTTAAGGAAGAAACTCTCCTCTACACTATTGGGGGGTTCACCATCGGCCACGTTTATGCTCTGACCATCGAGCGAGCCAGTACCTTTTTTGAATCCCTTGATGTGCCGTCAGGAGACGATGCCAGTGCCCTGATCCTGAATGAATTGAGAAGCAGGCTTACCTATCTGCTCGATGTGGGACTCGGGTACCTAACGCTTGATCGCCAATCCAGAACCCTTTCAAGTGGTGAGCTGCAGAGAGTAGCCCTCACATCTGCCCTTGGATCTTCCCTGGTCAATTCCCTCTATATCCTGGATGAACCAAGCATCGGCCTCCATCCCCGGGATAATAACCGGCTCATCAAAATAATGAAGAAGCTCAGGGACATCCAGAACACCGTTATTGTTGTTGAACATGACCCTGAGATTATTCGAGAGAGTGACTTTATGCTGGATCTGGGACCGGAAGCCGGAAATCATGGCGGAGAGATCATGTATTTCGGCCCTACCTCAACGGTAAATGGCTCACTTACCGGCCAGTATCTCAAGGGGCAAAGATGTATTCCTGTCCCGGATAGGCGGAATACCCCTCCAAAAGATGCATGGCTGACCATTGAGGGGGCGGCTGAACACAACCTGAAAAACATAGATGTTAAGATACCGCTGGGGCTTCTTACCTGTTTGACCGGTGTTTCTGGCTCAGGGAAATCCACGCTTGCCGAAGAGATCCTGTACAAGGCTATCAAGAAGGTCAAATCCAAGTCAGAAGGAATACCAGGGCGCCACAAGACAATAAGGGGTTTGGAAAAAATTGTCGATGTGGTATTGGTTGACCAGAAACCCATTGCCCGGACCCCACGGGCTAACCTCCTTACCTATGTAAAGGCCATGGATCCGATCAGGCGCCTGTTAGCTGGATCGGACAGGGCTCTCGCCAGGGGATTTGGACCCAGTTACTTCTCTTTCAATGTTGCGGGAGGCAGGTGCGAGTCCTGCAGAGGGCAGGGCAGCGAAAAGGTGGAGATGCAGTTTCTCTCAGATGTTTTTATTACCTGCCCTCAATGCAAAGGAAAGCGCTTCAAGAAAGAGGTCTTGGAGATTACATACAAGGATAAGAACATCCATGAAATCCTTTCTCTGACTGTTGATCAGGCCCTTGCCTTTTTTGAGGATCAACCCACGATACAGGATACCCTCAAACCCCTGGCTGATGTGGGGCTTGGCTATGTTCAGCTCGGTCAACCCTTAAATACCCTTTCAGGAGGAGAGGCCCAGAGGCTTAAACTTTCCCGTCATCTCAAGACCTCTGCCCGTGGTACCGTGGTCTTTATCCTTGATGAACCGACCACGGGGCTTCATTTTGCGGATATCGAAAAACTTATTTCTGTGCTTCAGAATCTGGTAAAGCTACGTCATACGGTTTTCGTTATTGAGCACAATATGGATGTGGTAAAGAATGCAGACTGGATAATCGACTTGGGACCTGAAGGCGGTGATGCGGGAGGTCAGGTTGTTGTAGCAGGGACCCCTGAACAGGTAGCTGAACATCCTGACTCCCATACGGGAAGATACTTGAAAAAATGCCTTGAAGCATCAAGCAAACCGGAACGTGACCTTGAATTCTTCAAGACATCACCCAAACCTGCGGCAAGCGTACCTGGGGCAATCGCCATACGGGGCGCCAGGGAACACAACCTCAAGAACCTGAGCCTCTCGATTCCACGGCAACAACTGGTCGTTTTGACCGGTGTATCCGGCTCGGGAAAATCTACCCTTGCCTTTGATATCCTCTTTGCCGAAGGCCAGCGTCGGTATCTTGAGAGCCTGGCGCCCTATGTGCGCCAGTATATGAAAATCCTCGAGAAACCTGAGATCGATGTGGTCTCAGGCCTGCCACCTACAATAGCTATACAACAGCGGATAAGCTATTCCAGTCCACGGAGTACGGTGGCAACGCTCACTGAGATCTACCATTTCCTAAGACTTCTATACTGCAAGCTCGGCTCACAACAGTGTCCTGCTTGTGGCCGGGTCCTGTCAACGCAGTCAAAGGAAGAAATTTCAGGAAAGATCAGAGACAATTTCAGTCGAATAGAGGCAACTGTCCTGGCACCAGTTGTAGCTGCACGCAAGGGTTTTCATAAGGATGTAATCAACCGGGCCATTCGCAAGGGCTACCGAAAGGCCAGAATCGATGGCAGGGTGACACAACTCAAGGAAGGTATGTCCTTGAGCAGATACCAGGAACATACCATCGAGGTGGTAATCGGCACAGTCCCTAGCCCTGATCTTGACCCCCTCGTAAGCAAGGCCCTTGAGGAGGGGGATGGCACGTTTATCCTTGTGGATAATCAAGGACAAGAGAAGGTCTTTTCCCGCAAAAAGGTTTGCCCCTCTTGTGGAATTGGTGCGAGAGAGCTTGATCCGCGGCTTTTCTCTTTCAACAGCAAACATGGCGCCTGTCCTGTTTGCGAAGGGCTGGGCCAGCTAGTCGATCTCAGGGGGATCGATGATGAAAATCGCATGGTCTGTCACCGATGCGGGGGAAGCAGATTACGACCAGAAGCCCTGACCGTGAAGATTAAGGGCTATTCTATCTGGGATCTGGTTCAGCATCCAGCTGACAAACTCCAGGAGATCCTTG
The DNA here is from genome assembly GCA_019310725.1 of Deltaproteobacteria bacterium. Taxonomy (GTDB): domain Bacteria; phylum Desulfobacterota; class DSM-4660; order Desulfatiglandales; family B25-G16; genus JADFWK01. The sequence goes on along the minus strand of JAFDDT010000013.1, from coordinate 10,180 downwards.
GTGGGTTTTCCTTCACCAGCCAGGAGGCCATGATAGCCACACCGATTATGGCTGAGATAACTACCCGCCTTTCCTTTATGAATCTGCTCGGTGTGTCGTACCTTTCTCTGAATCGAAGCGGGGAAACGCTTTCTGGTGGTGAGGCTCAGAGGATACGTCTAGCGGCGCAGCTTGGGTCTAACCTCACCGGCGTCTGCTACGTCCTTGACGAACCGACTATCGGCCTCCACCCCAGAGACACGAGGATGCTACTTGATGCCCTTCAGGACCTCAAAGATAGGGGAAATACCATCCTGGTCGTAGAGCATGATGAAGAAACCATCAGGGAGGCCGATCATATCATTGATCTGGGGCCCGGGGCTGGCAGAAAAGGTGGGCAATTGGTGGCATGTGGAAACATGGAAGACATCCAAAAGGTTCCCGAATCGGTAACGGCATTATCTTTTGCGAGGCCTTCCAGGCAGATTACCTCACGCCTCAGGCCATATAACACCCTTCCCCACATCAAAGTCCAAAACGCAACCGAACACAACCTCAAAGAGATCGATGCTGACTTTCCCCTGGAGACCTTGATCTGCATAACCGGTGTATCGGGCTCGGGAAAATCTACCCTCCTCAAAGATGTTCTGTACAAAGGACTGCGTAACCGATTGCTCAAGAAACAGGCAGGGGCAGGGGCTTGTAAGGGCATCGAGAGATGGGAGTCAATCAGCAAGGTTCTGGAGGTGGATCATTCCCCTATTGGCCTTACAACCCGTTCGGTCCCGATCTCCTATATTGGGGTCCTGTCTGAAATACGAACGCTCCTTTCGATGACACCAGCAGCCCGGGCGCGGGGATACCGGCCGGGAAGGTTTTCATTTAATGTGCCTGGCGGCAGGTGCGAGGCCTGCAAAGGCCGTGGTTCAATCAAGGTGGAGATGAGTTTTTTGCCAGATGTGCACATACACTGCGAGGTATGTGAAGGTAGCAGGTACAACCGGGAAACACTGGAAATCACCTACAAGGGAATGAACATGGGGGAGGTCTTGAACCTTACCTTTGAAGAGGCTGCGAGCTTTTTTTCGGCAGTGCCAAGGATCAGGCGTGCACTCCAGGTGGTGTGCGCAATAGGCCTGGGTTATCTTACCTTGGGGCAGCCAAGCCCTACACTTTCTGGTGGCGAGGCCCAGAGGATCAAGATTGCAAAAGAGTTGGCCAAGCCTTCAAATAGTCATACTTTTTACATCCTGGATGAACCCACAACAGGACTGCACGTGGCTGATATCTCAACCTTGATCCAGGTATTACAGGCCCTTGTAGACAAGGGAAACACCGTCGCCGTGATTGAACATAACATGGAGATAATAAAGGAGGCCGATTACATTATTGACCTTGGCCCGGAGGGGGGCGACAAAGGGGGCTACGTGATAGCAACCGGTTCACCCCTAGAGATTCTCAATAATGGCAAAAGATCTTACACAGCGACATATTTGAGGAAATATTTGGGAAACCACAGTCCCTGATTCCCATTGACAACACCTGTAGATTTTACTAATGGAAACACAAACCCCCTCTGTGCTCTCTGTGTACTCTAACGACTACAAGGAGTAGGTGAGAGAAATAATGAACAAGAAAAAACTAATCTCCTTTGACTTAGATTGCACCCTCATTGATCCCACCTATAATACATTCGTATGGGAGATTGGCATCCCCCACCTTTATTCCAAAAAGAACGACATGAGCCTCTCCAAAGCCAAGTCCATCGTAATTGGCGAATACCAAAGGGTTGGCGACGCTTCCCTGGAATGGTATGATATTGCATACTGGTTTCGCTTCTTTGAGCTCCCCGGAAGCTGGCAAGACCTCATGGAAGAACACAGGGATAAGGTCAATCTTTTCCCGGAGGTAAAGGCTGTGATGGAGGATCTGGCCCCATCCTATGATCTTATCATAATATCCAATGCAGCCCGGGAATTTGTTGAAATCGAGACCAAAGAGACAGAAATCGCAAATTACTTTGTCAGAACCTTTTCAACCACATCAGATTTCGGGCAGGTTAAAAAGACACCTGAATGTTACGAGCAGATCTACGAAATTATGGGAAGGAAACCGTCAGATGCTACCCACGTAGGGGACCACTATGAATTCGACTACCTCATCCCCAAACGTCTGGGCATGCAGGCATACTTCCTCGACAGAGACGGCAACAAACCGAAGGACCGTTACACCATAAAAGACCTCACAGAATTCGCCAACCTGATCAAAGCTCTCCCACGGTAACGTCAAAGCAGGCTCTAACTTAGTCAAGTCTGAAAGGTTTACCCAGTCAAGGGCGGGACTTCCACACTGAGAAAAGCTATGACGACTACATAGTTAAGGAATTTGGTAGGGCAGCGTGATCAACATAGCCTGTTTACCTTTTTTCTTTTTCCACTTGCTCATCCACGGTATATCCCAGGTATTAGTATTTTGCTTTTAGGTGGCAAACATTTGACATTATCCAATTTTTGACATAAATTATCTAACAATGATTTTAGTTTTCAGGCGGCAAAGATTGGACATTCTCCAATGATTACAAGGCAAAAGCTAAAGAAGACCCAGGTAGGTGTAGAGCTTATACGGCGAATCGCAGCCGAAGGGGACCGCATCTTTTCTACGGAGCGGGCCCGGGAGCTCGCCCCTGAGGTAAGCCTAAAGGAGTCCTACCTTGGCGAGGCGCTCTACCACCTGCGTCGCAATGGATGGATCGTGTCCCTGCGTCGGGGACTTTATGCCCTATCTGTCTCGGTTCCAGGGGTCACTCCAGCACATGACTATGAGGTCGCAATGGCCTTGGTCAGTCCGGCAGCGATCAGCCACTGGTCGGCCATGCACCATCATGGTCTGACGGAACAAACCCCCAGGAAGATATTTGTGCTTACAAGCACGGATGCCTCTGTACCCCGGGTGCGCGGTGCCAAGGCCAAGGGAACCAGCCATGAGTATCCCGTTGGCGATACGATCTACCAATTCGTCCAGGTCAAGCCCGAGCGGTACTTCGGAACGGAGAAGGTATGGATCCAGGAAGCTCGTGTGACCATCACGGATCCGGAAAGAACACTGCTTGACGGTCTTTCCATGCCACAATACTGCGGGGACTTTGCTGAGGTCCTTCATGCATTCGACGTGAGAGGGAATGAGCTCGATTTAAACCGGGTTGTCGAGTACGCTTCCAAGCTTGACACAGCAACGGCAAAGCGTCTTGGTTGGGTACTCGAATTTCAGGGTGTTGATCCAGCCTGTCTAGAGCCTCTTTCAGAGGTTCCCGTCAAGGGGTACCGAAAGCTCGATCCGACCGGTCCTCGAAAGGGGCCTTGCAACCGTCGCTGGATGATTCAGGAAAACCTTCCCGGAAAGGTAACGGCATGAAGCCGCTCCGCAACCGACTGCAGGAGGCGCGGAAGCGCTTTAGGGGGCCTATGCCTATGATGTCTTCTAGCGAGATTTGATCTTACAATAGGAAGGGGAACCCTTTGATATCGTCTTACAGCGTTTCAGTTATTCCTGGCATCATTGTTTGGTATCAGTCATGAATTGCGATTACTGGAAACTGTTTACGTATAGCAAGATGAATCAATCACTTGATTGCCTTTAGCCGTTCTGTTTATTTCCGTTTCAAATAGTTGGAACCCATTGAGGATTAACTCTCAAAATCCGATATTGAGCTGTCATGCACTATTGAGACGCGGCCCAGCTAAGTGTCAGTCCAAATCCTGGTCAGTACACATTAAACGATACATAGACTCTTTTCGTTCAAGAACTTCTTTAACATAACTCTCGGCTGTGTTGTATTTTGCATGGCGATCCACTAGGTAACTTTTGTAACTGATAGAGTCGTCTTTAGAAAAAGCTTTCCATATCGGCCTCTCCCTTTTATCAAAATTCCCACATTCATAGTCTCATTCTCTGGTTCTTGAACCACAATGAGGGCATGGTTATTTTTCTTTGCCAGGGTATTCGGAATATTCTGTCTTAACTGTGCTGCTCTGGCCAGCAAGGAGTTCAATAAGCTCAGACATCTTCTTATTCATCGAAATGATCTCATTCCTTATCCTTAGGACAAAAAAAGGCATAAGTAAGGATAAGATAGCTACAATAATGAGAAAAATAGCCACTATCATATAGAATACTCCAAATGCTTCCATACTAGACTCCTTGTTTCAGGGTATCGGCCATTCTTTTTCAAGAAACGTCCCCAGAACGAAAAACCCTGCCTCTCAAAAGACGAGAAACGGGGTTCAAGTAATCAGCTCATAACACCCTCGGTTAAGGGTTATTTTGAGAAGAAAACACCTTATGCAATACGACTCAAGGTTAGCCAAAAAAAAAGGCCAGCAGGGGAGAAACCTATAAAATGGCAGAACCATTCTTTTCCCCTGCCCATGATTATTGTCGATAATCTCTTTCTATGCTTCGGGTCAAATTTAGCAAGACCGGTGGGAGTTCCTGTATCTGAATGGATTTGATTGTCATAACTCATTCAATTCCACTGAATCGGAATAGGGAATAATTTCCCCTGCACTTTTTCTCTTCCATACTATTTCTCGATGCGCTGCGGCAATTACCATGGGCTCCCTGGGAAAGGTTCTTGAAATTCTGGTGATAATCCTTTCTTCTTCTGGTGTAAGCGGTTCAGCACTTGCTTCATCTGCATTTTTTATCTCATCAATCAGGTCTCGGTAGTTATTAAGCTGCGGGCCCAGGGGGAGGCGTGCGTAAGTGGAGCCCGTCATACTCTTTCCTAATTCCCTGAAAGCCACCATATCTGCATACCAGAGATACTTGGCAGCAAAGAGCATTCTGTCACCTTTTTTCAGGAGCTTCTTGCCAAGAGTAGATTCTAAATGCGCCAAAACAAGTTTTATCCTCGCTACAGAGAACGTTCGATTACCAATATATTTATCTCCAACTATGTCGCCTTGGAGAGCATGGCGAAGGGCATTATCCATAGCCCTAGTTTGAATTAGCCCTCCTTCCCATCTCTTTATGCTCGCGATACCAACATTCATCCGCTTTGCAAGAGCATCTTGGCTTAAGTTGAGCCTTTTTCTACCTTCACGTATTTCCTTGCCTGTCAAAAGACTAGCTGCCTTACGGTAGGCGTCTGAAATAGCTCTCTGGGTTGCAGATGTCTGGTCGATGAAGCCTGCTTCTATCCCGCAAACCGGACATATGTAACACTCTGTTGAAAAAGTTATATCTACACCCCGAAATTTCGTGCTTTTTCTTGATTTCCTAATCTGCATTTCTCCATGGCCATTTGGGCAGTTTAAGGCCTTTCTTGCCATTTTGTCCTCCCTTCGTTTCCCTGTGTTGGTGAAACGATACAAGCCACATTAAGTCATCTTTAAATGCAAACTTTAGATAGATTTCGCATCCTAGTCGCGTGCTTTCCCACTTAAAGGAAAAGAGTTCGCACCCCTCAATGTCAGCCTCATAAGAGCGCTGTGGGGGACTTGTCCCAGCATAATTAGCGGGGCTTATTTCATTCAATATGTCAGTAAGAACGTCTAAAATGTCTTCAACCAGGCAGCCTATCTCTAATACATCAGCAGCAATGACCGACGGATCTACAAAAGCGATTCGGTTTCCTAATACGGCCTCTTTTGCCCTTTTGATCTTGTTATAAAGTTCTTTGTAAGAGGGCCTTGTCATATGTATATAGTATCAATTGATACTTTTGTCAAGAAAAAAATAGCACTTTGTAAAAAGCCCTTCAGTTTCAATCTCCGAATTCTCAATAGGATCTTCACCAGAATGCATGGCAGAAACATTCAGGTATGTAAATGTTCCAAAGACTCTCTGACCTTCATATCTAGAATAATATTCGATATTCTCTAATTGATTTCCGATTTGAGCTTTGGTTTTAGAGAGAACAGATATTGGATGAAACGAAAGGCCTAACTGAAAAACCTGGTTCTTCTCACAAAGCAAGAATTCCTTTTTCTTCGAGGTCTAGTTTCATCACCACGCCGGTGATGCAATAACGAGGATTACACAGTCCTCGTTTCCGCTATTGGTGAGTGCATGACTTGACCCGGTTGGGATCCATGTGGCATCGCCCGGCTTTACATGCCGTGTTTCGTTATCCACACTCATCTCTCCCTCGCCAGTCATGATAAAATAGATCTCTTCCATGGGATCAACATGCGCCTCGATAGTCTTCCCTGGTGCAAGCATTGCGATGGCCAGGAATCCTATCTCTTTCAAAGTCCTTCGGTCGAGTATCATCTGTGCTATGGCCCCACCATGGGCCAGATAGGTCGTGTCCAGAACCTCTTTGTCTCTTATGTTTCTGACAATCATAATCCCTCCAACTGGTGTAACTGCTCTTAGCTCTTCTCTCTCTACGATGCGCTTCTTTGATGAAAACTCCGGCGGCGGCGGAAATCTTTGTGGCAGCCGCGGGTTTTTGGCCATGAATATGTTTCATCTATAATTGACGTCGATTTTTGCCGATAATCGTTCCCTTTTCAAGAAAATTCTCCATATGCTCACCTATGCCATGATCGCAGACTTTGCCTATCACAAAAACCTGATGAAAAAAGGCTTTACCCGCAATCTGTATAGAGGTGGGAAGTAACGAGATAGGGGACAGCCTTTCGGCCTTGAAAAACCAACCCAATCCAACCAATAAGGCTTATATAGAGAGACTGAGCGCCGAAATAAGTTGAGGTCAGCAAAATACCAAACATAATTGACAAAAAGATCATCCACGGCAAGCGCATTATCAAGGGAACTCGCATACCTGTAAGTATTGTAGTAGGCTCGCTGGCTAGAGGCATGACTTATGAAAAGGTGTGTGAGGAGTATGGGATTACCAGGGAAGATATTTTGGATTCTCTACAGTATGCTGCGGGATTAACTGCTTCTAAAGAAGTTCGTAATCCAGCCCGTCAGTAATTCCCTTAACCTGTGGTAATCTCTGATTTTCCGGTGTAGGCGAGCTCAAATGCAAAGGGAAAAGATGTTCACTTTTCTATCCATTCCTCTCGTGTTATTCCGGCTTGCCTCAGTATTCTCATGAGGAGATCTACACTTATTTTCTTTTTATGAGGATTTGGAATGGTCAGCCTCAGATCCTCCCGCAACATATACAAATGTTTACCGCCACTGTGGGGCCCCTCAAAACCGAAGATCCTAAGTTTCTTGACAAGTTCACCAAAAGAAACCGGGCTTAACTTTGACATTTATGCTACAGCTTCCTGCATTTCTTTTATCTCACAATCCCCGAGCTTTGGAATTGGAAGTCCCTTCTTTAGGCTTAATAATATCCACCCTTCAATAACATCTTTGAGGTTTTCTCTGCATTGCTCCAGAGTCTTCCCTGTAGCCCAAACCCCCTTAAGTTCCACAACCTCGCCATAATAGGGATCTTCATCTTCAATAATCTCATATCGCGCCCTTCTTAAGGCCTCCTCAATATATTCTGTTATCATACCGTGAATACCTCCAAGCGAAAGCATATATCTTGACCCTAAAATCATAGGTAGCTGTCCAAATTGGCCAACTCTTCTGATGCTCTCTCACAGAAACTGACTATCTTCCGGTTTGTTTTAATCTACTTCTCTATCATAGTTAGATAGTATCCCGTAAATCCTAAACATGCTGAATCTATTAGTGGTTCTTGATTTGCCTTGCAATTGCTTAAATCCGATACCTGGTATTATCCTCTAGGGTACCTTAAATGGTTTATCGCTTTCAGTCAAATGAATTCCACTTAAGGTCCTAGAAGGTCTTTTTCTTGAAGCCTCTCTAAAAAGATTAGAAAAAGCCCTAGCCGTTATTGATCGATACGATACCGGAAAAGAAAACAGCACCTCAAAAAATGGGGCACCCTAGGGGCAAAAACCCCGGACAGCTATCCATTATCCAGGTAAACCTAAAAGCACCTGGCAAGACTCAGCGCTCGGAAACTCCACAGAAAAGCAAGGGAATCATACTGTGTTCGGCGCATTCATTTCAGTGTCGCCCCCGTCTCCTTATACCACATCACAAAATCAAGATAGCTCATTGGTATGTGTATGGCCTTTGAGAATTCCAGCATTCTCTTTTCTATGTCGAAATATTGTCTTTTAGTTAATGAACCTGAAATTTCCTCTATCACACCAAACCATTTGAGGTTCTTGAGTATGTGCCGGTCCAGAATCGCCAGATTCTGCTCAAACCCGATGTTCCTTAAGAAATGGCTGGCCTCCTTGTAACCGATGCCTTTACGTTCCGAGCAAGCCACTCTCGTGCCTTATGGCTATCATTCATGCTGCTGATTATGGATTTGAGAGAAATGGTGGTGCCCACCTGCAAGAATTTTTCTCGTGCTTCTACAATATACGCTGATTTCTTATTGATAAATCGGGCTCCAATCAACTCTCTGGCAATTTGGGTGCTATCTCCAGTAAATAAAACGCCGCTTCTCACCATATTCTCTACAGCCACACAGCACATTTTCCCTCGGGCCATAGGTGTCAATATACAAAAAACGAGTTCAGCAAAAACCTCCTCTTCCGTGCCCGTCTGCCAGATTCAAAAGATGAATTCCGATAATTGAGAGCTTTATCCAAATTATCACAAATAATTTGACTTAAAGGAAAAACTATCATATAAATCACCCATGGAGAACACAAGATTTATACGAAGGTTTCAAAAGATCGACGCTCCCTCAGATCGCTCTGCCTTCTTGTGGGGGCCTAGGAAAACTGGTAAGACTACGTTATTGAGACAGCAATTCTCTCATGCTTTCTGGATAGACTTGCTAGACTACGACCTTTTCTTGTCATTGAGCCAGAGACCTACCCGACTACGTCAAATGCTTGAGGCACAGTCTTCCAAAACAGTTGTCATTGACGAAGTTCAAAAGATTCCCCATTTGATGGATGAAATCCATTGGTTGATCGAGAATAAAGGCTACCAGTTTATTCTATCTGGTTCAAGCGCCCGGAAATTTGGAAGAGCGAAGGCCAATTTATTAGGGGGAAGGGCTTGGCGCTTTGAACTCTATCCTTTTGTGACACGAGAACTGAAAGAGTTCCAGTTGGAGAGGGCGCTGGTATCTGGGCTCCTACCATCCCACTATCTATCGTCCGACAGTCAAATGGACCTTAAGGCTTATGTCAACGACTATCTCAAAGAAGAAATCCAAGCCGAAGCGTTAACGAGGAATTTGCCAGCATTTTCCAGATTCTTACACTCTGCAGCCATTACCAATGGAATGTTGTTGAATTATTCTAACGCTGCAAGGGAAACTGGTGTTTCTGTTAAAACTATCCGTGAGTTTTATCAAATACTTGAAGATACCCTCATAGGGAGACCGTTGTTGCCCTGGAAGAAATCAAAGAAAAGAAGACTCATTGAAACCTCTAAGTTCTTCTTTTTTGACATTGGAATCGTCTCTGCCCTGCTAATGTATAATTCCCTTGCACCAGGCACGAGAGAGTATGGGAGAGCCTTTGAGCATTTTATTCTTCAAGAATGTTGGGCCTACAGGCATTACAGCAAGTTAGAATTCCCTATCACTTTTTGGAGAACGGCCAGTGGTGCAGAAGTTGATCTTATTCTAGGAGAGTCTGAAGTTGCCATAGAAATCAAGTCTTCCGAAAAAGCGGGAGAGAGGACAAAGGGGCTCCATTTATTCCAAGAGGAGAACACATGCAAAAAAGCTTATATTATTTCAAGGGATCCTCTGCCGAGGAAATTGGCTTCGAATGTGACCATTTTACCTTGGCAAATTTTCTGCGAGATGCTCTGGGAGAACGAAATCATTTGACTGGCTCTTTCCCTCTGGCCCTGGACCGAGATGACCCCTTAGCGACCGTCTACCGCTCCTGTGATACAGGTACACAGGGTTCCGTTTGCATTGGACATATGCGCCTGTGTGTTGCTTGCGTAGTTGATGCTCACGCGCTTACCCAGGTAACAGAAGTTATTGATGCACCGGTCGTGGTGACCGCATAACCCCACTACATCCATTGAATTGTCTCTCTATGAGTCGCTGTTTAGCTGGGAAATCAAGGGGGACACCTCCACTCCCCCATATCGCCCACAACTCTCTTCTGTCATTTGACATGCCTTATCGCCAATCCAAATGTTCTCATACCTATGTGCTCCAATCTCAAAGGTGTCTACACAGTAACAGAAACAACACCAGTCCCTTTCCCAGTGA